>JAUJNJ010000054.1 GCA_030448225.1 Phycisphaerae bacterium
GTCGCGCCCCCGCCCGACGCGCGGTGCCGGCCCGCCAGCACGAGGCCGTAGACGATCTGCGCGAGGAACCAGACGCCGAACCCCGACGCCATCACCGAGAACAACGGCCAGGCCGAGCGGTCGGCGGGCAGGCGGTCGGGGCGGTCGAGCGATCGGGGCCGGAACAGGCCCACCGCCCACGCGACGGCGATCACGACCGCGCAGAACCCCAGCGCGATCGAGAACCAATACGGGCCGAGGTCGGGCGGCGTCTGTTGGGCTAGAATTGACATTCGACCGGCCCGGCTTACAGTTTCCCGCCCTTCTCCGCAACGACCGCCCGCGCCGGGCGACCGGCGGGCGCGGCGGACGGGGCCGCGGGATTCTAAGAGAGAACGGCGCGAATGAGAAACCGCGGAGATCGGAAAGAGGCGAGGATGGAGGATGGAAAATAGAGGATGGAGGAAGACCGAAGAGCGCCGGTGCGATCCGGTCTTCCTCCATCTTCCATCCCCCATCCGCCATCCTCGTTTTCTCCGCTCCGTGCCTCCGTGGTAGATCTTCTTTGTTTTAGAACCTCTCGGTCGCGGCCGGCGGCGGTTTCCCTATGAGCAGCATCCTCGACAAGATCGTCGCGACGAAGCGGGTTGAGGTCGAGGAGCGCCGCGGCCGCGTCCCCGTCGAGAGCCTGCGCGAGACGATCGCCACGCTCGGCCGCCCGCGCAACTTCTTCCACGCCGTCACCAAGCCGCCGGCCCCAAAGCGCCTGAACCTCATCGCCGAGGTGAAGAAGGCGTCGCCCAGCGCCGGCGTGATCCGCCCGGACTTCGACCCGGTCGCGATCGCCCGCGCCTACGCCGACGGCGGCGCCGACGCGCTGAGCGTGCTGACCGACGAGAAGTACTTCCACGGCAAGCTCGAGTTCATCCACGCCGTCCGCGACGCGGTGAAACTGCCGGTCCTGCGCAAGGACTTCATCATCGACCCGTACCAGGTGTACGAGTCGCGGGCGGCCGGGGCGGACGCGATCCTGCTGATCGCCGAGTGCCTCGAGACGAGCGAGATGATCGATTTACAGATCCTCGCCACCGAGATGAACCTGACGTGCCTCATCGAGGTGCACGACATGGAGAACCTGATGCGCGTGCGCGACCACGTCATCGGCTTCCCGCACCGCAGCTACAGCCTGCTGGGGATCAACAACCGCGATCTGCACTCGTTCAAGACGGATCTGGGAAACACGCTGCGCCTGGCCGAACTCGTGGAGGACCGCACGGTGCTCGTGAGCGAGAGCGGCATCCACACCCGCGCCGACGTGACGAAGCTCGCCGCCGCCGGCGTCCACGGCGCGCTCGTGGGGGAGAGCCTCATGCGCAGCGACGACGTGGGCGCGAAGATCGACGAGATGTTCCGGTAGGGCGCGGCTCGACCCGTGCGGTTGCCGGGCCGTTCGACTCCCGCTCCCGAAGTACGCAATGTGAGGGACGTACGCCGCGCGAGCCCCTCCGGCACGTCCGAGCTGATCCTGCTCCGGCATGGGCGGTGTCGTGACGTCTCGACCTCGCGCGGGGGCTCCGCGTTACTCGCCGGTGTCCGGGTCGACCTTGCCCATGATCGTCATGACGCCGCCGAACACGACGAGCAGGCCGAACGCGCCGAGGACGATGAGGACGCCCCACTTGCCGCCGATCTCGTAGATCACGCGCACCCAGATCCGCATGCGGTGGCTGCCGCCTTCGGCTTCGAGGCGGCCTAGGGTGTAGAACTCGAAGTAGGCGTAGCCGCACAGGAGCAGGCCGACGAACGTGCCGCCGATGCCGCTCCAGATGTTGTGCCATCGCTCGTGCGTCGACGGCGTGTTGTCGATCTTGGCCCGCCGCGGGATCGGCACGCCCGACGCCGTCACCAGCGGCGCCTCGCGTGGCAGTGAAGGCGCGGGCGACGTGGCCGCCTGTCGCGGCACCTCGGCGGGCGCGTGCTCCGCGTCGGCGGCCGCGAAGACGTCGTCGAACGCCGGCTCGGGCTCCGGCTCGGGCGCCGCGGCCAGGGCGGGGTCGGTCACCGGAACCTCGACCACGCCGCCGCACTTGCACTTGGCCCGCCGGCCGGCCATCTCGGGCTTCCATCGATACTCTTTGCCGCAACTCGGGCACGCGAACGACGAAGCTTGGGACATGAGCATTCCTCCCCTTCGCAAGACGTTCCTGGCGAACCGCGATCGCACCACGGCGGCGGCCCTCGGCTCCGAGCCGTCCTCCTGCGGCGAGGCATCATGCGGCTACCCGACGCGCGGCGTCAACGCCGGGAGGATTGCTGCGGCGCCTCAGACCGGATGGGGAAGAGGGAACCGGGTCCCGTCAGCCCAAACCTAAAGGCCGCTACGACGCATCTTCCTTGGCCGCCGGCGCGTCCGCCTTCGCCAACTCCGGCTCCTTCGCCTCCTCGGCCGGGCGGAAGTCGCGGGTGCCGCGGCGGACCTTCAGGACCTCGAAGTCGATCTCGCTGTTGATCTCGGCGCCGAACAGCAGCACGACCGCGTCGATGTAGAACACCAGGAGCAGGATCGCCGCCCCGGCGAGGGTGCCGTAGGTCTTGCTGTAGTTGCCGAACTTCGTGACGTAGAACCGGAACGCCAGCCCCAGCACGATCCACACGACGATCGCGAAGACGGCCCCCGGCGTGATCCACCGGAAGTGGTGCCGCACGCCCGGGCCGAAGTGGTAGAGCACCATCAGGACCATCACGAGCAGGAACATCGCGATCGCCCACCGCGCGACGTCGAACAGGATCAGCAGCGAATGCCCCTCGGCGACGTGCCCGGCCGACACCACCCAGTTCTTCACGACCGTGCCGATCGGCAGCAGGACGAGGACGAGCAGGATCAGGATGGCGATCACGATCGTCATCCCCAGGGCCAGCGCCCGCTGCTTCCAGAACGGCCGCCCACCGGCGAGGGGGAGTTCGTAGCAGCGGTCGAACGCCGCCATCGTCGCGGCCATGCCGCCACTGGCGGCCCAGACGGCCAGGACGAGGCCGGAGATCCGCACGAGGAGGCCGCCGGACGGCTGATTGATGATATTGTTGTTGAAGTCCGTCCAAATCTGCGCGGCCGTCTCCGGCGGCAGGGCGGTGTAGATCATGCGGGTGATCTCGGTGTTGGCCGTCTCCTTGAAGCGGTCGGGCAGGAGGGGGACGAGCGTCATCAGGAAGATGAAGAACGGGAAGACGGCGAAGAGCCAGGAGTAGGCCAGGGCGGAGGCCCAGGTGAGGATGTTGTCCTCCGCCTGCTGCTTCCAGACCTGCCTGGCGACCCCGAGCTCGCCGCCCCGTCGAAGCACCTCTGGGACGTCACTCAGGCGAGCCATGGGGGGCAAGATACAGGGTTACGGCCCGCCGGGTAGGGCGATCGGGCGAACTGGGCGGCCCCGAACGCGTGCGCCGGGCGGCGTTTACCGGCCGGCGGGGCGGTGTCGCCGGGGGCGGGTTTCCCGGGCCGGCGGGCATAAGATCGGGTATGATGTGGCGGAGCGGTCCGGCGTTGCCCGGCGACGCACCGCGCGTCGCGCCGGCGGTCATCGGCCCCAGGACGTCGCAACCGCCGCTGTCGATCCGACGTACCCTCTGTAGGGCCAGCCCCATGCCGCGAATCGGGATCCTAGTCGTCGCCTACAACGCCGAGTCCACGCTCAAGGGCGTGCTCGGGCGCATCCCGCCGGAGATCATGTCGAAGATCGACGAGGTGTTCGTCTTCGACGACGCCAGCCAGGACCGCACCCACGAGGTCGGCCAGACGATCGCCCGCGAGGGTTCCCGACGAAGCTGTCGGTCTTCAAGAACCCCGTGAACCTCATGTACGGGGAAATCAGTCCAAGGGGTACCAGTACGCGATGGAGCCGCGGGCTCGACATCGTGGTGCTGCTCCACGGCGACGGGCAGTACGCGGCGAGGTGATGCAGGACCTGCTCACGCCGCTCGAGCGCGGCGAGGCCGACATGGTGATGGGGTCGCGCATGATGGTCCCTGGCGCCGCGGCTCCGCGGGAACATGCCGCGGTACAAGTACGTCGGCAACAAGGTCCTCACCTGGCTTGAGAACGCGTTGATCGGCACCCGCTTCACCGAGTTCCACTCCGGCTACCGCGCTACTCGCTCAAGGCGATGCGCGAGGTCCCGCTGGGCCGGCTGACGTACAACTGGCACTTCGACACGCAGATCATCATCGGGTTCGTGAAGCAGGGGATGCGGATCAAGGAGGTGCCGATCCCCACGTACTACGGCGACGAGATCTGCCACGTGAACGGCATCCCCTACGCGATGCACTGCGTCTGGGAGGCGGCTGCGTTACGCGGCTGCACCGCTGGAAGACCGACCGAGCCCGCGCGTCGCCGCAGCGGCGGCCGGCCCAACTCCCATGCCCCACTACCGAGTCCACCACGATCCCAGGAGCAGTCACCAGCAGATCTCGACCCTCGTCCGGGCCCGGCGACTTAGCCCGATCCTCGACGTCGGGGCCGCCCAGGGGATCTTCGGGCACCTCATCCGGGACACCGGCCTGACGATCGACGGCGTCGAGGCGCACCCGAGTGGGCCGAGATGGCGCGCCCGCACTACCGCACCGTGTGGGCCAGTACCGTCGAGGACGCGCGCTGCCGCCCAAGACCTACCGCATGGTGATCTGCGGCGACGTGCTCGAACACGTGCCCGACCCGGTCGGCGTGTTGCGCAAGCTCAAGGACGCCGCCACCGACGACGCGGTCTTCGTCGTCTCGGTGCCGAACGTGGCGCACCTGGCGGTCCGGCTGATGCTGCTGTTCGGCTACTTCCCGAAGATGGACCGCGGCATCCTCGACCGCACGCACCTGCACTTCTTCACCCGCGACACCGCCGAGGCCATGCTCCGCGACGCCGGCCTGCGCGTCACGCGGGTGACGAGCACGGGCGTGCCGCTCGACGAACCAGCGCGAGGGGCAGGGGAACCTGCTGTACCGCGTCCTCACCAAGTCGCAGCACCTCGCGCTGGCGGTCCTCCCGCGGCTCTTCGGGATGCAGTGGATCCTCGTCGCCGAGCCCGCGCGCAGCAGCAGCAGCCCACGGCACCGACGTCCGCCGCAGCCGGGGCCGGCACCCGATGACGCTGCCCCCGCTCCACGACATCCTCGACCGGCGCGCCCGGCGGCAGCGCCGCTGATGGCGGTGCTCCTGGCGCTCGCCGCCGTCGCGGTCGGCCACGCGATCCACCTGCGCGACGGCGAGTACTCCTACCCGGGCATGTCGCTCGTCATCGCGATTCACTGGGTCGGCGCGCGGCTGATCCTCACGACCGCCGCCGTCGCGTTCTCGTCCGTGCGCGTGAGCCGCGAGCGGTGGCTGCTCGCCGCGCTGGCGGGCGGCGTGGCGTTTCAGTTCTACCAGTTGCTCCGCTCGCCGCCGGGCGGGTGGAACCCGTGGAGCAACGACCTTCAGATCAGCAGCCCGAACGAGCTGCGCCCGTTCTACGCGGGCGTGGCGGCGGCGGCGGTGCTGAGCGCGGGGCTGCTGTTGCGCAGCCCGATCGTCCGGCAGGTCTGCCTGCCGCTGATCCTGCTGGCGCACCTGCTGCTCGGCGCGTGGATGCTCCGCGCGTCGCCCGACCCGCTCATCGACGTGTTCGTCTTCCAGCAGCAGGCCCCGGCCGCGCTGCTGGAGGGGAAGAACCCGTACGCGATGACGTTCGTCGACGTCTACGGCAGCGACGCCGCCGGCGCCCGCGCCGTCTACGGGCAGGGCCTGACGCGCGACGGGAAGGTGACCTTCGGCTTCCCGTACCTCCCGGTCAGCCTGTTCATCTCGCTCGTCGCCTACGGGGCGGCGGGCGACTACCGCTACGCGCAGCTCGTGGCGATGACCGCCGCCGGCGCGCTGCTCGCCTACGCCCGCCCGGGGCGCGTGGCGGCGCTGGCGGCGGTGCTGCTGCTGTTCACGCCGCGCGCGTTCTTCGTGCTGGGGCGCGGGTGGTCCGAGCCGTACGTCGTGGTCCTGCTGGCGGCGGTCGTGTTCTGCGCCTGCCGCGGGCTGGCGCTGCTGCCGGTGGCGCTGGGGCTCTTCCTGGCGTCGAAGCAGTACCTCGTGCTCGCGCTGCCGGCGTGCCTGATCCTGGCCGCCTCGCTCGGCGACCGCCGGCAAGCGATCGGCCTGGCGTGGAAGGCCGCTCTCGTGGCGATCGTCGTGACGCTGCCGCTGGCGCTGTGGGACTGGGACGCGTTCTGGTTCTCGACCGTCACGGTGCAGAAGGAAGCCCCGTTCCGCGACGACGCGCTGAGCTACCTCGTCTACTGGAAGCAGGCGTTCGGCGGGGCGACGCCGCTCTTCGGCCGGCCCGTCGAGCAGCACGGCGCCACGCTGGCGTTCGTCGCCACGATCCCCGCCGTCCTGCTCGCGCTGTTCCGCGCCCCCCGCACGCCCGCCGGCTTCGCCGCCGCGCTGGCGCTGAGCTTCCTGCCGTTCATCGCGCTCAATAAGCAGGCGTTCGCGAACTACTACTACTTCACGATCGG
This sequence comes from Phycisphaerae bacterium, assembly GCA_030448225.1. The sequence goes on from JAUJNJ010000054.1 coordinate 6,512, forward strand.
CTGCCTCTGCAGCGCGATCGCCGCCAGCCGCCCGGGCGAGGACGAGGACCTCCCGCCGCCGCCGGTCGAGGAGGGCGATTCGCCGGCGTGATCGCCACGGGGAGCGCCCTCGTTCCGCACGGAGAGACCTAGCGCAACTTCGGGCAGAGCTCTCGCGCGACCCAGACCAGCGTCCACGCGGTACACGTAGCGGCGTGGCCACCTGAGGCGGCCACGCCAGCCATTCCCGTTTTCCGAAGCGCAGCTCCGACCCCGCGTGGAGGACTCGGTCTAGAACAACCGGTCGAGGCCGCGCAGCGCGGCGACGCGGTAGGCCTCGGCCATCGTGGGGTAGTTGAACGTCGTGTGGATGAAGTAGTTGATCGTGTTGTTCGGCGGCGGCTGGCTCATGACGGCCTGGCCGATGTGGATGATCTCGGCCGCGTTGTCGCCGAAGCAGTGGATGCCGAGCAGCGCCAGCGTCTCGCGGTGGAACAGCAGCTTGAGCATCCCCTGCGTCTGCCCGGTGATCTGCGCGCGGGCGAGCGTCTTGAACATCGCCTTGCCGACCGCGTAGGGCACCCGCTCGGCCGTCAGCTCGCGCTCGGTCTTGCCGAGCGAGGAGATCTCCGGGCTGGTGTAGATGCCGGTCGGGATGTCCTTCACGAACCGGTCGTCGGCCTCGCCGCAGAAGTGGCTGGCGGCGAAGCGGCCCTGGTCGTAGGCGGCGCTGGCGAGCGACGGCCAGCCGATCACGTCGCCGACGGCGTAGATGTGCTCGAAGAACTCGCCGTCGCCGGGCGGCACGGTCGTCGATGGCTCGACCTGGTTCTCCTTGCCCGACTCGCGCGCGGGGTCGGCCTTGCCCTTGCGCACCTGGAACGTCGGGTTCACTTCGATCTGCCCGCGCGGGTTGGGCGCGACGCCGACCGCCTCGAGCCCCATCCGCTCGCTGTTGCCGGTGCGGCCGTTGGTGAACAGCAGCGCGTCGACCTTCATCTTCTTGCCGCTGCGCAGGTGCAGGATCACGCCGTCGTCGCGCGGCTCGACGCGCTCGTACTCCTCGTTGTGCACGACCGAGACGCCGGTGTCGGCGAAGTGGTAGCTCAGCGCGTCGATGATCTCGTCGTCGAGGAACGACAGGAGCTTGTCGCGCGTGTCGACGAGCGTGACGTCCATCCGCATCGAGCGGAGCATCGACGCGTACTCGCACCCGATCACGCCGGCGCCGTAGACCGCGATCGACGCGGGCGTGAAGTCCATGCGCAGCAGCGTGTCGCTGTCGAACACGCGCGGGTGCGCGAAGTCGATGTCGCGCGGGCGGTAGGGGCGCGAGCCGGGCGCGACGACGAACCCGTCGGCGGTGAACCGGCGGCAGGCGCCCATCTCGAACCGCACGTCGATCGTGTGCGGGTCGAGGAACGTCGCGCGCCCGGGGATCAGCGGGACGCCGTTGTGGTCGTAGAACCCCTGGCGGAGGTCGGCCTGCTGGTCGACGACGCGCCGGGCGCTGCCGACGAGTTCGGGGAAGTCGAAGACCGGCATGACGTCGAGGCGGCGGTAGACCGGGTTCTCCGACATCACGCGCATGTGGTAGATCGCGCGGCGCAGCGCCTTGGACGGGATCGTGCCCCAGTGCGTCGCGCCGCCGCCGACGGCGGAGTACTGCTCGACCGCCGCCACGGTCTTGCCGCACTTGGCGGCCTTCATGGCGGCGCCCTCGCCGCCGGGCCCGGTGCCGATCACGATCAGGTCGAAGTGCGTCTTGTCCGTCATCCAGGCCCTTCCCGAAAAGTGGCAACCCCCGGCCGCCGCGCGGCACGCCCGCCACGCGCGGACCCCCGCTTGTGTAACGCCCCCGGCCCGTCCCGATCAACGCCCAACCCCCGGCCCCTCCCCGGCTTGACAAGGCCGCCTCAAGCCATAACAATCAGCCGACGCATTGGGGTATAGTGTAACGGCAACACAACTGACTCTGACTCAGTTATTCTAGGTTCGAATCCTAGTACCCCAGCTTGAAGGCCAGCCCCGGCGGCTGGCCTTTTTCACGTCTCTACCCGGCGGCCGGGGTGCGCCATGGATATTCCCGGTTTCAGTCAGCGCGTGACCGGGCCGACGCGGCGTACCTGCGCAGGTAACTCGCCGGCCGCTCGGCCGTCGAGAGATGTGATGTCCATCGCGTACGTGCCGGGCGCGGAAAGAGCCGGCCCGCAAACCTCGTCACGCGCACATCGGGGACGAACCCGAGCGCGTTGAGTTGAGCGCGCTGCCCGCCACCCGTTCGCGGCAAGCTTCGGACGTCTCGAGCAGGCACGTCCGAGCGCTCATCGTTGCCGGCTTCGGATATATTCACGCTCGCGATTCACGCACCTGGTGCCGGAAGGAGACGATGAACCTGACCCGCCGCCTGCTGCTCAAACTCGCCGCGATCTGCTGCTGGCCGGGCTCGTCGACCGTCGTCGCGGCCGGCGGGGCCGACGCCGCAGCGGCGCGGCCGTTCGGAGGAGGGTTCCCGAACCTCGACTCGCTCGCCGGCGGCGAGTGGTGGAAGGCGCCGGCGCGGCGCGGCCCCAACCCGCCGCCGACGATGGACGTGCCGCGCGACGCGGTCGTCGCGTTCGCGCTCTACACGCAAGACCGCGGCGTGCTCAAGCTGACCGCGCAGCTCTACCCGCTCAAGCCCGGCGAGGCGCGCGAGGCGAGGCTCGAGTTCCGCCGCGACGGGCGTTGGGCCGAAGCCGCGCGTGTGCCGATCGTCTTCCCCGGCTGGAGCGCGCATTTCCGCGTCGAGAACTGGGACGCGTCGCAGGACGTGCCGTACCGCGTGCGCCACGGCGAGGCGGCGACGTTCGAGGGGACGATCCGCCGCGACCCGCGCGACAAGGACGTGATCACCGTCGCGAACATGTCGTGCAACTCCAGCCGCACGACCGGCCTGCGGCCGGAGATCATCGAGAACCTCAAGGCGCAGGACCCGGACCTGCTGTTCTTCGCCGGCGACCAGACCTACCGCCACACCGAGCACACCGCCGGCTGGATCGAGTTCGGCCTGCAGTTCCGCGACCTGATCCGCGACCGGCCGACGATCACGATCCCCGACGACCACGACGTCGGGCACCCCAACCTCTGGGGCGAGGGCGGCAAGCGCTCGGTCCGCAACGACAACGCCGACGGCGGCTACTTCTACCCGGTCGAGTACGTGAACATGGTGCAGCGGCAGCAGGCGTGGCACCTGCCCGACCCCCCCGACCCCGCGCCCGTGCAGCGCGGCATCAGCGTCTACTTCACGCGCCTCCGCGTCGGCGGCGTCGACTTCGCCATCCTCGAGGACCGCAAGTTCAAGTCCGGCCCCGCCGGCAAGATCCCGCAGATGGGGCCGCGCCCCGACCACATCAACGACGCCTCGTACGACCCGAGGTCGATCGACCTGCCCGGCCTGGAACTGCTGGGCGACCGGCAACTGCGCTTCCTGCACGACTGGGGGCAGGACTGGTCCGGCGCGGAGATGAAGGCGGTGCTGTCGCAGACGGCGTTCTGCGGCGCGGTCCACATGCACGGCAACCGCAACGCCCGCCTGCTGGCCGACCTCGACTGCAACGGCTGGCCCCAGGCCGGCCGCGACCGCGCGCTCGAGGAGATCCGCCGCGCGTGGGCCGTCCACCTCTGCGGCGACCAGCACCTGGCGGTCGTCGTGAAGCACGGCATCGGCGACTGGGGCGACGGCCCGTACGGCTTCACCAGCCCCGCGCTCGTGAACACGGTCTACGGGCGCTGGTGGCACCCGCCCGACGAGCAGGCCGGGCCCAACCCCGTGCCCGGCAGCCCGTTGCCGTGGACCGGCGACTACCGCGATGGGCTGGGCAACCGGATCTCGATGCTCGCCTACGCCAACCCGCCCGACATCCGCGACGAGCGCCGACGCGGCGACGGCTACGGGCTGGCGCGGTTCGACAAGAAGACCCGGCGCATCACCTTCGAATGCTGGCCGCGCTTCGCCGACGCGACGGGCGGCGGGGACAAAGCCCAGTTCCCCGGCTGGCCCGTCACCGTCTCGATGGCCGACAACGACGGCCGCAAGCCCGTCGGCTGGCTCCCGGAACTCGCCTTCGAGGGCGCGGCCGACGCGGTCGTTCAGGTGATCGAGGAGGCGACGAACACGATCGTCTACACCGTCCGCGCCAAGGGTCAGCGGTTCCGGCCGCGCGTGTACGCGCCGGGCAGGTACACGGTGAAGGTCGGCCGCGACCGCCCCGACGGCCCGTCGCTCGCCGGCCTCGATGCCGGCCCCGAAGCGTCGGACGAGACGCGGCGCCTGAAACTTTGACCTCCGCCGAAACGCCCGCGTGTCGCCCGTCTCCGGCGCGAGCGGCTGTCTCTGACACGGCGCTACACCCGTGCGCACCTCTTGTGACGCCCGAGGTCAACCGTTCCCGCGGCCCGCGCCACGCCGACGACTGGACGCGTGAGCCGCTGAGTCTCGGGGGATCTGCCCTCGCGCCTCGCCGCTAAACCCGAGGTACGCCGAAGGGCGCGCGCCGCCGACCGGCCGGCGGCGTGTCGCGCCCAGGAGGGCGTCAGGACCGCCGCCGCGGGCGGGTTCGCCGCGGGCGGGCGACTCCACCCCGGCCTCAGGCGCCGAGCTTCGATTCCTCGAGGTCGAGTACCTCCTGCACGCGCCGCATCACCTCGTCGCCGATCACGCCGACGTCGCGGAGCTCCAGCAGCAGGCGGCGGTCGGCGGCGAGCGCCTCGCGGAGCACCTGCTCGTTGGAGAGGCGGGCGACCGTGACGGGGCTCGCGACGCCGTTGCCGCCGGGCGCGTAGTCGTCGCCGGCGGCGGCCGCCGCGTCGATGAGGCGGCTGCTGTAGAAGGCGATCCGCTCGTCGTAGGTCGCGCGGAGGCGGCCGAGCATCGGGGCCGTCTCGCCGTCGGCGGCGGCGAGCTGGTCGAGCCGCTCGACGGCGGCCAGCGCGCCGAGGTGGCGGGCCGTCACCTCCTCCACCTCCTCGTCGCGGTCGATCGTCAGCCGCAGCCGGCGGATCAGCGGCGCGAGCGTCAGGCCCTGCCCGACGAGCGTCACGAGGATCACGCCGAACGTGATGAAGATGATCAGGTCGCGCTCGGGCATCGCCAGCGGCAGCATGCCGCCGCGGCGAGCGAGACGATGCCGCGCATCCCCGTCCAGGCGACGACGAACACCTGCCCGGCCGGCGCACCGGGTCGCGGCGGCGGACCCGCCGGAAGAGCAGACGGGGAGGTACGTCGCCGGGAAGACCCACAGCAGCTGCACGACGACGCAAACGAGGCTGATGGCGGCGGCGTAGCCGATCAGCCGGCCCACCGCGACTTCGGCCGACAGCACGCGCACGACGACCGGCAGTTGCAGGCCGATCAGGATGAACACCAGCCCGTTGAGCAGGAAGACAAGCGTCTCCCACACCGCGTAGGCGCGCAGGCGCATGCGCGGCGTCGAGATCTGCGGCATCCGCCGGCTGACGTAGACGCCGGCCGTCACCACCGCCAGCACGCTGGAGAGGTGCAGCCACTCGGCCGGCAGGTACGCGATGAACGGCGTCAGCAGCGAGACGACCGTCTCGACGCCGCGGTCGTGGATGCGCGGCCGGACCCACGCCACGAGCAGCCCGGCGGCCCACCTGATCGCGATGCCGCCGAGCGACTTGACGACGAAGTCGGTCCCGGCCTGGGCCATGGAAAATCCGCCCGCCGTCACCGCGGCCAAGCGCCAGGCGGTAGGCGACGAGCCGCGGTCGCGTCGTTGACGAGGCTCTCGCCCTCGAGGATCGCGACGATCCGCCGGGGGATCCGCAGCCTCTGGGAAACCGACGTCGCGGCGACGGCGTCGGGCGGCGAGACGATCGCCCGAGCACGAACGCGACCGGCCAGCCTGCTCCGGCATCAGCCACGCGCCGCGATCGCCACCGCGCAGGTCGTGAACAGCACGAGCCCGACGGCCAGCAGCGTGATCGGGCGGATGTTCTCCTTGAAGTCGCGCCAGGTCGTCTGGATCCCGGCGAAGTAGAGCAGCGGCGGGAGGAACAGCAGGAAGACCAGGTCCGGCCGCAGGACGACGGCGGCAGGCCCGGCACGAAAGGCTGAGCCCGGAGCCCGCCGATCACGAGGAAGATCGGGTACGCCACGCCCACCCGCGTCGCCAGCCACGCCAGCGGCGACGGCGAGCAACAGCCCGATGATGATCTCGACTTCGTGTCCCAACGCTTGAACCGTCCCCAGAAAGATGAACAGATCCCCGTGCAGACCCAGCCGCACTGCGATAGAGAGACCACCTTTAGCCGGCTCGCTTGGTGAGCCGCGTCGAGCGGTGCAGCTCTCGCCTCGCCGCCGGTGGTTCAATCGCGGCAGCGCCTTCTCGTCGCTTAACACGGCGGGCAAGCCCGCCGGCTAAATGAATTACGCGCGCAGGCCGCGATCCGAGGCGCTTCGCCAAGAGCGAAAGGACCGCGGAGACGCGGATGACGAGGAGAAGACGAGTCCACTTGGAATCACCTTCGCGTTCTCGTGTCCCACCATCTCCGGCTCGCCGCTTCGGCGTCGTTCCCGGCGGGGCGGACTTGTACCAAAACGAAAAGGCCGACGCATCGCCGGCCTTCTCGTCGATCCTATGAGGATGCGTCTGCTTTCAGTGCGGCGGACGCGATCGTTCGCTGGTATCCCACCCAGCCGTCGCCGAACGCGGCTCGCGGGCGAGCCGGCTTAACGAGGACGGGGAGGACGCCGCCGAACTAATGCACCTGCATCGCGGGCTCGAACCCGTCGCAGCCGCTGATGGGGGTGACGCGGAGGTTCAGGGCGGCGTGCTTCGGGTGGCCGCACTCGTCGACGAGGTCCTCGGGGCCTGCTGCTTCGTGCGGATCTGGATCAGGTCCGACGACTGCTGGTGATGCTCGCCGAAGTGGGTGCACAGCCCGCATTGACCGGTGTGTACTGCCTGCATAACGTACTCCTTTTCGTTATGGCCGGCCACTCGTCGACCGGCGTCGTCTCGTTCTTTTCCTTTCGATCGTTCGACCTCTGCTCTTATCGTGCAATATGCAGGCCGAACGTGCGCGGCGAATGGAAAAACGCGCCCGGGACGCAAAGTGAGACGGAGTATCGATCTGCGGCAGCGGCTCCATCCGCGCGCGACGAGGATGCGGTACCGACATCTTCCGCGATAAATCGACGTTATCCGCCCGCGCGACCTCGGCGATGCGGTCAGCTTGTTGGTGCCGACGATCAGGATGATGCCCGCCGGGTGCTTCAGCAGCCACGCGAGCGTGCGATACGCGTCACGTCGTATTGCGCGCAGTCTCATCGAGCAGCCGTTGCAGCGCGGCCAAACCGTCGCGGCGGTGCGGTAAGATCGACGCTGGCGCTTGGTCCCGAACAGGCCGCCGCCGAGCGGGCTCCAGGCGAGCGGCGTCATCGACTCGGCGAGGCACTGGTCGAGCGTGCCGTCGTAGAACGGTTCGAGGCGGGCGAGGTGGATCTCCACCTGGTGCACGATCAGCGGCATCGGGCAGTGGCAGCAGGGCCGCGAGCGTCGACGGCTGGAAGTTGCTGCCGAACGTGCGGACCTTGCCCTGCGACTTCAGCCGATCGAACGCCGCCGCCACCTCGTGCGGGTTCATGAGCAGGTCGGGACGGTGGAGTTGGTAGAGGTCGATCGTCTCGACGCCGAGGCCGTCAGCGACGCCTCGCACGAGCGGACGATGTGCTCGGCGGAGAAGTCGTAGCGCCACGCGGCGAGTTGGGGTCGGGCTCGCCCTTGAAGCGGATGCCGCACTTCGTGGCGATGAGGATGCGGTCGCGCATGCCGCTCACCTCGCGCAGCGCTGCCCAAAGACCGACTCGCACACGCCGCGGCAGTAGATGTCGGCGTGGTCGAACAGCGTGTACCCCGCCTCGTACGCCGCGATGACCGCCCGCCGCCCCTCGGCCTCGCCTTGCGGCGCTGACCCTCGGCCGGGTCCCACGTCGACACGAGCCGCCAGCATCCGTACGCGAGGCGGGTCGAGACGAGTTCGCTGCGGCCGATCGGCTGGGTCTTCATGCGGCAAGTCCTCCACGAGTCTAGAGCGACAGTCTTCGTCGCGGCGGGCTGATGTCAACCGCTACGCTACCGTGACTTGCCGGGTAGCGTCTTCGAACGCGTGGGAACTTGTTCCCACGGTTCCCCACTGGACACGCGTCGTCGCACCGCGTTTTGCGTTCTTGTACGCGATCTGGCTTGAGGCGAATCGCTCAGGGAATGAAGATGGTGGACCGCGCGGCGGGGGCTCGTGCGGCGACTCCGCCGCACCCGAAGGCCGCTAATCGTCCCTCGCCGAAGGTGATCAGCTCGTTGTCGTATTGCTCCTCGAGCTTGCCGTCTTGGCCAGGTCGTCGTCCTTCTCCACGGCCTCGGTCACCTCCACCTCCCACGCGTCGCTCGCCTCGCGGAGCTGGCGAGGTCGACCGAGAGGTTTGAGGATGCGGGCGAGGCGGCGGGTGACGGCCTCGATGCTGAGCGGGTTGAGGCCCTGGAAGCCAGCCGGGGATCTCGGCGGCGATGCTGAGCATCTCCACGCCGCGGGTCTGCGCGAGAGGAAGTACGTGGCGAAGCTGGCCGGGCCCTCGTAGTCGCTGGGGCGCAGGCCGTGCTCCCGGAGCAGCGGCAGCAGGCGGCGCAGCAGACCGAGCCGAACATCCGCGGCTCGCGCCGTGCGGCACGGTGCCGCCGAAGCTGCCCATGAAGATGATGCGTGATGACGCCGAGGCGCTCGACGACGTCGAAGATGCAGTCGGAAAACGCCGGCCAGTTCAGGTTCGGCTCCTTGCCGACGAAGAACGCCATGTTCGCCGCGACGTCGGCGCGGAACTCGTTGTTGGGCATCTCGAACGAGGTGACGAGGCCGTCCTCGTAGGTCACGTGCGGGCGGAACAGCGCGCTGATCTCCATCGAGCCGGGAAGTTGTCGATGTAGAACCCGGCCGGCTCGACGCGGGCGACGTCGACGAGGTGCACCCTCCATGATCTGCTTCACGGTGCCGGTGGAGACCTCGCCGCCGTCCATCCACCCGGTGAGGGCGAGCAGGAGCGTGGCGTCGGCCAGGCGGGGCGCGTCGAGGATCGTCAACGGGTGCTGCGGCATGGGCGGCAAATTATAGCGCGCGACGCGGCCTGGCCCTGTTGTCGCCGCGGCTCGCGGCACCGGGGACGGGCTCGGATTCGTGCGGGAATTGTGAAGCACCGGGAACGCGCCGGCGGACGCCGCGGCCGACGTGCGGCGACCGGTCGCCTGCCGTCAGTCTGGGACGGTCGTTCTGGTTGTGAGGCTCGCGGTCAGGCGCAGGCCGCGGGCGCACGAGCCCGTAGGCAGCTGCTCCACGGTTCGCCGTCAAGGTGTCACCACATCAGATCGCGCGCGTCGCACACGACTGAAACGCCCCGGTCACACGGACCGCTCCGGCGCGTGCTGCGGGGCGGGCGGCGGGCGAACTGCTCGGCGGCCGCTTTGGGCGCCGCAGATCGGCGTCGATCGATAGATTCGTCTCCGTGGCAACGAAGAAGCAGACGACGACGACGACGACCGCGCCCGGTGACGCCGGCACCACCGGCGCCGATCAGTGGGGACGACGCGAAGCAGACAACGACGACGACGGCGCGGTGACGCCGGCACCACCGGCGCTATCAGTGCGGACGACGCGAAGCGGCGTGGCGCGTCCGCGCGAGGCGGCGTCGGGCGAAGCAGCGGGCCGAGAACGTCAACGCGCGCTGCACGCCGCCCGCCTCGCGTACGAGGCCGAACGTCCCGCCGCCGCCGCCGACGGCGACGCGCGGCCGGCGGTCGCGGGCGTCGAGGACCGCACGTCGGCTGCTCCGGGTGGTTCTACTGGCACTGGCGCGCGACGACTTTTACGCCGGCCTGCCGCGCGACGCGTGGTTCGAGCACTACGCGAGCCGGTTCCGCACCGTCGAGCTCAACGCGCCCGTTCTACGCCTGGCCGACGGTCGCGACGGTCCGGACGTGGGTGAGCAGGCCGGCCGCCGGCGGTTCACGTACGCGGTGAAGGTCAGCGAGTTGATCACGCACGGGAAGCAGTTCGTCGGCACCAAGACGCTCGTCAAAGACTTCGGCCACATCGCCGACCTGCTCGGCCCGCGGTTCGGGTGCTTCCTATTCCAGTTCCGCCGAGCTTCCACTACACGCGGCGAACCTGAAGCGGATCGTCGCCCAGCTCGAGCCGTCCCGGACGAACGTCGTCGAGTTCCGCCACCGAACCGTGGTGGAATGACCGCGTCTACGACGCGTTCCGCGACGCCGGCATCACCTTCTGCTCGTGCAGCGGCCCGCGCCCTCCGGACGAACTGGTGAAGACGAGCGACGACCTCTACGTACGGTTCCACGGCACGACGAAGTGGTACCGCCGACGACTACACGGAAGAACTGGCCGTGTGGGTCGCGCGCATCCGACAGCGGCGCGCCGGCGGCGTGTGGGCGTACTTCAACAACGACCGCGAAGGGTACGCGATCAAGAACGCCGGGAGTTCGTCCGGCAGTTGAAGGCGGTTTGAGGGTGAGGCGGCCGCTCGTCCCGCGGATCGCCGCCGGCGAGGCACGCAGCATCGAGTCGCCGCCGGGACGGGATCGTCCCTCAGCGGTAGGATGACCGGCGTGGTCACCCTGGCCTCCATGGACCACGCGAGGGGCTGGACGGCGGCGAAGAACGACCGAGGTTCACCTGCCGCGGATTCGCTTCCGACGGGTACGAACAGGTCCTCCTGAACACCAAGTAGACGAGTTCTGGGACGCGGCTCGTAGTTCCCCGCGGCTTCGAGCACTGGTACCGCGACAACACCGTCGACGACTTCATCACCTCCAAAACCCGCGACGGCCACCGGTTGACCGCCTTCCAGACCGAGCTGGCGGGGCGGGCGGCCGAGAAGGCGAGCGGCGTCTTCTGGGATCGATTCAGGCTACTACGCCGCCGCTCCACGGCTTCGTGCCGTGACGGCGGAGACGGCGCGCAGCTTGTTGTCGAAGCCGGGGGGCGGCGTGGACAGGTTGACCACGGCGCTCGGCTACCTCAAGGTCGGCGATGAACTTGGCGAGATGATGCGATAGGCCGACTGGAACGTCGGTTGCGTGGTGGATGGTCGATGAGCGAACGTGGTCGTCCCGCCCGCGGTCGCCGTTCTGGCGGACATGAAGGGGCCCACCCGACAAGCCGACCGGGCTTCGCCGCCATCTCGGTGACGAGCGTCGCGGTGGTGCTGCAAGCGGAATGCCCGACGCGCGTCATCGTCTACGTCGTTGCAGTGCGGGCGGTGAACGTGCGCGACCGAGTTCGGCGTTCCGCGACTGGCGCGACTACCCGCACGCGCGGGTGGCGGCCCAAACAGTTCATCTGGTCTGCGCGATCGCGAAGCCGAGTCCCACTTCCAGGCGCGGCGCGCGGCCCTCGACAGCGTGGCCGCGGTGCGCTCGCGGAAAACGGGATCGCCGGTCCGAGCTACGCGGCGTCTGCGGCAGCGACAAGGTGTAGCAGCCCCGCCTCGGTGGCCACATCACCTGAACAGGATGCGACGCACGCCGCCAAGCGACGGCCGGCAATCGCAGGAGGCGTTCGCGATTTAGCGAACGCGCTTTCCACGCTGCCCGGGAGGAATCCTTCGAGCTTGCGGGCCCGGACCGGGTGCTGGAGCTTGCGGATGGCCTTGGCCTCCACCTGGCACGCGGCTCGCGGAGTCCTTGAAGATCCGGCCCACCTCTTCGAGCGTGTAGGTGTAGCCGTCGCCAATGCCGTAGCGGAGCTTGATGATCTCGCGCTCGCGATACGTCAGCGTCTTGAGGACCTGTTCGATCTTGTCCTTCAGCATCTCCTGCGTGGCCGACTCGACGAGGTTGTCCGCCTTCTCGTCCTCGATGAAGTCGCCAAAGTAGCTGTCCTCGCTCTCGCCGACCGGGCGGTCGAGCGAGATCGGGTGGCGGCTGATCTTCAGCACGCGCCGCGTCTCGCTCACGCTCATCTTCGCCCGCTTGGCGATCTCCTCGATGGTGGGCTCGCGCCGAGCTCCTGCATCAGCATCTTGCTGATGTTCCGGAGCTTGCTCATCGTCTCGATCATGTGCACCGGGATGCGGATCGTCCGGGCGTGGTCCGCGATCGCGCGGGTGATCGCCTGGCGGATCCACCACGTCGCGTACGTGCTGAACTTGTAGCCGCGGCGGTACTCGTACTTGTCGACCGCGCGCATCAGGCCGGTGTTGCCCTCCTGGATGATGTCCAGGAAGCTCAGCCCGCGGTTGCGGTACTTCTTGGCGATGCTGACGACGAGGCGGAGGTTGCCGCCCGACAGCTTGCGCTTGGCGTCCTCGTACTTGAAGTAGATCTTGCGGATCTGCACGACGCGCTTGTGCAGGTCCTGGGCATTCTCGAGGACGAGGTCCTCGAGGCCGCTGCACTCCTCCTGGCAGACCTCCAGGTCCTCGCCGGGGTCCTTGACCTTCTTCAGCTCCTCGATGCGGTTCTCGAGCTCGAGCATCTTCGTGCTGATCGAAGAGAGCTTCTTCATCAGCGGCGTCACCTTGCTCGTGCGCAGCGCCAGCTCTTCCAGCAGCTTCACGCTGCGGCGGCGGCGGCGGCGGATGGCGAGGCGGATCTCGTCGAGCTCCTTCTTGCCCTTGAGGACGCGCAGGTTGTCCCAGTCGTCGCGGTTGCGGCTGGAGCATCCGCCGGACCGACGACAGGTTCAGCGGGATGCGGCTCGCCGATCGTGCCCTTGTCGGCCTGGTCCTCGGCGGTGCTGATCTTCATCGTGCGGTCGAACGGCAGGTCGCCGTCGTCGACCTGCTGGAGGATCTCGACCGCCGCGTTGAGGCAGTAGTCGCTCTCCAGCACCTTGCTGCGGAAGATCTTGCGCGTGATCTCGATCTTCTTGGCCAGCGCGATCTCCTGCTCGCGGGTGAGCAGGGGGATCTCGCCCATCTGGGTGAGGAACATGCGCTTTCCGGGTCGTCGATGGCTTCGTCGACGCCTCGGCGAGCTCGGCCTCGAGGTTGAGGTCGATCTCCTCGCCGGTGTCGTCGACGACGACCTCCTCCCTCGGCGGCCTTGGCGGCGTCGGCCTGCTTCTTGGACTGGCGCGGCTTGGGGGTCTTGGTGAACTCCCCGATGTCCGCCTCGTCGATGAGCTTGATGCCCATCTCGTCGATCATCATCAGCAGCGAGTCAGCTTGTCGGGCGAGACCACCTCGTCGGGCAGCTTCTCGTTGAGTTCCTCGTAGGTGAGGAACCCGCGCGACGTGCCCATGCCGAGCAGGTTGTTGACGCGCAGGTCGACCTCGGCCTGCGAGCCGGAGCCAATGAGCGGGGTTTCAGGGGCGGCCGTCGTTTCCTTCATACTGTCATTCCGACGCTCTCCCGCACGCGGCTTGCGCCTGGCGGGACACGGTGGTGTGGGGTCGGAGCCAAGGAGCTCCGGGGTCGTTCCCGATCCCTGTAACGCGATTCCCGGTCACACCCAATGTGAAATTCTATTGTCACTTACCACGGATTTCGAGGTGCGGCACGAAATCCGGCTCTTTCGCCCGCGCCGGCGTTAGATGCCACGCGGTGGGTTCGTTTTACATTTGACGGGCGGCGTCACACCGCCCGATCCGCGCCCGCCCCTGCGCTTCGCGGGTTGGCTTCGTTTGCACTTCGACCGGCGGCCGTGCCCCACGTCTCGAACGATCTGTGCTCTACACCGGCTCCGCTGGATGGTGCGGGCCGCGGTTGGCTTCGTTTTGCACTTCTCGCCGGAGCGGGAGCGTTCAATCCATCGCCAAGGCGACCGGTTTGTGTTCGTTCTCCACAATGCCAGCGGGAACGCCCGTCCGGTCACATCGCACGGACCGGTTTGGGTTCGTTTTGCACTATTGAACGCGACCGGCGGCACAGGGGCAACCGGACGCGGCCATCGGCCTACCGCCGCCTCAGGTCGGGCAGGCGGGCCTTTTCCTGAAGTTGCTTGAGCAGGTCCACCTCGGCCTGCTCGGCGAGCAGGGCCTCGCCGCTGCCGCGGAGTTGCGCGACGAGTTTCTGTTCTTCCTTCAACTGCCGCTGGCCATCGAAGAAGGCGAGTGCTTCGGCGAGGACCTGGTCTTTCGGGAGCGCTGGTCTGGGCCGGACATCGCCTCGACCTCGTCGACGACCTGGACGGCCAACTCGACGAGCATGGGATCCTGCAATAGGCCGAGGAACTCGTTAAATACCGGTTCCCCTCGTGCCGTTGATGTTCCCAGTAGATCTCGGCCAGCCGTCGGTACTCGGCGTCGGCGAAGTCCGCGACGCCAACAGTACGTTGCACCCGGGCCCACCGGTTCGGCTCGAGCAGCAAAACGCCGAGAATCCACCGCTCGGCCTGGCCCTGCCCGCTCGGCATCCACGACCGTAGCGCCCGCGGCGCCGCCGCCGGGGCCGCTTCGTTGTGGGCCGCGCCCGCCGCCGGACGTGCCGCGGGGCGGGCGGGCGGCTGCATCCTGAACCGCTTGGTCAGGTCGTCGACCGGGATGCCCGTCAGCCGGCTCACCCGGGTCAACGCGCCGCCCCAGCGGATCGAATCGACCGGGCCCGATCCGCGGGCGCCGGCGAGCGTTTCCAAGTACGTCTCGACCGCCTTCTGCTGCCCGGTCAGGTCGCCCTCGCTCGCGGCGAACCGCCGGTCGAGTTGCCGCCACTTATAGGTTAACGCGTCAGGCGCCTCGGCCATCACTCGCTGAAATTCCTCCGCCCCGTTCTTCAGGAGGAACTCGTCGGGGTCGGTGTCCGGCGGCATCGACGCGATGTGGATGGCGATCGGCTGCGTCAGGAACAGGCCGACGGCCTTGTCGACCGCGTTGTCGCCGGCGAAGTCGGCGTCGAACAGCAGGACGATCCGGTCGGCGAAGCGGCGCAGGATGCCGACGTGCTGCTCGGTCAGCGCCGTGCCGAGGATCGACACCACGTTCGTCACGCCGTGCTGGTGGGCCATCACCACGTCGGTGTACCCCTCGACGACCACGACCGTGCGCGTCTCGACGATCTTCTGCCGGGCCAGGTCGATCCCGAAGATGCAACGGCTCTTGGAGAAGAGCGGCGTTTCCGGGCTGTTGAGGTACTTCGCCGGGTCCTTCGAACCCGGCATCACGCGCCCGCCGAACGCGATGATGCGGTTCTGCTCGTCGCGGATCGGGAACATCAGGCGGTTGCGGAACGTGTCGTAGTGACCGCCGCCGTTCTCGCGCACCTTGGCCAGGCCCGCCAGCGCCAGCAGCGGGGGGCGGAACCGGCGGCCGACGTCGCCGCGGAGCAGGCCGTCCCACGCGTCGGGCGCGTAGCCGATCTGGAACCGCCCGACCGACGCCGCGTCGATGCCGCGCGTCTCGAGGTACTCCCGCGCGGCCCGGCCCTGCTCGGGGTGGGCCAGTAGTTTTTCAAAGAACGAGCACGCCTGCGAGTGGGCGTCGAGCAGCAGTTGCCGCTCGCCGGTCTTCTCCTTCGCGCCGCCGTAGCGGGGGAGCTCGATGTTCGCCTGTTCGGCCAGAAGCTTAAGCGCGTCGATGAACTCGACGCGGTCGCGCATCATCACGAACTTGAACGCGTCGCCGCCCGCCTTGCAGCCGTAGCAGTAGAACATCTGCTTGGCCGGGCTGACCGAGAACGACGGGCTCTTCTCCTGGTGAAACGGGCAGAGGCCCAGGTAATCCTTGCCCCGGCGCTTCAGCGCGACGCTGCGGCCGATCAACTCGACGATGTCGGTTGCCGCCACGACCTGCGACTTCACATCCACGTTCGATTGCGTCACACGCGTCCTGAAGAATTCGACGTCCGGCACCGACCCCGCAAGTTGCGCCGCGTACCGCCGCGCCTGACGAACCGATCCCGCTCGCGGCGGGGCGGTGGCTATCGCGACTCGTTCCCTACAGAGCCCCCGACCCGTCGAAGTGCTAACTTCAGTATCGCCAAGGCATAACGTGCCCCTCGTGCGACAGCCGAAATATAGCACCGTTTCCGGGAGGGGTCAAAACACCCCCGGAAAGCGTCGATTATTCGGCTCGCGTGGCGGATTCTGCCGTAATTTTAGGCCTGCCGAGTCAAGTCGGCGGCGAAAATTTCCTATCGGACCGATTCCACCTTCGCCCGCACGAGCAACAGGTACAGCCGTTCCAGCCGCCCGGCCAAGCTGTCCGGGGCCGACCCGTTCATCGCAACCCACGTCGACTCCCGGCTTTGGACGTACGCCGCCGCCTCCGCCGCCGTCCGCGGCGACTGCACGGCCAGCACGCCCTCGCCAAGGCCGGACAACAGGATCGCCACCCGCTGCGACGGCCGGAACGTCGCCGTCTCGGAACCGGCGGCGGCGAGGAACTTCGCCAGGCCGCCCGTCTCGATCTCCCGCGCCGCGAGCAACACCTCCGCCGTCGCCAACCGGTCCGCCCGCTCGGCGGGCGACTCGGGGGGATCGAACGGGCCCGGGCCGGCGTCCGGCGGCGCCTCGGTGAGCGGCTTGCCGTCGATCAGGTCGTAGAAGCGCGCCGGTTCCCGCGCCCGCCGCGGCAGCGCGCCGAACGCCTTGGCCGCCGCGACGAGCGCCGGCCCGGACGCCTCGGCGATCGGCTGGTACGAATCGGCCGGGTCGGGCGCCGCGGCGCCGAGCAGGCAGGCGGCCAGGAGCGTCTGCATCGCGTGGCGCGACGCGATCGTGTCGATCGCGTAGGGCAGTTCGGGGAACTTGTCGGTCGGCTCGCCGGTGAGCCGGTAGGCGGGGGCCCAGAGCGGCTTGGCGTCGGCGTAGCGCTCGGAGCCGCGCATCACGAGCAGTTGTTCGATCGCCTCGCCGGCCCGGCGGACGATCTTCTCGTCGCCGAGCACGCGGGCGGCCAGCAGCAGGGCGGCGGTGGCGTCGCGGTAGTCGGGCGTGTCGAGGAGGACGAGCCGCACCGGCTCGTCCTCGCCGGGCGGCGTGTAGGCGACCTGCCACCCGCCCGGCTGGAGTTGCTGCGTCGCCAGCCAGGTGGCGGCGCGGGCGGCGGCGCGGAGCAGTCGCTCGTCGCGCGGCGCGTCGCCCTCGAGGATCGTCAGCAGCAGCGCGAGCGACGCGGTCGTCGCGCGCGGGCCGGCACGAGCGTCGGCTCGTCGTGCCCGCCCGCCGCGCCCGCGAGGATGCCGATTCGCGGCATCTGCCCGCGCGGCTGCTGCACGTTCGCCACCGCCCGGGCGGCCTCGAAGGCGGCCTGCGTCAGTTCCGCGTCGCCGAGGTGCCGGCCGGCGAGGTGCAGCACGAGCCCCGCCGCCGCCGTCTGCCGCACGTCGAACGCGCGCGGCGGCGGCTCGGCCGCCTTCGCCGGCTTGCGGCTTCGCCGGCGCGAGGAGTGGCTTCCCGCGCGCTCGCCGGCGGCGTCATCGTCGGTCGCCGGCTTGTCGACCGTGTCGGCCGGCACCGCCGCCTCGGGCGCGGCCCAGCCCCAGCCGCGGGGCGCGGCGGCCGTCGCGAGCAGGCGGTCGCATTCCTTGCGAAGCTGCGTCGAATCGGTTGGCCGGCGGGTCCGCGGCGACGGCGTCGGCGGGGCACGTCAGCAGCAGCAGCAGCAGCAGCAGAACACCCGGCAGCACCGCGCCTTGATCCAGCGCGACGCCGCATGCTGTGATGAGCGGGGCACACGGGCGCGCGGCGCGAGGGGGGGGCGTGTGGCTCGGGCGGCGGCGGGGCGATCGGGAAGCAGGGCATCCATGCAGCGATTCACCATCGAAGTGGGCACCGACGGCAACAACGACATCGTCAACCTGCAGCCGGAGTTGGAAACGCGTCCGGCCGCTGCGGGGCGACGGGTTGATCCACCTGTTCGTCGTCGGCAGCACCGCCGCGCTGACGACGATCGAGTACGAGCCGGGCCTCGTGAAGCACGACCTGCCCGCCGCCCTGCAACGGCCGCGCCCGACGACGCCCGCTACGAGCACGAGGCGACCTGGAACGACGACAACGGCCACAGCCACGTCCGCGCGTCGCTGCTCGGCCAGGGCCTGGCCATCCCGTTCGCCAACGGCCGGCTGCTCACCGGGCAGTACCAGCAGGTCGTGCTCGTCGACCTCGACACGCGGCCGCGCGCCGGCGGACGGTCATCGCGACCGTGGTAGTTTAATGCGTAGTGCGTAGTGCGTAGTGCGTAAAGGGGAGACGGAGCACTTTTCTGGTGTTACGCGAATGAGTCGGGGTCGGGGCGGAGATCATCGCAAGAAGGAGGCGGATGATCTCGGATGTCAGCTCCGTGCGGTGAGCCGACACCGGATTCCCCAAGACGAAGCGGCCGCCGTGGTACCAGCCGCGGGACTCGCGGGCAGAGACGCGTAAACGCACACGGTCACGGCGGCTGCTCTTGGAGAAGCCTTCGCTGATGTTCGCGCCGATTGACCCGACGGCCGGTAGAGCTGATCTGAGAGGCTAACCGCGCCGGTCGGCGGCGAGTCGTGTGACGTCGGACCAAGCGAGATCCGATTGGTTTACGGTAAACGCTATCCGCCAAAGCGGATCACCGCGGAAGCACGCGGTGACTCCCGCTCCCACTCTGCGAACGGAGGACAAGGCGATCTTCTTACGCACTACGCACTACGCACTCGGCCGCCGTCTTCAGCTCATCGCGCGGCTGTGTTCTTCGAGCCGCTGGATCAATTCCGAGCGCCTCTTCCTGACGCTCGCCGCCGACCGAGCTGCTCCAGACGAGCATCTCGTTGCGGCTGACGGGCGCGCTCGATCCGGCGGCAGCGCTGATCACCGTGCTGTGGTTGTGCTTGCCCATCCGCGAGCCGATCTCCGGGAAGCTCAGCTTCGCGGTCTTGCGGACGAGGAACATCGCCACGCTGCGGGCGAGGCTGATCGTCCGCTGGCGGCGGCCGGACATCAGGTCCTTGTGCTCGAGGCCGAAGTAGTTGCACACCGACTGCAGGATGTTCTCCGGCCGCACCGGCGCGACGAGTTGCTTGTCGAGGTCGCCCAGGGCCTCCTGCGCGAGCTTCACGCTCGGCTCCTCGCCGGTGAGCTTCACGTGGGCGGCCAGGCGGGTGACGGTCCCCTCCAACTCGCGGACGTTCTGCGTCACGCGGCGGGCGATCCAGGCGATCGCCTCCTCCGGGATCGCGAACTTCGTCCGCGCCGCCAGCGCCCGCAGGATCTCGCACCGCGTCGCGTAGTTCGGCGGGTCGATCCGCACGACCATGCCGCTGACGAAGCGGTTCACGAGCGACTCGCCGAACTCCTCGATGAGCTTCGGGTGGTTGTCGCTCGCCATCACGACCTGGCGGCCCATCGCCTCGATCGCGTTGAACGTGTGCAGGAACTCCTCCTGCGTCGCCTTCTTCCCGCCGAGGAAGTGCACGTCGTCGATCACGAGCAGGTCGAGGTCGCGGACGCGGCGGCGGAAGACGTCGAGCTTGTTGCCGCGCAGGGCGGAGAGGAACTCGTTGGTGAACTCCTCGCCGGTCAGGTACATCCAGCGCTTCGTCGGGTGCAGCTCGATGAACTTCTTGCACAGGCCCTGGAGCAGGTGCGTCTTGCCGAGCCCGCACCCGCCGTGGATGAACAACGGGTTGTACTGGGCGCCGGGGAACTCGGCGACGTACTGCGTGGTGTTGTACGCGAGCTGGTTGCCGGGGCCGGTGATGAACGACGGCAAATCGTGGCGCAGCCGCGGCACCCGGGCGAACGCGTTGGCCGCCGCCGCCGCAGCGGCCGCCGACGAGGACGACGCCGATCCGGTGGCGGGGCGGGGGACGCCGACCGTGCCGGCGCCGACGACGCGGACCTGCCGGCTGGCGAGCGTGACGCCGAGGTCGTCGGCCGCGGCGATGCCCTGCGTGCCGTCGCCGCTCTTGGCGAGCTTGGCGTCGCCGTTCTTGTCGTTGTTGTGCTTATCCGCGGCCGCCGCGGCGCGGGCCTCGACCTCGAAGAGTTCCGGGACGACGTTGAACCGCACGGCCAGCGGCCCGCCGAGCACCTCGTGGGCCGCCTCCTGGATGGGGCGGGTGAAGTGGGTGCCGATCCACTCGCTGATGAAGTCGTTGGGGACGGCGATCTCCAGGCCGTCCTGCCGCAGGTCGAGTCGCGTCGAGTTGTTGAACCACACATGAAACCGCTGCTGTCCCACCCGCTGTGCGATGGCGTCCGCCAGCCGCGCCAATTGCACGTCGTTCACGCTGATGCAGCTCACTAAGAGCTCCTTCTGAGGAAGTCCCATCCTGTGTCGGCCAGCGCCCGGACCCGCGCGTTGCGGCGCGGGGCATGGCTCGGGCACTACGATCCCGCGTCGCGCCGTGTACGTCACCCGTGGCGCGACGGGGCCCGCCGTGAGCCCGCGATGTCAGACCGGCCTGGCCGGTGTCGCGGTTCCGTGGCGGTTGCGGCGGGCGCGTCGTCGGACGCTGCGTCCGATGCCGTCGCCGCCGCCGGTGAGAGGAGGGGAGGGGGAGTGAGCCTGACGCCTCGGCGAGCCGTGCGCGCGGAACCTGCCCTCTAGCCCTCGATCACCAATAGGCTTCCTGCCTGGCGTGTCCGTCCGTGTGTAGATCGCGTCCTTACGATGTGAACCGATTGTGCCGTGCGGCGAGTGGTCCCCTGTTGTCGGGAAACCCCCCGGGCGAAGCCGACGCGTTGTGCCTCGCGCCCTGCTCACCGCACGCTAACTCATCCTTGAATCGGTCCGCCGAGAATAAGCATCCTCGACAGCACTGGCAAGCCCGTCTTTATCGGATTTCCTTGCCACTGAGTGCAAGCATCGACAGCCACTCGCTTGGCGCGTGAAGAAAATTTCTTATCCACCGCTGCTGCACGATCTTATGGGACGTGTGGATCGCGTGTGGACAGGTCGGCGTTCGCCCCGCCTGAACGACGTCGCGCGAGGGTCCGATAACCGCCGCGAATCGAGGCTGAAAACCACCGGATTCGCGTCCCATTTAGCCGGCGCGCTTGCCCGCCGCTACGGTGATGGTTTTCCGGCTTGCCGGCCGACAACGCCCACGATCCACCGGGTTCAGACAGTCTGCTCGACGCTGACCCTCGACGTAGCGCGGGAAGGCGAACTCAGCCGTTCTCGTCGACCAGGACCTTTTTGCGAGGGGGAGAGGAAATGTGTCCCGCGTCAGCACACACAAGAGCTGTCGTTGGCGTGCGGACACCGCGGGCAAGCCCGCCGGCTAAATGGAGATGAGATGCTGCGACCGCGGGAGAGTTCTACTGCAGGGCCACGCCCGCTTCGGCCAGCAGCACCGTCACGGTCTCCATCGGCAGGCCGACGATGTTCGAGCGCGAGCCCGAGGCGTTGACGACGAACGGGTCCTTCGTCGGGTCGTCGGTGGGGAAGCCGGCGGCGTCCTGTAAGCCGTAGCCGCCGGCCTTGCCCTGCCACTTGTCGCTGGCGACGTAACGCTCCATCTCCGCGGCGGATAACGTGCGCATGCGGACGGCCGACTCGACGCGCGTGCGGCGTTGGAAATCGTCCGCCCGTCGCCCGATCGCGACGCCGGTGATGACGTGGTGGGTGGTGCCGGCGAGCAGCGCGAGCATCCGGCGGGCGTCGACGGCGTCGGCAGGCTTGCCGAGAATCGCGTCGCCGTGCGCGACGACGGTATCGGCCGCCAGCACCACGTCGCCGGGGTGCCGGGCCGCCACGACCCGGGCCTTCTCGACGGCGAGGTGTTCGGCGAGGTCGCCGGGCGAGAGGCCGGGCGGGTGGGCGCTTTCGTCGATGTCCGCCGGGTCGACCGTGAAGACGTACCCCGCCTCCCGCAGCAGGTCCTGCCGGCGGGGCGACGCGCTGGCGAGGATCAGGCGGGGTTGCGGCACGTGTTGGCGGCTCGGCTTCTACGTCAGTTAATGAAACGAAAGAACCGCGGACGCGCGGAGGGACGCGGAGAAGGCGATTCCGTTGAAATCGCCTTCGCGCCTTCCGCGTCTCCGCGGTGGACCTTCTCTCGTTGGCCCTTCTACTTGTTCGCGTCCTCCGCGGGCGCCGGGTCGGCCGGGGCGGGGGCGGGATCCGTGGCGGCCGGATCGGCGGGCGCGGCGTCCGCTGGTGCCGGATCGGCCGGCGCCGCCGGATCAACCGGAGCGGCAGGATCGGCCGGCGCCGCCGGGTCGGTCGCCGCCGGGTCGGCCGGAGCGGGTTCCGTCGGGGCCGCCGGGTCGGCTGGGGCCGGATCGGTGGGGGCCGGCGCGGCGGGATCGGCCGGTGCCGTGGGGTCCGGCGCCGCCGGGTCCGTCGGTGCGGCGGGATCGGCGGGCATCGGGGGTTCGGCGTCGGGGAGCGTTACCTTCGGGGCGGCAGGATCGGCGCCGAAGCCCGCGTCGGGCGTCGGTTCTTCCAGCGGCGGCGCCGGCGGGGGGGTGGCGGCGGGATCGGCGGGGGCGCCGGGGTCGGTCGGCGGCATGTCGCCGGTCGGGGCGGGCGTGGTGCCGGCGGGGTCGCCGAGGCCCGGGGGCGCGTCGGCCGGCGGCGCGGCGGGGGCGGGGGCCGGCGCGAGGGGGCGCGGCGGGCGCGGCCCGCCCTCGAGGATCCGCACGCCGAGGTCGCCGAGTTCCGGCGCCCGCCCGTCGGCCGACGGGGCGTCGTAGCGGACGACGAGCGTCTTGCCGATCGTGATGACCTGCCCGGTGTTGATGCTCCGGCCGCTGCCGTCGAGGAACGTGATCACGTCGCCGACGCGGAAGTCCTCGACCGGCACCTGGCCGACGGCGACGAACTGCTGCTCGGGCAGCGTGCCGCTGACGACGCCGACGCGTGCGTTGGGGTTCTCCTGGAGCGTGGCGCGCAGCGCCTGGGCGGATTCCGCCGACGGCCGCGGCGGCGCCGGGGGGGCCGCATCGGGCTTGTTCTGGCAACCGACGAGCGTACCGGCGACGACCACGATCCCCGCCGTCCGAAGAAACCGCATGGGTTGACTCCTCAAGGTGTCTGTCCTGTTTCCGACCTCCGCCGCGGGCCCGACCGGCCGGGCCTGTCGCCCGCCGCCGTCGCGCCCGTTCGTCCCCGCCGCGGGCCCTGGGGCGCCCGGGTCGGAGACCTCCCGTAGCACCATAGTAAACCGTGGACCGTGCGATCTTTGCAAGACATAACCGCGCAGCGAACATTCCGCCGGGCGCGGGAGCGGAGGGGATTCGTCCTGCCGACATCGTTTCCGAGCGGAAGCACGGTTTGTCGGGGACGCGACCGGGCGGGGCGTTGGGGGCGATCGGCTACCTCGGCCCTGCGGGCCGGCCGCGAAACGCCGGGGGGGAGTGTTGGTGGAGGGGAGACCGCGTCGGAGCGCTCTCCAGAACGTTGGGAAGCCGAAGCTACGGGACCATGAAAGGGGTGACGGTATTGGACCTTAGAATGGCGGAGCCTCGCGAACGTGCGGGAAGAACGTGTCCGTCCTCTCCTTCCATCGGGCGTCCGTCTTGTCTCCATGTCTCCGTGACTCCGCGGTTCAATCCGGGCCTTGCGACCAAAACCGCCTAGTCGGCCGCCTCGCCGGCTTTCGGCGGCGGCGGCTCGTTTTCCAGGGCGCTTGCGGATCTGCGACAGCTCGCGTTCGAACTTCTCGCGGACGAGCAGCTCCGAGGCCTTCCAGAGGTTGAAGGCCTCGGTCGCGCTGATGTTGAAGTAGGTTTGGATCGAGTTCACGTTGTGCCCGAAGCTCGTGTACGGCAGGTTCGCCACGTCCTTCACGCGCGACAGCGCGAGGTGCACGACGCGCACCGGCTTGCCGTTGCGGTCCTTGATCAGCAGGTCGCCGGTGCGGTTGAGCGTGTCGATGTGGGCCCGCAGGTCCTTCGCGGTGATGTCGTCGGCGGAGTAGCGGACGATGATCTCGGCGAGCGTGGCGGAACTGGCGCGGTTCAGCAGCGCGGTGGTCGTCAGGCCGGCGCCCATCACGAAGCTCTCGAGGAAGCCGGTGTCGCCGCGGTCGGAGAGGGCGGCGTCGAACTCGGTGCGGGCGTCGAGCACGAACAGCACCGCCCCGCGCGGGTAGGGGTCGGGCCGCTTCGCGGCGGCGGCGGCGTCGACGTGGGCGGCGTAGGTCTCGACGAGGCTCTGCACCCCGAGGTTGTCGACGATCCCGCCGTCGATGAGGTGGCGGTACTGCTTGAAGACCGTCGAGTAGTCCCGCAGCGTGACGTGGTGCAGCAGCACCGGCACGGCCGAACTCGCGGCGACGGCGTCGGCGATCGGGTACTTCGACAGGTCGGAGTTCAGGCCGTCGAACGCCTCGTTCGTGAAGATGAACTTGCGGCCCGACTGGAGGTCCGTCGCGTTCACGAGCAGCCGCGGGCGGTCCGGGCGGAGGTCGCCGAACGTCAGCACCTTGCCGCGGCGGCTGAACAGGTGGCGCTTGAAGCTGTCGGCGAGGAGGTCGCTGCGATCGGTGTCGGTGAAGACCAGGGCCGGCAGGTTCCACGGCAGCAGCGTCCGGACGATGATGTCGGTCGCGAACGAGTGCGTGAGCTTGCGCTGCACGTCGCCCGGGTTCCACTCGCGTCGTCGTGGAGGCAGTAGTACGCGGCCGTCAGCGAGCCGCCGCTGACGGCGCTGACGTAGTCGGCGTGGCGGAGCAGGCCGGCGCGCTGGAGCTGGAACATGCACCCGGCGGCGAAGTTGGCCGACCGCGACCCGCCACCGCTGATGGCGACGCCGACGAAGTGCCCGTCGCCCCGCGCGTCGGCCGGCGCGCGCCCCGCGGCGCGGTGGCCGGCCCGCCGCCGCGACGGGCATCCCCGCCGCCGGCGCGCCCGGCAGCGGGCGCACGGTTGCCTCCGCCTCCGGGTCGTTCGGGGAGAACTGCGCCGTCACGGGTACGATCTCCGCGTCGACCGCGGCGAGCGTGCGGTTGTGCGGGCCTCCACCTGCACATTGGAGCCGTTGAGCCGCTTGTTCGCGTTCGTCCGGCACCCACACAGCGCGACCGCCGCCGCGACGGCGAGCAGGGCGTACGGACGGCGGAGTGCGAGGCGGCGGCGAGGCGGGGGGAGGTCGCGCATGGGCGGCGATTCTAAGGAAGTCGGTAGCGAGCGAACCATGACTAAGCGAAAGACGTCCACCAACTCCCCCGCCGCGACCCCGCGGCCGCGGCCACGCACCGCGCGCCCGGCACCGCCGGCGGTGCGGCGCGCTCGGAACGCACGATCGTCCGCGGCGGCGCGGCGAACGATCTACGTCCTCTCCGATTCCACCGGGAACCTGCCCGTCCACATGCTCACCGCGTTCCTCACGCAGTTCCCGCCCGGCACGTTCGCCGTCCACGCGCGGCCGTTCCTGCGCACGGCCGAGCAGGTCGAGCGGGCGCTGGCGGGATGCGACGCGGCGGCGGGCATCGTGTTCCACGCCGTCGTGGCCGCGAAATCGAAGGCGGCGATCGAGCGGCACTGCGCGCGGCTGGGGATGCCGGCGTGCGACCTCACCGGGCCGTTCGTCGCGTTCCTGTCGCGCGCGTCCGGCGCGGAGCCGGTCGAGGACCTGCGGCGGCTTCACGAGGTGGACGCGGCGTACGAGCGGCGCGTGCAGGCGCTGGAGTTCACGCTCGCGCACGACGACGGGCTCGGGCTCGACACGATCGGCGAGGCCGACATCGTGCTGGCCGGCGTGTCGCGCACGAGCAAGACGCCGACGAGCATCTACCTCGCCCAGCAGGGCTACAAGGTGGCGAACGTGTCGCTGGCGATCGCCGTCGACCCGCCGCGCGAGTTGCTCGCGGCGCCGAAGGGGATCGTCGTCGGGCTGACGATCGACCCGCAGCAGTTGGCCGCGATCCGCACCCGCCGCAACGCCGAGTGGCAGAGGGGCGACACGTCCTACAACGACGACGGCCAGGTCGAGGAAGAGGTGCGGTGGAGCCGCGCGCTGTTCCGGCGCCAGGGGTGGCCGACGCTCGACGTGACGAACCAGGCGATCGAGGAGACGGCCGCGCGAATCGTGGCGCTGCTCGGCGTCGCGCGGCCGGACGCCCCGCGCGGCTGACGGCCCGGCTCGCCCGCCCGCGGCGTCCGTCGAGATCCGCCGGCCGTGGGGGCGCCCGGGCTTGACCGGGGCGGCCGGGGGGTAAAGATCTCGGCGAGACGAAAGGACGGACGAACCATGACGGCAACCGCGACTGACCCCATCTCCGGCTCCCAGTCCTCCCCCGGCGCGAACGACGTCGTGCGGCGGTGGGTCGACGAGTGCGCGCAGATGTGCCAGCCCGACGCCGTCGTCTGGCTCGACGGCAGCGCCGGCGAACGGCGGCGCCTCCTCGAGCAGGCCGTGCGCGAGGGGGTGCTGATCCGCCTCGACCAGCAGAAGCTGCCCGACTGCTACCTCCACCGCTCCAACCCCAACGACGTCGCCCGCAGCGAGCACCTGACGTTCATCTGCACGCCCGGCGAGGACATGGCCGGGCCGACGAACAACTGGATGGAGACGCGGGCCGCCTACGCGAAGCTCCGCGAGCTGTTCGCCGGGTGCATGCGCGGGCGCACGATGTACGTCGTGCCGTTCGTGATGGGCCCGCTCGGCTCGCCGCTGGCGAAGGTCGGCGTGCAGCTGACCGACTCGATCTACGTCGCGGTCAGCATGGGGATCATGACGCGCATGGGCGACGTCGCGTGGCGGCAGCTCGCCAGCCTCGGGCCCGACAGCGCCGACGAGTTCACGCGCTGCCTCCACAGCCTCGGCGACGTCAACCCCGACCGCCGCTACGTCGCGCACTTCCCGCTCGACAACGCGGTCTGGAGCTTCGGCTCCGGCTACGGCGGCAACGCGCTGCTCGGCAAGAAGGCGCTGGCGCTGCGCATCGCCAGCGTGCTCGGCTGGCAGCAGGGGTGGATGGCCGAGCACATGCTGCTGATGGCCGCCCACGCCCCCGACGGCGAGCGGACGTACGTCGCCGCCGCGTTCCCCAGCGCCAGCGGCAAGACGAACTTCGCGATGCTCATCCCGCCGCGGCGCTACCGCGAGCAGGGGTGGCGGATCACGACGGTCGGCGACGACATCGTCTGGATGTGGGTCGACGAGAAGTCCGGCAAGCTCCGCGCGATCAACCCCGAGGCCGGCTACTTCGGCGTCGTGCCGGGGACGAACGACGAGACGAACCCCAACGCAATGGCGAGCATGTCGCACGACACGCTCTACACGAACGTCGGCCTGCTGCCCGACGGCGACGTCTGGTGGGAGGGCAAGACGCCCGAGCCGCCGGCCGAGTGCGTCGACTGGCAGGGGCAGCGCTGGACGCCGCAGATCGGCAAGGAGACCGGCCGCAAGGTCGCCCACCCCAACAGCCGCTTCACCGCGCCGGCGGTGAACAACCCGGCGCTCGACGAGTCGTGGGACGACCCGGCGGGCGTGCCGGTGAGCGCGATCGTGTTCGGCGGGCGGCGCAGCCGGACGATCCCGCTCGTGTTCCAGGCGTTCAACTGGGTGCACGGCGTCTACCTCGGCGCGACGCTCGGCTCCGAGACCACCGCCGCGGCCACCGGGCAGGTCGGCGTCGTCCGCCGCGACCCGATGGCGATGCTCCCGTTCCTGGGCTACAACATCCGCGACTACCTCGTGCACTGGATCCGCATGCGCAAGCGCATGCACGACTGCCCCCGCATCTTCCACGTCAACTGGTTCCGCAAGGGCGACGACGGCCGCTGGCTCTGGCCCGGGTTCGGCGAGAACATGCGCGTGCTGAAGTGGATCGTCGACCGCTGCCACGGCCGCGCCTACGCCGCCGAATCCTCGATCGGCTGGATGCCGCGCCCGGAGGACATCGACCTGACGGGGATGGAGATCGACCTCGACGACCTCCGCGAGTTGCAGAGCGTCGACAACGAGGAACTGAAGCGCGAGATCGTGAGCCAGGAGGAGCTGTTCCTGAAGCTCGCCGGCGATCTGCCGAAGGAGATGATCTTCCAGCGCGAACTGCTCATCAGTCGGTTGTGAGCACGGGGTTTTTTCCCGCGGGTATAGCGTCGCTGCGACTGATCGGCTCACTGGCGTGGGGCCCCGCCACCTGAGGTGGCCACGCCGCCATGCCGAGACGCGTACGAGGTGGCGAAGGCGCGGCGAGGAAATGGGCACGCGCGACTCGTCACCTGTGGATGGTCTTCGCCCGTGCTGGCGCGCCGGTGATGCCTACGGGAGCAGGACGTTCTCGAGCACGAAAACCGCCGGGATCGCCTTCGCGTACTCCCCGCGTAATCCCCGATCTTCGCCGGCGGGCCGGACGCGCCGCGGCCGAAGTTCTCGGTCGTGAGCGTCCGGCGCGCTGATCTTCTTGCCGCCGTAACTGCTCGACCCGCCGCGCGAGCGGCTTGCCCTCGGCGTCCTTGACGACCGGTCCGTCGCCGCTCGTGATCAGCGCGGTGAAGTCCCGCCACTGTTCGTCGGTCTGCGTGGTCCGCTCGGCCTCGTACGACATTTCGTACTGCTCGGCGCCGGTCTTCATCAGCGGCTTGAACACGATCGGGAACCCGCCGACGAGCTGCCGCGACTCCGGCGCGCGAGCACGTCGGGGATCTCGAGTTGCTTGCGGCGGATCACGACCATGAACCGGGCGTGGAGCGTCAGTCGCTTCAGGCTCGCGACCGGCTTCGCCACGGACAGCGAGAAGGTCGACTGCCGGCCCGGCCCGTTCAGGCGATTGCCGCTGCCCGGCATCCCGCCGGCGGCGGGGCCGTTTCCGCTCGCGAGGACCTCGCCGGTGTCGGTGACGGCCTCGTAGCGGTCGACGTTCCACCGGTCGGCCGCGATCTTCGGCTCGCCCAGCACCTGGAGGCGCAGCGTGTGCCGCGCGTGTCGCGGCATCCCCATCCGCCCGCGGCGGGCTGCGGGACGGCGAACCTCAGTTCGCGGTTCGTGTCGATCGATCGCACCACGATCGCGAGCAGCCCGGACGCCGCCATCGGCGGGCGGGAGGTTCGCCGCCAGCGGCACGACCGACACCACGCCGTCCGTCACGGCGACCGGCACGGCCGACGCGGCGTCGCAGAGCTTCAGCAGCACCGACCAGTACGGCTCGCGCGCTCGCCTCGAGCGTCACGCGCTCTGCCGGCCGGCCTCGTCCGACCACAGCGCGTCGACGCCCGGCGCGGCTTCACGCCTGACTTCTCCGCGAGTTGCCCGAACGCCGCCTCGAGCGTGGCGTCGCGCAGGTCGAGGCGGACGCTCGTCGGCCCGTAGATCCCGCCTCCTCGATGCGCTTCACGAGCGAGTCGGCGACCGAGACGACCGACGGGGCCCCGCCGCGCCGGACGAGTTCCTTGAGGCGCGGCAGGATCGGCGGCCCGATCGCCAGCAGTTCCGCCTCGGCGCGCTCGCGCGTCTTCCAGTTGTCGTCGTCGAGCTGACCGATCAGGCGCGACGCCTCCGCGTCGACCTCGCCGCCCGCGGGCGCGGTCGCGACGGGCGCGGTCGTTGGTGTCTTTGCGGGCGCGGTCGCCGGCGTCTTCGCGGGTGCGGTCGCCGGCGCCTTCACAGGTGCGGCGGGCGATGCGGGCGGCGGTGTGGTCGCCGGTGCGGCGGGGTCGGCGGCCCGCGCGGTCGCCGTGCAGAGCACCGCCGCAATGACGACGACGACCAGTCGGTCACATTGTGTCATCTTGATCCCTCCCTGCCGGCTCGAAGTGTTTCGCGATTCTACCGTGCGTCGCGCCCGCTACCAGAGAGGCCGGCACCGGCGCAAGCGCGGCAAGTGGGGAGGTCTTTGGAGACACATGTTGATAACTCATCGCTGCGATTCCGGATGAAGCCGGTCATGAATCGGTAGCCGGCGGGCGGCACGTCTGTTGCTCCGCCACGTCGCGGAGCACGAATGCCCAAGAAGGTCAGCACCGACGTAGCGGAACTTCGAAAAATCGCCCGCGAGAAGTTCGGTTACAAGCAGCTCTCGCACGCCCAGGAAGAGATCATCCGGCTCATCTTATCGAAGCAGGACACGTTGTCGGTGATGCCCACCGGCTCGGGGAAATCCGCGATCTATCAAATCGAGGGCTGAAGATCGGCGGGCCGACGGTCGTCGTGTCGCCGCTGATCGCGCTCCAGAAAGATCAGGTCGAGTACATCCGCGAGCAGGAGCTCGCCGAGGCCGCGGCGTGAACTCAACACAGAGCGTAGGCGAGCGGCGCGAGGCGTTCGAGAAACTGGAGGACGGCGACCTCGAGTACCTGTTCCTCGCGCCCGAGCAGTTCGCCAACGCCGAGACGATGGAGAAGCTTAAGGCGAATCCGCCGTCACTGTTCGTGATCGACGAGGCGCACTGCATCAGCGAGTGGGGCCACGACTTCCGCCCGGAGTACGCGCGGCTCGGGAACGTGATCGAATCGCTCGGCCACCCGACGGTCCTCGCGCTCACCGCCACGGCCGCCCCGCGCGTGCGCGAGGACATCGTCGCCCGCCTCGGCATGCGCGACCCGCGCACGGTCGTGTGGGGCTTCGACCGGCCGAACATCTGGCTCGGCGTCGCGGCGTGCCCCGACGAGGCGACGAAGCACCGCTTGCTGCTCGGGCGCGTGAAGGACTTCGCCAAGCCGGGCATTGTCTACGTCGCCACGCAGGCGGCGACGGAAGAGCTCTGCCGCGATCTGCGCGAGCAGGTGAACGTCAACGCGGTCTTCTATCACGGCGGCATGAAGAAGGACGACCGCAACGCCGCGCAGGACGCGTTCATGACCGGCGAAGCCGACGTCGTCGTCGCGACCAACGCGTTCGGCATGGGCGTCGACAAGGCGGACGTCCGGTTCGTGATTCACTACGACATCCCCGAGTCGGTCGACAGCTACTTCCAGGAGGTCGGCCGGTCGAGGCGGTGGTGGAACTCGTGGAGGGCCGGCGGGAGTCGGTCGCGATCAAGGACCTGAAGGAGGAGGCCGACGTCGCCCCCGGCAAGGTCACGGCGGCCCTCAACCGCCTCGAGGAGCAGGGCGTGGTCGAGATCCTGCCCGGCGGCGAGGTGAAGCCGACGACGACGAAGAAGCTCGACGCGCAGTCGCTCGCCGAGGAGGCCGTCCGCGAACAGGAGGTACACCGCCAGTACCGCCAGGCGCGGGTCGAGCTGATGAAGGACTACGCCGAGACGAAGGACTGCCGCCGGCGTTACCTCCTGAACTACTTCGGCGAGGCCGTCGAGGGCCCGTGCGACCACTGCGACAACTTTGACGCCGGCACCGTCGAGAAGCACGAGGCGGTCGACGACAAGCTGCCGTTCCCGTTGAAGAGCCGCGTGCGCCACAAGAAGTGGGGCGAGGCGACGGTGATGCGCTACGAGGAGGACGACGCGAAGATCGTCCTGCTTTTCGAGCAGGAGCGGCTGAAGAGCCTCGTCACGCAGTTCGTGCTCGACAACCAGATCGTGGAACGGGCATAGACCGGCGCAGGAGATGTTGCCGCAGAGGCGCAGAGGTCGCAGAGGCTAAGGAAGTCGGGTCGGATGGTGAGGTGCGGCTGACGGCTTCGGGGCGTCACCACGAGTTGCATCCTCCCTCTTCCCAGTACGCTGGGGAGAGGGCGGGGGAGAAGGGCTCGCGCTTGTCAGCGTGCCCACGTGACGCAGTGCCGGCTGCGAGCCCCCTCCCGAGCGGATTGGGGAGAGGGACGGCGGCCGATCGGACGAACTCGTGGGTGACGAAGACGCGTCAGTACTTTCCGGCCGCTTTCGCCCACACCACCCAGCTGATCAAAGTAAGCGGCCAAAGAATCACGCATGCTACCGCGGCACCAAGCGGGAACTGCCCGCCGGCCATAACGCCGGCGCATGCCACCACGCTGGCTGGCAGCAGCAGCAACGTCATATAGCGGCTGACCGTCTTCGTCCGCCGGCGCTACGGTGGCAACTCAGGAATGAAACTTCGTTCTCCTCGATCGTAGTCGAGCCGAAATGGCAGCTGCTGCATAACGGGAAGGCCTCGGGTGAACAACCGAGTTGCGTTCGCGGGCGTGCCTCGGATCACGATTCACGGCCCGCTCGTCATGACTCCTGTTCGCCTCTGCGTCCTCCGCGCTCTGCGGTTCAACGCTTTCACGGAACCAGCACGATCTTCCCGTACGCCCCGGCTCCAACACTTTCTCGTGTGCCTTGGCCGCGTCGGCCAGCGGCATCTCAGTGCGAATGACCGGGCGGAGCGTGCCGTTCTCAAGGCCGGCGAGCAGGCCGGCGTGGATGCCGCGGAGGTCGTCGTCGTCGGCGTTCATGAGCGTCATGCCGCGGATGTCGGCGTCGCGGGCCATCGTCTGCCGCGGGTCGATCTCGATCCGGCCTCGGTTGCCGACGACGACCACTCGGCCGTACTTCGCGAGCACGGCCAGGTCCTTGTCGAGGTTCGCGTTGGCGAGCATCTCCAGGATCAGGTCGACGCCGCATCGCCGGTGAGCTTCATCAACCGGTCGAGGTAGTCGGCCGCCGTGTGGTCGAGCACGTGGTGGGCGCTGGGCCGTCACGAGTTGCCGGCCCTCGTCGGTGCCGCCGGTGCCGACGACCGTCAGGCCGATCGCCCGCGAAGCTGGACGGCGGCCGTGCCGACGGCGCGCTGGCGCCGTGGACGAGCACCGTCTCGCCCGCCATCGCCCGGCCGCGGTGGAACAGCGCGCGATGAGCGGTGGCGTAGAACGCCGAGCGCGCGCCCTGCCGGAAGTCGACGTGGGCGGGCAGCGGGAACACGCGGGCGGCGGGCAGAGCAGCTCGCTCGGCGTAGGTGCCGCTGGCGCTTGCCGGCGGTATAGACGCGGTCGCCCGGCGAACTGGGTGACGCCCGCGCCCGACGGATTCGATCACGCCGCCAGCGTCCGACCCCGGCACGAACGGGAACTCGCGCGGCCCGTACTTGCCGGCGCGGACGTACGTCCACCGGGTTCACGCCAATCGCGTGCACCTTCACCACGACCTGCCCCGGGCCGGGCGCGGATCGGGCGTCCTCGAGCGTCAGAACCTCGGGGCCGCCGAACGCGTGGACGCGGATCGCTTTCATGAGCCGATCGTAGCCACCGGCGACGGGCCGGGCCAGTCCGGGATTGAAGGCGCGTCGGCAACCGCCTCGTGAGCGGCCGCGATTCGCCGACGATTTCCGCCGGGTGTAACGCGGCGGGCCGCGACGCTCATATGATTCCGATCCCATGAGCGCGCTGAACCCTCGAACTCTGGGCGCACGCGTCGCCGACGTGAACGGCCTGCGCCCTCCACTACGTCGCCGCCGGCCCAAACGATTCGGCGCGGCCGCCGGTGGTCCTGCTGCACGGGTTCCCCGAGTTCTGGTACGGCTGGCGGCACCAGATCCCGGCGGCCGCGGCCGGATTCCGCGTGATCGTGCCGGACATGCGGGGTACAACACTTCGGATAAGCCGGCCGGCGTCGCCAACTACACCGTCGACCACCTCGTCGACGATCTGCTCGCCCTGATCGACCGTGTCGGCGGCCGGGCCCACGTCGTCGGCCACGACTGGGGCGGCGTCGTCGCGTGGTACGCGGCCATGCGCGCGCCCGGGGAAGATCGCCCGCCTCGCGATCCTCAACGCCGCCCACCCGGCCGCCTACCTTCGCGAGATCCGCGGCCCGCGGCAGCTCGCGAAGAGCTGGTACGTCTTCATGTTCAAGCTCCCTGGCTGCCGGAAGCGAGCATCCGCGCGTTCGACTTCCGCGCGGCTGCGCAAACTCTTCCGCCACGAGCCCGCCCGGACCGGCGCGTTCAGCGAGGCCGACATCGAGCAGCACGTCGGGCGTTTCGCCAACCCGGCGGCATCACCGCGCGCTCAACTACTACCCGCGCCGCCCTCCGCCTCGGCCCGAGCCGCCTGTCTCGGAGCGTCCGGCCCATCGCCAACCCCACGCTGCTCCTGTGGGGCATGAAGGACCGCTACATGGTGCCGGAGTCGACGGAAGGACTGGACGCGCTCGTCCCAAACCTGCGCGTCGAGCGGTTTGAGGGTGCCACGCATTGGATTCAACACGACGAGCCGGAACGCGTGAACGAGATGCTGATCGACTTTCTCTCGCGGGAGGCGGGACGGCGATGATCGACCCCGACGCTGTTCCATCAGTTCCTCACCCACTTCGCGGTGCTCGTCGACGGCACCGAGGCGGCCGGCTTCGCCGTCGACGGCGGGGACGGCGGCGCTGGGGCGACGCTCCGTCCCCTCGCCCACGTCCGGCCCGACGACAGCACCGCCGAGACGCGGGCGGCCGCGATCAAGGCGTTCGAGCAGATCGTGGAGTCGTGCGTGGATCTCGGGAAGGACGCCGCGATCCGCGTCTCGGTCCTCGAGGGGAACGAGGGGCCGGGCGACCAATACTGCCTCGTGACGCTGCTCTGGGAAGGAGAGTCGATCCGCGCGGCCGCCGCCGTCGTCTGCCGCTGCGACTCGCCGGAACAAGCGCACGGACTCGTCGGCGACCTGCGGGTCGGATTGAAGAAGGCGGCGACGGGCGACTGGAAGCGACCGTTCTGACCGATATGGCTGGACGATGAATTTCGCCGCGTAACCCGTTGCGGCGCGCGCGCGCGGCAGCCTCGCGTTCGACGTACCGCCGCCGGACCGGCGCAGCCCGCGCCGGACTTCGGTGCGGGAGACGGTCGGGCGTCGCACCCGCGGCGACAAAGTGATTTGACGGCGACTGCCCATTTCCTCGGCAGCGATCCGCTCGTGCCGCTACGTCTTCAGCAACTCCGCCACGTACTCCCGCACGCCGTCGTGGCCGCGGCGGAGGGCGGTGGGGTGCCGTGGCGGTCGAAACTCGATCGCCTTGCGGGTGTCGAACTGGTTCTTCGGGCCGCTCCCCTTGCGGTCGACGATCTCCGCGTTCGAGCCGCTGATCGCCTTCGCGTGCTCGGCGGCGGTCTGCCAGTACATGTAGCAGTCGACGAGGGTGTAGAACTGCCCGGCCACCGCGGCGTCGCCGACGGCGAGCGTGAGTGCGTCGGCCACGTCCTGCACGTGCGTGATCTTCCCGCCGGCCGGCGTGTCGATCCGGCGCCGCCGGCGCGGGCGGTGTGAATCAAGTCGTGCCACTGCGACTTGCGGCGCACGGGATCGACGCCGTACACCGCCCGCCGGCCGCCAGGCGCTGGTGTTGAGGCCGTACTCGGCGTGGTACGACTTCAGGAACGGCTCGATCGAGGCCTTGTACGCGCCGTACAACCCGCCCGGCCACGTCGGGTGAGCTTCGTCGAGCCTGCGGTCGGGCAGGACCTCGTCGTAGACCGCCACCGAACTGACGAACAGGAACTGCTCCGCCCCCGCCTGCCGGGCCGCCTCGAGGAGGCGCAGCGACCCCATCGTTGCGGCTCGAAGTGCGTGACCGCGCGACCGCGCGACCGCGTCCCAGTCGACCGCGTTGTGGATTACCGCCTCCGCGCGCGCCACGAGCCCCGCCAGCGCCCTGCGGGTCGGCGGCGTCTCCCTCCCGAAACTCCGCGACGTACGGCTCGATGTGGTCGCGCCGGCTCGTCCCCCGCACGAGCGCGCACCTCATGCCCGGCGGCGTGAAGGGCCTTGGCCGTGTAACTCCCAATGAACCCGCTGGCGCCGGTGAGTGCTACGAGCATGGGGGCATTGTAGGAGCGTGATGGGGTGGACGGGTGAAGGGGTGAGCGGGTGACGAGGTGACGGGGTGAAGGGGTGAGCGGGTGAACGGGTGACGAGGTGAAACATGAAGCGGGTGAGGGCACGGGCGTGGACGTTCGGCCGCTCCTGTGCCTGGTCACCCCTTCACCCCGTCGCCCGCTCACGCCCGTCACCCCGCTCACCCGCTCCCCGCCCCGTCGCCGCTCACCCCGCTCACCCGCTCACCCCGCTCTCCCGCCCGTCGCCCGCTCACCCCACCCGCTCACCGTCGCCCGCTCACCCCGCTCACGTCTCGATCGCCACGCCCGCCGGCGCTGCGGCCGCCACCTCGTCGCGCGGGCGGTTGCGGTATGAGACGAGCGAGTCGATGGAGTAAAGGAGCAGGGCGGCCCAGATCATCGAGAAGCTGATCGCCTGCGCGTCTTCGTGAACGGCTCGCCGAACGCGAAGACCGCGAGCAGGAACTGGCAGGTTGGGGCGAGGTACTGGAGGAAGCCCATCGTCGTCAGCCTCAGCCGGCGGGCGCCCGGCGGCGAACATCAATAGCGGTAGGGCGGTCACCGGGCCGGCCAAAGCAAGTACGACGTGCGTGTTACCGGACATCTGCGTCGTGTGGCCGGAGAAGATGACGTACGCCAGCGCCAGCGCGTGCGAGTAGGGCGGTCTCCATCGAGAGGCCGACGAGCAGGCCGACCGAGACGGTCTTGCGGAGCAGGCCGTAGACGCCGAACGACACCGCGAGCGTCAGCGCGACCCACGGCAGGCGGCCGAGCGCGATCGTCAGCACCGCCACGCCCGCCGCCGCCAGCGCGAGGCTGGCGTACTGGCCCGGCGCAGGCGTTCCTTTAAGAAGGTCATCCCCAGCAGCACGCTCACGAGCGGGTTGATGAAGTACCCCAGGCTCGCCTGCACCTGTCCGTGCTCGACGGCCCACACGAAGACCACCCAGTTGATCGCGATGAGCACACTGCTGCCGCAAAGGCTCAGCAGCGTCGCCCGTGACCGCAGCGCGCCCGCCCGTGCCCCAGCCGCCGGTGAGCTCAGGAGGATCGACAGGAACAGGACCGACCAAACCACCCGGTGCGACGACGTCCACCGCCGGCACGTGCCGCACGAGGCGGAAATAAAGCGGGATGACGCCCCAGGACAGGTAGCCTTCCAGTCCCATCGCCAGCCCGACGCCTGCGGCCGACTTTTGCGGGGCCGGCACGGACGGCTCGGGATCTTGTGTGATCAGCACGACGTCCCGCTCCTTCGGTCGGGTGCGAAACGATAGCCGGGCCGACGCGGCGGGCCAATATTCGGCGGCGTTGGTTAACCCACCCCCGAAAACGGCCGACAAGCAGTGAGGCACGCCGCATATCCGCGACACGCCGCGACAATGTCGTTGTCGCGGTGCGACACGATCTGACCGCCTGAAAAACCGCAAATCCGCGCGATTCGCGCCTGGTTTGACGTCCGCGTATTATCGGACGTTAGTGAAGAGTCCGCTCTGGCACGGGGTTTACTTTGTCCCCTTCGTACTCGCCGTACGACAGAAGAAAGGACTCTTCCAGATGATGAACGTCACCCGCACCGCCAGCCGTTACAACAAGGTCGCCTGCCCCGAGCTCGGCGCTGACCCCGATCGCCCGCCACGGCCGCTTCGCCGCCGAGGCAAGTCGGCCGGTCAGCCCGCCGTCGCCCGCCGCACGAAGCTCCCGCCCGCACGCTGGTGCTGGCCGACGTGGAGCTGAAGCGGATCGAGGACGCGCTGCTCGACTCGCTGCTCGAGACGCACGTGAACCGCGACAACGCCCTGGACCGCCTGCTGAACGACATGGAGCAGGTCGAGGCGGGCGAGCGCGCCCGGCCTGGCCGGCGAGGCGTTCGTGCCCGCCGCCGCCCCGTTCGCCACGCCGTCGAAGCGGGCGAAGATCGAGGAGCTGCTCGTCGCGGCCGTCCTGGACAACCACCCCAACCGCAACCGCGCCCTTCGACCGCATCTTCGCCGACCTGTCGGCCGAGGACAGGCCGCGATCTACGACATGAGCGTCGACAACGACTTCGACGGCATGGCCTGAAGCGCGCGCACCGCCGCCGCCGCCGCAACCGTCGCCACTTAATTCACCACCAGTTGTACCCCGCCGCGGGCCGGCTCGGCGCCTGCGGCGGACGGGGAACTGGACAACGTGGCCCCGGCCTCGACGCTCGCGTCGACGCGGCCGAGGTCGTCTTCCGGAGGATGAGCCATGCCCGCACGTGGACTTCGATCAGGTGAGATGCCCGAACGCCGCGGCCGAGCCGGCGAACGCCCGGCCCGTTTGGAAGCGCGACGCCCGCAGCGGCGGCATAACCTTCCCGGCCCGCGCGGACTGGCGGAGCGACGTCATCGACGGCGCCCGCCGCGGCGGTCACGCCCGCTAAGGATCGATGTGACACCTGCGGACGCGCGACGAGACTCGCGCGCGGACGCGCGGACGGACCGTGCCCCGAACGGCCGGTCTCGATCCGCGAAGGCGCGAACGAGCACCGCGATCGGCGACGCCTGCAGCCGTGCCCGACTCGTCGCGCAACACCTAGCCGCTCCGGCCGTACGCCGATCGGGGCGCGGGTCAATACCGCCGCCGCACCGCACGAGCATCGCGACGTGCGGCGACAACCGCATCACCGCAGGAACGTCGTCGAGTATCCGACGACCGGCGATGTGAGCGAACTCGCGGTGAAGGCGTCGACCGCCGACACCGCAACGAATCATCAACGCCCGGCGCGGCGCCCCGGCCGATAGGCGGACCGTTGCCGGCGAGGCAAGACCGGCCGCGTGCGCGCCGTACGCCGTGCGGCCGCGAGCAGTTCCGGCCGACCGGGCGGTGCGCCCGGCCGCACCGAGCACTCGACTGCCGCCGGCACGCGTTGCCCGGCAATCGACCCCGGCGGCCGGGGCGTGCGGACCATGCGGGCGCGGCGGGCCCGAGCGGCGCGGGCGACGACAGACGTGGCGGGCTTGTTGGAGGGCCACTCCTGTCCCGCTGCGCCCCAGGCCGCCGCGTCCGCGCGTCCGGCGACCGAAGATCCGGCTCGAACCGGATCACGACATTACGGAGGAGACCGCGCGTCGGCATGCACCACCGCCTGTCCGCCGCACGAGCCCCTCTTGGCCACCCTCTCCCCGTGCACTGGGGAGGGTGGTTTTATTGGTAGAGCAAGAATCGTCCGTCGGCGGCCTCCCGCCTGATGGTCCGTTCAGGCAGCGCTGGCGTCCTCCTTTCCCATCCATAGAGCTGCGAAAAGTACCGATCCGCGAGCGAATGTCATCCTGAGCACAGCGAAGGATCTCCCGCGGTACTCGCTGGAATTGCGGGAGATCCTTCGCTGGCGTGCAGGATGACAATCTGCTGACCGCGGTACCTTAGACGCCCTTAGGTGGCTCTGGCGGTCGCGTCACTCGCGCCACTCGCGTATCGAACGAACCGCCTCCCTCATCCCGCCCGCGTCGCCCGACCTCCGCTTCGCCGCGCACCCGCAGCCGGGCGCGATTCCTGTCGCGCCCGCGGACTTCGGTTACAACGTGTTAAGTGCTTATCCCGACGTGCGAAACGGCGTCGGCAGGGCCGGCGTCGCGTTCGTTCCAGCAGAAATTCCGCGCGCCATGGAAGAAAGCGGGACCCATCGACAACAGTACGGGCGAATGGCGGCATCATCGGCGTCGGGCGAC
This sequence comes from Phycisphaerae bacterium, assembly GCA_030448225.1. The sequence continues at coordinate 45,742 of JAUJNJ010000054.1, forward strand.
GACGGCTTGGCCGTGACGACGACGCGGAGCTGATGAAGCGGTCCGCGGCGGGAGCGAGCCCCGCGTTCCAGCAACTCGTCGACCGCCACGCACGCTACCTCGGCGGCATCGCCTACTCGCTCTGCGGGCATGCGGCCGACGCCGAGGACCTCGTGCAGGAGACGTTCGCCGCGCGTCACCTCCACGTTCCGCGGCGAGTCGGCCGTCCGCACCTGGCTCGTCCGCATCCTCGTCAACCGCGCCGGCATGCTCCGGCGCGACCGCCGGCGCGGCGGGGTTGATGCGGCTATTCGGCGGCGGCCGTGACGACCACGACCGCGGCGCCCCGGCCAGCCACCGCCAGCGCGCCGGCGGCACCGACGCCCGCCTCGACCTCGCCCAGATGCTCCGGGCGCTCTCGCCCGAACACCGGCAGGTGATCGTGCTGGGAACTGGAAGGCATGAGCTACGAGGAGATGGCCGTCGTGCTGGACGCCCCGCGGGACGGTCGAGTCCCGCCTGCACCGGCGCGGGCCCAACTCCGCGAGCGATACAAGGATTACTTCGCCTGGTACGCCGGTCGGAAGGAAATGAGGAGTTGAACCACGGAGACACGGAGTCACGGAGAAAAGGCGGGAAGACGCAGGATGAGAACGATTCGACGAACGAATGGAACGGGCCGGCACAACGCGACGTCTTTGGCTCATGTTCCGTTCGATCTTTCTCTTCTCTGTGTCTCCGTGTCTCTCCATTCTTCCCGATCTGACAAGGTTCACCCCCTCCCGTTGAGATTGAGCCATGACCTGCGAACGAGCCGCCGAAGTCCACGCCTACCACGACCGGGAGCTCGACGACCGTCGGCGTGACGTTTTGAGCGCACCTGCGGGAATGCCCGGCGTGCTCGGCGTTGTTGGGCAGACCGCGCGGGCTGTCCGGGCTGCTGGCCGAGCGTGCCGCTGCCGGAGATGCCGGTCGCGCGGCGGGGCGGTACTACGGCGCGTGGAACGGCGCGCGGAGCCGCGGCGTGCTGCGGATGGCGAGCGCGATGACGGCGCTCGCCGCGTCGGTCTTGGTCGGGCCGCTGTTGCTGCGGCCCGCGGACCCGCCGAGCGTCGAGTCCTCCGCCTCGTCGCAGACGGTCCCGTGGGAGGCCGTCGCGCTGATGCCGCCGGCGGTCGTGCTGGCCGACGCGGACGGGGGCGACGAGCTCGTGCAGCTCGCGCAGTGGATGGCGGACGACCTGGCAATCGAAGGGCAGCAGTAACGCGATGACGAAGTTCGTCGTGCTGATCGGGTTCATCGTCTCGTTCTCCGCCGGCCTCGTGATCGGCCGCCAGTGGCGCGCGACCACGACGACGGTTCCCCCCGGCGTGGAGCACACCGCCGTCGCCCAAGGCGGGGGCGATGACGACCGCGGCGGCGGGCACGGCCGCGACCGTGACCGTGACCGCGACGGTGGTGATCGTGACGGCGACCGCGACCGCGAGCGCGACGGCAACCGCGGGCGCGGCGGGTGGCTCGCGCACGAACTGAAGCTGACCGAGGAACAACAGCAGAAACTCGACAAGATCTGGTCCGAGACCGCCCGCAACGGCCGCGGCCGCAGCGAGGAGGCGCGCCGCCAGTACCGCAAGGAGCGCGACGAGGCCATCCAGGCGCTCGTCAGCGAGTCGGCCAAGGCGGAGTACGACCAGATCCAGCAGACCTACGCCGACCGCATCGAGGCCTTCGAGGACGAGATGCGCAACAGCTACCGCGCCGCCGTGGAGCGGACGAAGGAAATCCTGACCCCCGAGCAGCGCGCCAAGTACGAGGACCTGCTCAAGCGGCACCGGTGGGGGCCGCCGGGGCCCCGAGATCATCACAAAGGCCGTCGGCCCGAGGACCGCGCGACGTCCCGGCCGGGCCATTAACACGGAACACGCGTCGCGCACACACCCCAGACAGGGAGCAGACAGATGGATCGTCGTACAATCGGTATGTTGGTGCTCGCCGCGGCGCTGCTGGCGCCGTCGCTGGCCTTTGCCCAGGAGCGCGAGCGGGGCGAGCGCGGCGGTGACCCGGCGCAGATGCGCCAGCGGTTCATGGAGCGCTTCCGCGAACAGCTCGGCGCCAGCGAGGAGGAGTGGAAGGTCCTCGAGCCGAAGCTCACGAAGGTCATGACCGCCCAGCGCGACGCCCGCGGCGGCATGTTCGGCGGCCGTCGCGGCGGGCGACGCGGCGGGGACGACAACGCCGCGCAGGAGAACCAGTCGGCCGTCGAGAAGGCGTCGACGGACCTGCGCACGACCCTCGAGAACAAGGACGCGCCCGCCGACCAGATCCAGGCGAAGCTCACCGCCCTCCGCGACGCCCGCACGAAGGCCCGCACCGAACTGGAGGCGGCCCAGAAGGAGCTGAAGGAACTCCTGACCCAGCGGCAGGAAGCGGTGATGGTCACGATGGGCATGCTCGACTAAAACAGAGGGTTGGCCCCCGGGCGGGGCGACGGTGGACGCGGGGTGACGAGCCCTCAGCTCGTTACGACCCGCGGCCGCCGGGGCCCCGCCCGGCTGCCGCCCGGTCCGGTCCCGTCGGTCGACGCCGGCGGCGGGCCGTTTCAACGCGGGGCGGGCGGGGTCGCTATGGACCTGACCGCCCGCCGCCGGTCCGCAATGGTTTGACCGCGAGGAAGTACGGAGTGGACGCGATCGTCTCCAGGATGTCGGAAGCCGGGCTGCTCGACGCGGACGCCGCCGCGCGGGCGCGCGCCGCGCTGGACGAGGGGGCGGCGCTGGAGGACGCGGTGCTGTCGACCGGCGGCGTGAGCGAGGAGGCGCTGCTGCGCTTCCTCGCCGACGCGTTCGACCTGCCGTACGTCGACGTCGACCAGGCCCCGCCGACGAAGGAGTTCCTCGCCGGGTTCCCGGCCCGCGTGCTCGTGCGGCACCGGATCCTCCCGCTCGCCGAGCGCGACGGCGTCACGCTCGTCGCCGCCAGCCGCGCGAGCGACACCAGCGGCCTCGACGAGCTGCGGCTCGTCACCGGCCGCGACGTCGCGCCCGCGCTGGCGGCGTCGGGCGAGATCGACCGCCTGCTGAAGCAGATCCTCGGCGTCGGCGCCGACACGCTCCAGAAGCTCAACGCCGACGCCGGCGACGTGCAGGTGATCGACTCGGACAACGACGACGACCTCGACCTCGCCAACGCGGCGCAGGACGCGTCGATCATCAAGTTCGTCAACCAGGTGCTGACCGAGGCGATCGAGCTGCGCGCGACCGACGTCCACGTCGAGCCGTTCGAGGACCAGCTCCGCCTCCGCTACCGCATCGACGGCCTCCTCCAGCAGGCCAGCACGCCCCCGTCGCTCCGCCGGTTCCAGGCGGCGATCGTGAGCCGGCTGAAGATCCTCAGCCACCTCGACATCGCCGAGAAGCGCCTCCCGCAGGACGGCCGCATCAAGCTGAAGATCGCCGGCCGCGAGATCGACGTCCGCGTGTCGATCATCCCGATGATCCACGGCGAGGCCGTCGTGCTCCGCATCCTCGACCGCCAGGACGCGATCCTCGGCCCCGAGCACCTCGGCATGGCCGAGCGCGACGCCCGCGCGTTCGACCGCCTGCTCGACATGCCCCACGGCATCGTGCTCGTCACCGGGCCGACCGGCAGCGGCAAGACGACCACGCTCTACTCGGCGCTGTCGAAGATCAACGACGTGCAGCGCAAGATCGTCACGATCGAGGACCCGGTCGAGTACCAGCTCCGCGGCGTGAACCAGATCCAGGTCTCGACCAAGACCGGACTCACGTTCGCCGCCGGCCTGCGGGCGATCCTCCGCCACGACCCCGACGTCGTGCTGATCGGCGAGATCCGCGACCGCGAGACGGCCGAGATCGCGGTGCAGGCGTCGCTCACCGGCCACCTCGTGTTCAGCACGCTCCACACGAACGACGCGCCCGGCGCGGCGACGCGCCTCGTCGAGATGGGCGTCGAGCCGTACCTCGTGTCGTCGTCGGTCGAGGCCGTCATCGCCCAGCGCCTCGTCCGCGTCATCTGCAAGCACTGCAAGACGACGGCGGCCGAGTCGGACGTGCAGGTCCTGCGGGCCCAGTTCGGCGCCGTCGTGCCGCCGGTCGTCTACCGCGGCGCGGGCTGCCGCCAGTGCCAGGGCACCGGCTACCGCGGGCGCCGCGGCATCTTCGAGCTGATGCTGATGAGCGACGACGTGCGGTCGCTCATCCTCGACCGCGTGCCGTCGCACACGATCCGCAAGCTGGCGGTCAAGCACGGGATGAAGAACCTGCGCGAGGACGGGTGGCGCCTCGTCGCCGACGGCACGACGACGGTGGACGAGGTCATGCAGAACACGAAGGACGAGGCAGCCACGCTCGCCGCCTACGAGGGCAACGGCCACGCCGGCGGCGGCGACAACGGCGGCATCGAGGATTCGGGCCTCGCGTCGGCCGGCGAGACGTTCGCCGGGAGGGGCG
>JAUJNJ010000243.1 GCA_030448225.1 Phycisphaerae bacterium
CGCCATCGACCTGACCGAGCCCTCGGCGGCGGAGCGGGTCATGGAGACGTGCGACGAGCGTTTCGGCAAGGTGGATGTGCTCGTGAACAACGCCGGCACGTCCGGGGCAAAGGCCCTCGACGAGTTGACCGACGAGGACTGGCAGGCGCAGTGGGAGCTCCACGTGATGGCGCCGATGCGCCTCATGCGCGCCGCCCGAACCCGTATGGCGGAGGACGCCCGCATCGTGAACATCTGCTCGTCTTCGGGCAAGCGACCATCGCTCACCAACGCGGCGTACTCGGTCACGAAGGCGGCGCAGCTGTCGCTGTCGCGCACGTTCGCCGATGCCTATGTCGGCGACGGCATCCTGGTCAACGCCGTCACGCCCGGACCGGTAGCTACGGGTCTGTGGATGGAGGAGGGAGGCCTTGCCGACCAGGTGGCAGAGGCCAAGGGCATCACGCGAGACGAGGCACTCGAAGCACAGCAGGCGAAGATCCCGCTCGGGCGCTTCGGCACCGCCGATGAGATCGCGGCCGTGATCACGTTCCTCTGCTCCGCGCGGGCCTCGAACGTCACGGGTGCGGCCTGGTCGGTGGACGGAGGCGCGGTGCCCGTGATTCTCTGACGCTGGGCGAAACGCTGCAGCGGCAGGCGGGCGGCTCCCGTGAGTCGAAGCGGGGGGTACACGGGCAGCCGGGTCGTTGGCGACCAAGGGGCGCCGGCGGCAAGCGCGGCCCGCCGACCGCGGCGGCGGCGATCACGGCCACCGCGTCGGGCGCTCCAGGCCAGCTAGAACTCCTTGTCGGCGGCGCCCGACTCGTTCGCACTGGCGGTCGAGGTCACGTTTCCGGCGCGGTCGGTGGGCGTCACGGACGGCGTCCAGGCGGCGGTGCCGGTGCCTGCGGCAGTCTCCACGGAGCCGGAGCCGGACCGGCTTCCGAGCGTGATCGTCAACTCGTTCCCGCTCATCACCATTGTCGAGGCCGTGCCGCCCGCGCCGAAGTCCACCGTCTCGCCGCCTACCAGTCCGCCGATGTAGTCGCTCCGGTTCATATCGACCCGTCCCAGTGGAAGCGCCGCGGAGCTCGCCGCGTTGCGAATCTCGACGTCGTCGGTGCCGAGGCCGAGGAGGCCGCCGTTGGTCATCCGCAGGACCACGTTCGTCGAGCCACCGTCCCAGCCGCTGAAGATCGTCGCGGGGTCGATCGGCTCGCTGAAGCTGAGGGTCACCTTGTCACCGGATTCCGGACGCCCGACGGTCCCGCCGCCGGAGTCGGCCGCCTGAACGTCGGCGGCGCTCGGCGCGGTGTTGTCGACGGTCACGCTCAGCCCGGAGAGATCCGCCGAGTTCGACGCGCCGTCGGTTGCCGTCACCGAATACGGCTTCGACCCCTCGGCGAGCACGGCGTCGGCGACCAGCTCCGCGCTGCGGTAGTTGTAAGAGCTCCCGCCGACCGAGTAGGAGCCGGCCACCAGCGGCACGATCGTGCCCGCCGTCGTAACGGCCGAGACGTCGGCGGTCACGGTCGCGATCCCCGTGGCCGGGTTGCCGGTATCCGCGGCGACCCGGGCGTAGACGTGATAGGTGCCCGCCTGCTTGACGAAGCCCGCCACCGAACCACCTGAGCGGGCGATGGCGGCGGCTTCGACCGACGGTGCGCGGAAGTCGTCCACGGCGGCGAGCTCATTGGCCGCGTTCTGCGCGGTCGAGCTGAAGGCGGCAAACGTGCCGCCGATCCCGGCCAGGCCGAGGGCGGTCCCCACACTCAGCGCCGCCGCCAACCGCGCCCGGCCGCCCGGTCTACGCGGAAGCCTCACCGGGCGACTCCCTTTGCGGGCGCCAGATGCGGGCGATCTCGTGGATAGCGAGCAGCAGCAGCGGCACGAGCAGGAACAGCGCGAGGCCGCCGCGGCTGCGGGTGAGGAGCGCCAGCCGGCCGGCTTCGGGCACGCGGTAGCGAACGCGGCTGATCACGCCGCCGGCTGCGACCTGCCAGCGCTCGACCGTGTTGTTGGCGTCGCCCTTCGTCACGAAGTCCACCTTGCGGCCACGTCGGCGGGAGCTGCGCACCCGGTGCGTGATCAACCGCCCCGTGCTCCTGGGATCACTGAAGGTCACGACGTCGCCCACGTCGGCCTCGGGAGGGGAGATCCGCTCGACTACGACGATGTCCCCGGTCCCGATCGCCGGCTCCATGCTTCCCGAGAGCACCGTGTAGGGTCGCTGCCCGACCACGAACGGCAGAGCGATGGCGGCGGCGATCGCGAGGACGAGGCCGAGCCCTGCATAACCGAGACCGCGGAGCGTCAGCCCCAGCACCGTCGAGGTCATCGCTTCGCCGGGCGCGCTCGCAGCTCGACGGTGACGTCGACGATGCGGCCCTCATAGTCGCCGGCGCCGCGCGCGACGTAGGCGCGGGCATCGACGCGCCGGGACTCGCCGGGCGCGACGCTGATCGCTCGCCGGCTCCAATCTCGCAGCCCGCCCAGTGTCCCGCTCAAGACGCGCTCGCCCGCATCCTCGAGCTCGACGCGAAGAACACGGTCGAGATCGGGTGTCGACGGCAGCAGCCGCAGTCGAACCTCGAGCATCCGTCCCGTGATGTTGCG
>JAUJNJ010000244.1 GCA_030448225.1 Phycisphaerae bacterium
GAACTGGACGCGGTTCTCGGGGATCTGTCGGAGCTTTTCACAATCTGAAGGCGGCAAGGGAGCAGTATGCGGATTACGGCGCTTGAAGTCTTGCGCCTGCGTGTCAACCGGCGCGGCGACTGGCTGCTGGTACGGATCAGCACCGACGAGGGGCTTACCGGTATCGGCGAGGCGTCGCACGGGGGGCCCGGGCGCGACGCGCTGGTCGCCGCCATCCTCGAACGGCAGTGCCTCCCCGTACTGCAAGGGCGCGACCCGTGCGCCGTCGTTGCCGCCACGGCCGCGCTGCAGGGCCTGGTCGAAGGCGCGGCGGCGGCCACGGCGGTCTCGGCCTGCGAGCAGGCCCTGTGGGACCTCGCGGGAAAAGCGGCGGGCCTGCCGGTGTACCGGCTGCTGGGCTGTACGCGAACATCAACCGGGGGACGGCCGAACGGACGCCGGAGGGGTTCGCCCGGAGCGCCGCGGCGGCGGTCGCCGCCGGGTTCCGCGCCATCAAGTGCGCGCCCTTCGACGGCGTCCACCCGCGACGCATCCGCGAACCGGAGCAACGCGAGCGCCTCGCGCAGGGTCTGGCGTGTGTGGCGGCCATGCGGGAGGCCGTGGGCGCGGGTGTGGACGTGAAGGTGGACTGTCACGGCCACCTCGACCTGCCAACTGCCGTCGAGATGGCGCGTGAGCTGCGCACGCTCGGCGTCACCTGGTTCGAGGAGCCGGTGCCGACGGAGGATCTGGACGCCCTCCTGCGCCTGCGCCCCCTCGTCCTCGAAGCGGGAATGGAGCTGATCGGCGGCGAGCGGCTGTACGGCGTGGGCGGCTACTGGCCTTACCTGGCGGCGGGCGTGTGGGACGTGATCATGCCCGATGTCAAGCACTGCGGCGGGATCGCGGCGCTGCTCGCCATCGCCCGGGCGGCGGACGCGCGCGGCGTCGCGGTCTCCCCCCACAACCCCAGCGGGCCGGTAGCCAACATCGCGAGCGCGCATGCCACGGCGGCGCTGCCGCACCTGCGTGCACTCGAATACGCCTGGGGCGAGGTGCCGTGGCGGGCAGAGGTGATCACGCCGCCGGAGTGCATCGAAGCGGGAAAGCTCGTCCTGCCCGCCGGCCCCGGACTGGGGATCACGCTTGAGGAAACGACCCTGGCGCAGTACCGTTCTTCCGAGGCAACGTCCTCCTAAACTGAATGAGGAACGGAAACACACCATGAACAGAGGACATCTCCTGAGAACCACTTTCGCGGCAGAGCGTCGGGGGCCTTCGGGATCGGAGCGCCGGCCCAATATCCTGGTCATCATGACGGACGAGCATAACGCGGCCGTCACGGGCTGTTACGGCAATGCGCTGGTGCAAACGCCCCACCTGGACCGCCTTGCCGCCGCGGGCGTCACCTTCGACGCCTGCTACGGCAATTCGCCGCGGGGCGTGCCGTCGCGCCCCGTCTGCCCGCCGTCGCGCGTGACGTGCACGCGCCCGTCGTCGCTCCCCGCCCACCGCGGGCCGGCGTCGCGGGGGTCCTCGGCGAGCGCGAAGACCGTGTTGAACATCTCGACCCGGGTGACGTCGTTGTTGATCGGGCCGCCGGCGGCCTCCTGGTGCGCCTTCGTGTTCGTGGTGAGGTCGGGGCTGATCGTCTCCCAGCTGTGGCCCCCGTCGCGCGTGCGGTGCACGTGCTGCGACGCGTGGTACACCACGTTGCGGTCGTGCCGCGAGACGAGGATCGGCGCCACCCACTGGAAGCGGTAGCGCAGCGCCTTGGCCGCCTGGCCGAGCTGGAGCTGCGGGTACGCCACGACGTTGCGCCGCTCGTTGGTGCGCGTGTCCATCCGGTTGATCGAGCCGCCGTAGCAGCCGCCCCAGATCACCTCGGGGTGGTCGGGGTGCAGCGCGACGGGCCCCGTCTCGCACCCGGCCGCGTACCGCCACTCCGCCATCGCGTGCAGCGAGCCGGGCGAGCTCCGCGAGGGCACCGAGATCGTCGTGTTGTCCTGCTGCGCCGTGTACACGCGGTATGGGAAGGCGTGGTCGACCACCACGTCGTAGAGCTCCGCCGTCGGCTGGTTGTTCATCGTCGACCAGCTCCGGCCGTGCGTGAGCGACACCTGCGCGCCGCCGTCGTCGGCCACGGCCATGAGGCGCGGGTCGGCGGGGCTCACCCAGAGGTCGTGCACGTCGCCGTGCGGCACCTCGATCGCGTCGAAGGTCTTGCCGCCGTCGACCGAGCGGTAGAGGCTCGTGTTCAGCGCGTAGACCGTGGTCTCGCTCCGCGGGTCGGCGACGACGTGCGTGTAGTACCAGGCGCGCTGCCGGAGCTTGTTCTCGCCGTTCGTGCGGGTCCACGTGGCGCCGGCGTCGTCGCTGCGGTAGACGCCGCCGGCCGGCTCGGCCTCGACGATCGCCCACACGCGGTCGGGGTTCGCGCCCGAGACGGTCACGCCCACCTTCCCGACCGTCCCGGTCGGGAGCCCGCCGGCGAGCTTCCGCCACGTGTCGCCGCCGTCGGTGCTCTTGTAGACGCCGCCCTCGCGCGCGCCGCTGATGATCGTCCACGGCTTGCGCTCGGCGCGCCACATCGACGCGTAGAGGACGCGCGGGTT
>JAUJNJ010000245.1 GCA_030448225.1 Phycisphaerae bacterium
TCCTGCCCGAGTACATCAAGAAGGAGATCCTCGAGCGCGACCCGTTCCAGAGCCTCGACATCGGCGGCGTCGGCAAGCTGGTGAACATGGCCGTCCAGCTCGGCCGCCACACGAAGCCCGGCCTCAAGTGCGGCATCTGTGGCGAACACGGCGGCGACCCGAGGTCCGTCGAGTTCTGCCACCAGGTCGGCCTCGACTACGTGAGCTGCTCCCCCTTCCGCGTCCCCATCGCCCGGTTGGCTGCCGCCCACGCTGCGATCAAGGAGGGCCAGTCCAGGGCCGCGGCGAAGAAGTCGAAGAAGTAAGCGCCTGCCGCTCGCTTCGGACCCCAGACCGCCCGGCCGGCATCCCGACCGGGCGGTCCTCTTTTCCGCGCGACGCCTCCCGTCATGCCCGGTAATGGGCCGCGTTCTTCTCGATGAACCCGGCCCACTCGGCGGGAACGTCATCGTCGCGGAAGATCGCGCGCACGGGGCACTCCTCGACGCACAAGCCGCAATCGAGGCAGACGTCCGGGTCGATGTGCAACATCTCGGCCGTCGCGAACCCCGCCTCGTCCTTCGTTGGGTGGATGCAGTCGACCGGGCACACGGCCACGCAGGCGGTGTCCTTTACGCCGATGCAGGGTTGGGCGATCACGTAGGTCATGAATGGCTCCTTTGTTTCCCGCGCGGATCGACCATCGATACGCTGGAGGGAAGATAGGACATCCTGAGGCATCATTCCAAGACATACTTCTCATCATTGATATAATTGAGAGTTATGCCAATGAATCTGAACCACCTGGCCGTCTTCCATGCCGTCGCCGAGGCCGAAGGCGTCACCGCCGGCGCGGAGCGGCTGATGGTGAGCCAGCCGGCCGTCTCGAAGCAGTTGAAGGAATTAACGCGGTCGCTTGGCGCCCCGCTGCTGGAGCGCCACGGCCGGGGCGTGCGGCTGACGCAGGCGGGCGGGGTGCTGGCTGGCTACGCGCGGCGGATCTTCGCGCTGGCCGCCGAGGCGGAGGCGGCCCTGGCCGACCTCGATGCGCTGCGCGGGGGGACGCTGTCCGTCGGCGCCGGCCCGGTCATCGGCACGTACCTACTGCCGGAAGTGCTCGTCTACTTCCGCCAGCGTTACCCCGGCGTGCGGGTGCGCGTGGAGATCGCCGGCGCCGCGACTTTGCGCGCGGCACTCGAGGAGGACGCCATCGACCTCGTGCTCGCCGACCAGGCGATCGCGTCGGACCGGATCGAGCGCCGCGCGTTCGCCGATGACCCTCTCGTCCCGATCGCCCGCCCGCGGCACCCGATGGCCCGGCGGCGGCGGGTGGGCCTGGCGGAGCTTTGCCGGGAGCCGCTCGTTGCGGGGGAGCCGGGGTCGCCGACGCGGACACTGCTTGAGCGACACCTCGCCGAGGCCGGGCTGTCGGTGGAACCACTCCTCACGCTGGGAAGCACAGAGGCCGTCAAGCGCGCCGTGATGCACGGCCTGGGGGTGGCCGTCGTCTCGCGGCTGAGCGTCGCGGGGGAGTTGGCCGCGGGCCGGCTCGTAGCGCTGCGCGTGCCGGAGCTGTCGCTCTCGCGCCCGCTGTACGAAGCGTGGAACCGAGACCGAAAGCCCGGCAAGCTCGCACGGGCGTTTCACTGTGTGCTGGAGCACGCGGTTCGCGGGACGCTGCCGAAGTCACGCGCGCGCCGGCCTCGGGCCGGCAACCGCGCCACAGCGCGGCCGTGAGGGCGTCGGGACTCCACGTGTCACACAGGGACACCGGGACCGGATAATTCGCTCCACACGGCGGCCGGGACGGATTGTGATAGACTCCCGCCCCATGCCGCCCAAGGTGTTCGAGGTCTGTGACGGCGTCTTCTGCGTCATGCGCAAGTCGTACTACACGTGCTCGTACCTGGTCGTGCATGCCGCCTCGGGCGGACTTCTCGCGGTGGACGCGGGCATGAAATCGCACGGGAACGACATCCTCGCCGCGATCGGACACCTGGGCCGATCCCCGCGGGACGTCAAGGCGATCTTACTGACGCACTGGCATAACGATCATTCGGCCGGCGCTTCGGAGCTGGTCGAGCTGTCCGGCGCCGACGTGTATTACTCGGCGACCGAAGCAGATCATCTGACCCGGCGGGCCGCCTTCAAGGGCCTGCGCGGAAGGCTGTCGTCGCGGGTCCCGGAAACGGGCCCACTCGTGCTGTTGAAAGGGTTGCTCGGCAACGCGCCGCAGGAGCCCGTGACAGCCACCCGCTTCATCAGCGACGGCGCGACGGTGCTCGGAGAGTTCGAGGTCATCGCGACCCCCGGGCACACTGCCGGCCACGTGAGCTACTACCACGCGACGACGCAAACGCTCTTCGCGGGCGACGCCCTTGCAGTCGTTCACGGGCGGCTTCGATTCATGGCGCGGCCCGTGACGGAGGACGTGCGGGCCGCCCGCGACTCGATGGCGCGCTGCCTGGATCGCCAGATCAAGCACGTGTGTCCGGGTCATCGCGAGCCGCTCTCGCGCGACACGCAGTCGCAGTGCAGCCGGCTCCGGGCACACGTTCTCGCGGGCGGCCGCTGGCCCCTGCTGGGCTGAGGTCGGCGGCGCGACGCCCCGGCT
>JAUJNJ010000246.1 GCA_030448225.1 Phycisphaerae bacterium
CGCGACCCGTCGCCGTAGAACTGCTGGGCGATCGCGGTGAGGGTGTCGCCGGGCGCGGCGCTGTACTGGGCGAAGCCGTGGTAGGGGTCGACCAGGGCACGGCCGAAGACGATCGGCACGACGACCTTGTTGATCTCGCTGCCGTCCTTCGCCGAGAACTCGAAGACCTCGAGCACCCCACGCGGCGTCGATGGGACGCCGACGGCGAGCGCGACGTGGAAGTTGCCCCAGATCCCCGTCCCGCCGGCGGTGATCGTGATCTGCGTCAGCTCCGCGCCGTTAGCGTCGCGGACGCGGGCGGCGAAGGTCGCCTCGAAGCCGGTGCCGACGCCGCAGACCTCGACCGGATCGTCGACGAGGTCGTGCGGTTGCGGCTGCCGCACGCTGATCGGTGGAAAGCCGGCCATGGTGCCTCCTCCTTCATGTGCTTTCCATGTTCCCCGCGGTTCCCGCCTATTGTAGCGCCGTTGTCGCAAGGCGTCGCGATCCGGGGGCGCCTACGCCATGTGGACACGTTGCGGAGTCCGCCACATGCGGTGGGGGTGGTCGCGTCAGGCAGGGAAAAGCTCGCCGACGTCGAGGGTGATGGCGCGGGAAAGGGGGCTCCCAAGCCGGTCGCCCACACGCAGGGTCGCCTCGGCCTCGTAGACACCTCCCGCGAGTGCGTAGAGCTGGACCGCGCGCGTGGCCGGATCGACGATCCAGTAGAACCGCACGCCGGCCCGCTCGTAGGCGCGGTATTCCCTGACCAGGTCGATCTCGGGGTTGCGGGGGGAGAGAACCTCGATCACGAGGTCGGGCACACCGCGCACCTTGTCCGGCGCGATGATGTGCAGCCGGTCGCGGTGGATGAAGAGGAGATCGGGCTCGCCGCTGTCGCCGGTGGGCAGGACAACCCCGGTCGGCGCCGCGAAGTAGCGCCCGTAGCCGGCTTCCTGGGCGCGGAAGAGGAGACCGGAGAGGATCACGGAGATGCCCTGGTGCTCCGTACTCGGCAGCGGCGTCACAAGCAGCTCCCCCTCGACGATCTCGTACCGCTTGCCGTGGTCGGGCATCTGTTCGAGGCCCGCTTTGGTGTAGCGCGGTCGCGCCGTCATCGCCGTGCCTCCCCCCATGCTCGTCCACCTCGTGTCGCCCGCCAATTGTAGCGCACTCGCCGCCACCCGGCGCCACCAGTTGCCCCCATCCCGCGCGGTCTGCTACATTCTCCGGCGGGATCGCACCGGGCGCGAGGCGGCGGCGTGGCCGCAGCGATGGGAGGCATCATGGCGGAGGCGGTGGTCGCGGCGCGTGGGCAGGGGCTCAACGGCCGGGCCGGCGCCAACGTGCTGCGGGCGGGTCACGTCGAGTTTTGCGTGACCGACCTGGGGCGGGCGCGGCACTTCTACGTCGATCTGCTCGGTTTCGTCGAGACGGCGCGCGACACCGGGGCGCTCTACCTGCGCGGCCTCGAGGAGCGCGAGCACCACAGCCTGGTCCTGCGCCTCGCCGACGCGCCCGGCGTGACCCATCTGGCCTTCCGCGTCGCCGAGGAGGACGACCTCGACCGCCTGTCGCGACGCTTCCGTGAACTCGGGCTACCACAGCGTTGGATCGAGCCGGGGGAAGAGGCCGGGCAGGGACGGGCGTTGCGCGCGCAGGACCCGGCGGGGCTGCCGCTTGAGTTCTACCACGCGATGGCGCCCGTCGAGCGCCTGCTGCAGCGCTTCGACCTCTACCGCGGGCCGCACATCATGCGGCTCGACCACTTCAACTGCCAGGTGCCCGCGGTGCGCCCCGCCTTCGACTTCTACGCCGAGGAGTTCGGCTTCCGCCCCACCGAATATACCGAGACGAACGACCCCGAGCCGCGGCTGTGGGCGATCTGGGTCCACCGCAAGGGGGGCGTACACGACCTGGCGCTGATGAACGGGCGGGGGCCGCGCATCCATCACGCCGGCTTCTGGCTCCCCGACGCGATGGCGGTGCTGCGCGCCTGCGATATCCTGGCCGGCGCCGACCAGCAGGCGGCGATCGAGCGCGGCCCCGGCCGGCACGGCATCTCCAACGCGCTCTTCCTCTACCTGCGCGACCCGGACGGCAATCGCATCGAACTGTACGCCAACGACTATCTCACAGTCGACCCCGACTTCGCGCCGATCCGCTGGAGTATCGACGATCCGAAGCGGCAGACCTTCTGGGGGCACGCCGCGCCGCCGAGTTGGTTTGAGGAGGCGTCGCCGGTCGCGTCGATCCTCGATGGCCGGCCCCTGCCGACGACAGAGCCGCAACTGCAGGACCGGCCGCAGTTCGTGACGTAGGGCATGGGGCGTGAATCCTTCGCTTCGCTCAAGGACAGGGCGTGGAGCGCGGTGCGAAGTGCGTGATGGTGGGCGGGACCCGGCCACCCCGCCGAGCTCCCATCCCGGTCAACGGATAGACGGCTTGGTCGCCGGGGTAGTGACGGCGTGACGGTGCGTGCGCGGGGCGATCGCGACCAGGATCGTGCGGAGGGCACGCCACGCGCGGTCGCCCCGTCCCTGTCGCGCCTCGCCGGGGGGATCGTGGCGCGCGCGCTCCCCTTCGTCGACGCGGCGCTCGCGCTCGGCTT
>JAUJNJ010000055.1 GCA_030448225.1 Phycisphaerae bacterium
AAGTCGAGCCCGGGCATCGCGCACCTCCATCTGGACGAACGACGCGCGGCGGGCCGCGATGGCGAACATGCGACCGAGCTGGCCGGAGCCGAGCACGCCGACGGTGGAGCCGGGGAGGATGACGGGAGGAGTCTTGGCCACGGCGGCAGGGGACCACAGACGCCCGGGATTTTCAACTGCCGTGAATCGGGCCGGCGGAGCGGCACCGCGCCGCGTCACGAATCCATATCGCGACGGATTGACCAGCCCCTGCGACGCGCGATTCGGAAATAGATCACGCTCGGGCGCGGCACGAACTCGCCTCCCGCGTCCACGTCGCCGAATTCGAGCGCGGCAGACTTCCCTCTCGGTCGCACATCGGATCATGTCGTTGAACTGGGATAAAGATCTGCGCCTGCCCGCGCCGATGTGCCGACCGCTCGAACACCGAGCAGCCAGGCGACGAGCGGCGTCATGATCGTTCCGCTGGCGCCGGCCCGATCTCGCGGGCGCTCATCACGGTCTGGGTCTGGTCCTCGCGGTACCGGCGCAGTTTCTCGCGGAGGTCGGGCCGCGACGTGGCGAGGATCGCGACGGCGAGCAGCGCGGCGTTCGTCGCGCCGGCCTTGCCGATCGCGAGCGTGCCGACGGGAACGCCCGCGGGCATCTGCACGATCGAGAGGAGCGAGTCCATCCCGCCCAGGGCCGCGCTCTGCACCGGCACGCCGAGCACGGGCAGCACCGTTTGCGCTGCCGCCATGCCGGGCAGGTGGGCGGCGCCGCCGGCGCCGGCGATGATCACCTCCACGCCGCGCGATTCGGCCTCGGCGGCGAAGCTCGCGAGCCAGAGCGGCGTGCGGTGGGCGGAGACGACGAGGCATTCGTGCGGCACGTCGAACTGCGTGAGGATGCGGTCGGCGTGAGACATCGTGTCCCAGTCCGACTTGCTCCCCATGATGACGGAGACGAGTGGGTTCATAATTCCGCCGCGGGGCGAAACGCGAGGCGCAGAAACGGCCGCGTCGCCACCGGCGGGCGGGTAGCTTACCATCGCGACGGAGGCGGAAAAACCGCACCGGCTTCCGCGGCGTGCGGGCCGCGGCCGGGGCCTACGATCTTCAGCGCGTGGACGACCTCTTCTCCATCTTCACCGACCGCGCCGACTTCGACCCGGCCGGCGACTTTGACGCGTTCGCCAAGCGCGTGCCGGCGCGGTGGGCCGTCTACCTGCTCGCCGACGAGCAGGACCGGCCGGTGCAGTTGCTGTGCGTGAAGAATTTGCGCTACAGCGTGAAGCGGCGGCTCGGCTTGGGAGAGCCCGACGCGGCACCGTCGAAGCGGGTCGACTACCGCAGCCTCATTCGACGGGTTCACTGGCGCCGCGTCGACAGCGCGTTCGAAGCGGATTGGGTTTACTTCGAGGCCGCCCGGGCCGTCTTCCCGCAGACGTACCGCGGCATGGTCGGCTTCCGCCCCGCGTGGTTCGTCCACGTCGACCCGGACGCGCCGTTCCCGCGATACCAGAAGCTGACGGACCTCGGCAAGCAGCGGGAAGGCGTCTACATCGGCCCCGTCGAGGACAAGCACGCGGCGGCGCGGCTGATCGAGCTGGCGGAGAACTCCTTCGACCTGTGCCGGTACCACAACGTGCTCGTCGACGCGCCGAACGGCAAGGCGTGCGCGTACAAGGACATGGGCAAGTGCCCGGCGCCGTGCGACGGGTCGCTGTCGATGGACCAGTACCGCCGCCTCGTCGAGTGGAGCGCCAAGGCGCTCGTCGACCCCGCCGAGTTGCTGCGCGAGCAGGAGCGGCGGATGCGGCAGGCGGCGGCGGAGCTGAAGTTCGAGGCGGCGGGGAAGATCAAGGGGTTCATCGAGGAGCTCTCACAGCTCGGCAAGGGCCCGTTCCGCCACGTCGCGCCGCTGAAGGCGTTCAACTTCCTCTCGCTCCAGCACGGCCCCCGCACGGGCACGGCCAAGGCGTTCCTCGTCACGCCGGGGCACGTCGAGGAGATCGCCGGCGTCGTCGCCGACCCGGTTCAGCCGGCGGAACTGATGCGGCTGGCGCTGACGGTTGCCGAGGAGCAGGGGGCGCATCCGGTGGATCCGATCGGCGCCGAGCGGATCGGCGTCGTCGCCCATCACCTCTTTTCGACGAAGCACCGTGGCGTGTTTCTCCGGCTCGACGCGGTCGAGGAGAAGTCGATCGTCAAGGGACAGCGCGAACTTCAGAAGCAGGTGAGGACCGAGGAGACCGAGGGCGAGGGTGTGATGAAGGAGCTACAGGCGCTCTGACCACGTTGCGCTCCTCCATCCTTTTCCTCGGTTCTTAACGCTGCTCGCAGGTTGCTGACGCACCATTTCAGCTCCGCTCGGGTCACGCACGGGCGCTCGGGCGGTCGCGACGACGCAAGCGAGAGTTCGCAGGTTCTCCCCGCTCTCTGTGGGTTCCGTTACTGGGAATGTCGCTCGTCGGGTTCGGGGTGTTGCACCTCCGTTGAAGCTCCGCGCGCTGCGGAGCCGATAAATCCCAACGGGAAGGAAGCACCGATATGGAGAGAGCGCAGCAGTGTCCGTTCATCGACCGCGTCGACCACCGATGCTCGTCCTTCTTCAGCCTCGAACGGCTCAACCACACGTTCGACTACTGCTTCGACCGCTATAAGGCCTGCCCGCTGTTCCAGGAGATGATGGCCGAGCGGCGGCTGCGCAAGGCGATGGCGTGTCAGCCCGGCGGGGCGGGCGAGTCGATCGGCGACGAGTCGGCGCAGCGGCCGGTGCTGTGGGTCGCCGCCCAACCTTCGAGGCCCGCCCATGCCGCTGCCGCCAGCCGGTTCGTTCAGGTCCGCGTCGGTCGGCCCGCGCGGCGGCCAACGCTCTCCAACCCATACCCGCAGTCCGCTGCCACAACTTCGCGCGTTCCTGCTACATCTGGCGTCTGAGCGCGGGCTGGCCGACAACTCGCTGCACGCCTACCGCCGCGACCTCGAAGACGCCGACGACTTTTTCCGCTCGACCGGCCGGACGCTCGTCACGGCCGACGTCGACGCGTACCGCGACTACCTCCAGGGCCAGAGCCGCAAGGGCCAGTCGACGAAGACCGTCGCCCGCCGGCTCGCGGCGATCCGCGTGTTCCTGCGATTCCTCGCCGCCGAGGGGTTCGACACCACGCCGATCCTCCAGCAGCTCGAGCGGCCGAAGCCCGAGCAGGCGCTGCCGAAGATCCTCAGCCGCGCGCAGGTGAACCAGCTTCTTGCCGCGCCGAACCCCAAGTCATCCCTGTTCACGCGCGACGTGGCGATCCTCGAACTGCTCTACGCGAGCGGCTTGCGCGCGTCGGAATTGTGCGACCTGAAGACGCGCGACGTGAACCTGCAATCGGGGTCGGTCCGCGTGCTCGGCAAGGGGATGAAGGAGCGGATCGTTCCCCTCGGTCGGGCGGCGGCGGAGGCGGTGACGCGCTACCTGACGGAGTGCCGGCCGCGGCTGGAGCGGGCGCCGTCCGAGCGGCTGTTCCTCTCGCGCAGCGGCAAGCCGATGGAGCGCGTCGGACTCTGGATGGTCGTCGAGAAGTACGGCCGGTCGAGCGGGCTGCTGAAGTCCGTCTCCCCCCACACGCTGCGGCACTGCTTCGCCACCCACCTCATCGGCGGCGGCGCCGACCTGCGCGTCGTGCAGGAACTATTAGGCCACAGCGACATCGCCACGACGCAGATCTACACCCACGTCGACCAGGACCGCCTGCGGGCGATCCATAAGAGATTTCATCCGAGAGGGTGAAGCGGCTGCGCCCGCAAGTCCCGCGCTTGCGTCTTCGCGATCGTTCTACCAATGCCAAACCCGGAAGGCGCCTGCCGCGGCTCTCGCAGTTGGGCGCGCGTCGAGTTTAGGAGTGGTCGCGACGCCGGGCGCAAGCCTAAGCGGCGACCGGTTCCGGCATGTTCGGCACGTGCTGGCACTGAAGGCACAGGGCCAAAAAGATGTGTCGAAGGCGGTCGAGCGGGACGGTCTCGAGGAACTCCGGCGTGAAGTCGATCGGGAAGCTCGACGGGTACTGTTGCAACTGCCGCACGAGGGCCGGGCGGTCGAGCACCGATACCGTGCAGATCAGGCTTTCGATCTGGTGAGGCTGCAGCATGTCCCCGGCTCCTCTCACCTTACGACCCGCACGGGGGGCGGCTCGTTAGTCCCGTTGTCGATCCGCTCAGGCGAAGACGTTGACCATCACGCCTTTACGAGCGCTATCGGGCCGGTGAAGGACGACCTTAACTTTCCGCGGCGGGCAGGGCGGGTTTTCCCACGGCAGCACCTTCCATGGCGGCTCGATCGGCGACTTCGACGACGCCGTCACGGGCGCCTCGTACGTCACGCACGAGGGGTCGCAGCGGGCGGGGTTGAGCTCCGCCGGTGCCAAGACCGGTCGGGACTCCATGCGGCTCGGGGTGGATGTGCCGGCGAGGCTCGTACACGGCGGCCGGCTCGATCGTGCGGCGGACGCACCCGCCGGGGGCGACGGCGGCGGGCGGCGGGGCGGTCAGCTGGCCGTGCAGGTCGGCGGTGCGGATCGCGTCGCGCAGCAGCTTCACGAGCTGCAGGTCGAGCGACGCGACCATGAGGCTGACGTTCGATTCGATGCCCACGCCCCGGCGACTGCAAAGGGCGTGACGCGGGCGAAGATTTCCGCCAGAATTGTTGAAGAACGCGGTGCGATCGCGTCAGAAGAGTTTTCGGCACGCCGCGGCATCCGGTGGAAAAGCCTTCCGGTTACGCCGGATGTTGCACGGCGGCAACATGAGTGCGTGGCGACGCTGCCGCAATCGCACAAACGCAGTGGCCGGCGTTACAGATCGTCATCCGTGGATACCAACGACCTCGACTTCGACCTCCCGCCCGACCTCGTCGCGCGTGCCGCCGCCCAGCGCCTCGGCGTCGCGACTGATGCACTACCGTCGCGACGCGCACCGTCATCCACCGCACGTTCGCGGATCTTCCGAGCCTGTTGCGCCCCGGCGACCTGCTCGTCTTCAACGACACGCGCGTGCTGCCTGCCGCCCGCTTCGCCCTGCGCAAGCCGCGCAGGCGGGCGGTGCGAGGACTGTTCGTCGCCGTCGAACGCCCGGGCAATGGCGGGTGATGCTGAAGAACGTCGGGGCCGGCGTCGGCGCGAGGCTCGCGTTCGCGGAGGACCCGAGCGTCGGGGTGGAGGTGATCGAGAAATTCCCGGCGGCGAGTACCGCGTGCGGGTAGCGTCGGACGAGCCGGCGGACGCGCTGCTCGCGCGCGTCGGCCGGATGCCGCTGCCGCCGTACATCCGGCGCGACAAGGAGCACGACGAGCGGGACGCGCTCGACCGCGAGCGCTACAAGACCGTCTTCGCGCGGTCCGCCGGCGCGGTAGCGGCGCCGACCGCGTCGCTCCACTTCTCGCACGACCTGCTCGCCGAGCTGGCGGCGGCTGGGATCGACCGGACGTTCGTCACGCTCCACGTCGGCATCGGCACGTTCAAGCCGGTGACGGCCGACCGCCTGGCCGACCACGCGATGCACCGCGAGGCGTACACGATCAGCGCAGAAGCCGCCGACGCGCTGAACGCCGCGAAGCGCGACGGCCGGCGGATCGTCGCCGTCGGCACGACCGCCGCCCGGGTGCTGGAAAGCCAACCGACCGGCGAAGCGTTCGAGCCCAGGTCATCGGACACCGCGATCTTCATCTACCCGCCGTACACCTGGCGGCACGTCGGCGCGATGATCACGAACTTCCACCTCCCGCGCAGCACGCTCATCGCGCTCGTGGCGGCGTTGATCGGACTCGACGAACAGCGGCGTCTGTACCGCATCGCAATCGAGGAAAGGTATCGGTTCTTCAGCTACGGGGATGCGATGTTGATCGAGTAGGGCGGGCCCCGGTTCTCGTGCGAGGGGATGGGGCGAACCGGTATGGCGGTCCGCGTTTAGCCGGCTCGCTCGCGATCAGCGTCCGGGCATATCCGTGGGTGAGTGCTGCTCGGCGTCCGGGCGATCCGGTCACCCCCGCCGCGCACCGGGCCGCGGCTCGCAAGCGAGCCGCCTAGATAGGACCTCGCAGCGCCCGCTCTTCCACTCCCCACCCCCCACTCTTCCACTCCCCACTCCTTACCAACTCACCTCGCCTCCACCGTCTCCAGCGGCTTTCGCTTGTACAGTTTCGGGCTGAAGTTGTTCAGCACGTTGGCGATCTGCGGCGGGGGGACCGGCAGGTCGGGCGAGGCCGGTGCCTGCAGGTACGACAGCGAGCGGCTCAGGAGCTTCGACGCGCCCGGCGCCGAGACGGTGCCGCCGTAGTGGGCGATGCTGCGGTCGGGCTCGTGGATGATGAACGCGACGACGAGCCGCGGGTTCTCCGCCGGCGCGCCGCCGAGGAAGCTGCTGGTGTACCGCGACTCGCTGTAGCCGCCCTTGCCCTGGCTGATGTGGGCCGTGCCGGTCTTGCCGAAGATGTTCCACGTCGCGTCCCGCGCCTTGGTGGCCGTGCCGCGGACGACGGTGTCGGACAGGACGCGCTTCATCTCGGCGGCGGTCATCGGGTCGATCACCTCGGGCATCATGTCGAGGCGGTTCGGCTTGCGCTTCGAGACGACGCGGCCGTCGGCGTCGAGCACGCCCTTGATGATCGTCGGCTGCACGAGGCGGCCGCCGTTGGCGTAGGCGCAGAACCCGCGGGCGAGCTGCAGCGGGGTGACCATGATCTCGTACCCCTGCGCGATCGACTCGGTCGAGAACTTGTTCCACTGCCGCAGCGGGTTGAGCCGCCCGCGGTCCTCGCCCGGCAGTTCGACGCCGGTGGGCCGGCCGAACGAGAACCCCTTCAGCGCCCCGTGCAGCCGCGGGTTGCCCATCCGCCCGGCGAGCATCGACATCATGATGTTGCTCGACTTCACCAGCCCGTCCCAGGTCGAGAGCGGGCCGTAGAAGTGCACGTCGGTGATCCGGCGGTTGTACGGCGTGCGCCAGCTCAGAGCGGGGATCGGCCAGACCTCGTTCACCCGCGTGATCCGGTCGGCCAGCGCGGGGCCGACGATGAACGGCTTGAGCGTCGAGCCGGGCTCGTACGGGTCGGTGAGGCAGCGGTTGCGCCGCAGGTCCATCCAGTCCTTGAACTGCGGCGTCCCGCGGACCGGGGCCTCGTCGAGGTTCTGGGGGTTGAACGTCGGCCAGTTCGCCAGCGCGAGGACCTCGCCGGTCTTGGGCTCCATCACGACGACCTCGCCGCGCTTCGCCTTGAACGCGGCGCATGTCGCGGCCAGTTCCTGCTCGGCGATCATCTGGATGTTCGCGTCGAGCGTCAGGATCAGGTGCTGCCCGTGCTGCGGCGGCAGGTAGTCGTCGGCCGCGACGGAGATCGGCCGGCGGCGGGCGTCCTTCAGCGTGCGCTTGAAGCCGTCCTTGCCGGCCAGCAGCTTCTGGAACTTCAGCTCCAGCCCCTCGAGGCCCGCGCCGTTGTGGCCCGTGCCGCCCAGGACGTGCGCGGCGATTGACCCCATCGGGTAGTAGCGCAGGTTCGTCGGCTGGAGCCCGACGCCGGGCAGGTTGAGCTTCGTGATCCGCTTGCACGTCTCCTCGTCCAGCCCCTCGGCGACCTTCACGAAGCGGCTGGTGAAGCGGTCGGAGAGGAGT
This sequence comes from Phycisphaerae bacterium, assembly GCA_030448225.1. The sequence goes on from JAUJNJ010000055.1 coordinate 7,632, forward strand.
TGGCTCAGCTCGAACGCGTCGCGGTCGATGAGCTTCGCGAGCCGCTCGACCGCCTTGTCCATCTCGACGAGGCTGCGCCCCTCCTGCGAGAACGTCTCCTGCATGAACTTGGGGTCGACGAACGCGGTCATCGTCTGCACGGTGCCGGCCATCGCGAAGCCGTTGCGGTCGTAGACGCTGCCGCGCCGCGCCGGCAGGACCTGCGACTGGTGCTGCTGGCGCTCGACCTGGCGGATCGTGCGCTGCCGCCCGTAGGTTTGCAGGTACGCGACGCGTCCGATCAGGACGCAGAAGCAGCACAGCATGCACAGGAAGACGACCGCGGCGCGGGTGGGGGAGAAGTGCGACATAAGCGTAGGTCCGCAGGTGTTATCGGACCGACGCGCCGCGCCGGGTGAGCCGAATGCGGGCGAACTGCAAACACTTTTAGCGCCGGGCCGAAGGCCCGTGTCGACGAATCGTTGGATCGAGATCGATCGTAGAACTCACGACTGCGCCTCCCCCTCCGCGGGCACGCGCAGGTAGAAGCGCCCGACCTCGGCGTCGAACGTCGTGCCGTCGTCGCGCTCCATGTGGTAGGTGCCGTCCATCGTGCCCCAGGTCGTGCGCAGCGGGCAGAAGCTCTGGTACTTGAACGCCTGCCCCGGCTCCAGCCGCGGCGTGTGGCCGACGACGCCGGGCCCCTCGACCTCCTCGCGGCGGCCGTGGGCGTCGATGATGACCCAGTGGCGGCTGCGCAGCCGCGCCGGGGCGTCGCCGACGTTGGCGATCACGATCGTGTAGCCGAAGAGGTAGCGCGGCTCCTGCGGGTCCGACTCGTCGGGCAGGTAGTACGCCGTCGCGCCGACGCGGATGCCGTGCGTCGTCGTGTCGGACATCTCGGGGTGGCCATGGCGGTCGAGGGTAAACGCGGGTCGGGCCGGCCGCTACTGCGGGGCCGGCCGCGTCGCCCCGCGGGGGACGTCGTCACTCGGCGTCCGGGTTGTTGCCCACGTCGATCCAGTTCGAGTGCCGCGCTGCACCGGCGACTGCGACACCATCTTCAGGTCGTGCGAGTTGACCGTCTGCTGGATCGCGTTGGGCGCGGTGTAGACCGCGATCTGCAACTGCTGGCTCCAGAGCTTCGCCTGCTGGGCGTTGATCCGGTCGTTGAGCTGGCTGTTCTGGTGGCCGATCTCGATCCGCTGGTGGCGGAGTTGGAGCACGACGCAGGCGATGGCGGCGCCCGGAGAGGAGGCAGACGAGGAGTTTGATCATCGCGGGCCAACCGGGTGGGGGTACCTGCGCGCTCGCGGCTCGGCGGGTGTGCGCCGAGACGCGAGCGGCAGATTCAGAAGGACCGAGCGCCCGACCGCGTCGTTACGACGCGCGCTCCATCACGGGCTTTCCCGGCAGGCGGAGCCTCATGTTCGGGTGGACGGTATCGCCCCCCTTGAGGATGTCCTTGTTCATGTCCTTGAGCTTCGTCCAGTCGTTGCCCGAACCGAGCTGCTCGTTGGCGATCTTCCAGAAGGTTGTCGTTCTCCTTGACGGTGTACCACTGGTTCCCCTGGCCGGGCGACGGCTCGGCCGGCGCGGCGGCGACGACCTCGGTCGCGCGGCCTCCGGACGGACGGGACGATCGGCGACGGAGCGCGCGCGATCGCCTGCGCGGCTGGGCGGCGGGGGCGGCGGTCGCCATTTGTTGCTGCTGCTGCTGCTGCTGAGCGGCCGGGGCCGACGGCGCGGGCAGGATCGTGTAGGTGCGGCCGACGATCACGCGGTCGGGGTTCTTCTGGAGCGAGGGTTGGCGGCAACGATCGCGTCGCGGTTCGCCTTCGTGTTGCCGCCCATGAGCTTCGACGCCATCTTCGAGGCTGTCGCCCGGCTGCACCTTGTACTTGCTGACGGCGGCCATCGGCGCGCGCTGCGGAGCGGGCGTCACCGGTGCCGCGGTCTGGCCCGCGTCGCCGACGGGGACGAGGTCGGCGGGGTTGCGGTTCGCCCTGCGCGCGATCCGATTCCGGCGTGCCCTCGGACGGCGTCGCGGCAATCGACCCGGCCGGGTCGGGCGCCCGGCGGCAGTTGTTGCGGCTGGGCCGGCGTCTGCGGCTGCGTGATGACGAGCCCACCAGCGGCGCCCCGCGGCAGGCGATCGGCGACGCCGGCGATTGGCCGGACGGTGCGGGAACGGGCTGGATCGTGATCTGCTGCGCGCGCCATCGGCGTGCCGCCGGGGCCGACCTGGATCGTCTGCACCGCGGGCTGCTGCGGGGCGGCCGGCGGCGCGCGGGCGAAGGGCGTCAGTTCCTGGCGCGTCGGCAGCGGGCCGGTGGGGATGCTCGGCGGCGGGATCACGGTCGTGATCGTCGGCGCTCGGGCGCCAGCGTCGTCGTGCCGCGTCGCACGTCCGGGCCGGCGCTGGCCAGGGCGGCCTTGGGCGGCTCGGTGGTGCTCGTCATGTGATCCGAGAGCAGGATCCCGATCACGATGATGAAGGCCAGCCCGACGAGCATCCCGATCTTCGTTTCACGCGTCATGAGAGGACATCCTGGTGCCGAGCACCGAGTGGGGGCCGTGGGCCGTGTGCGCGTGCCGCGCAGGACAACGAATTCTGCGGCGCGGTCCCGGGTCCCCACTCGGCGCTCGCCCGGGACCCGGCCGTGACCGGCACGTTCTTATGTTTTCTCAGCCACGCGCAGCTTTGCGGAGCGCGAGCGCGGGTTGGCGTAGACTTCTTCGTCGGCGGGGGAGAGGGGCCTCTTCGTGACGACCTTCATCTGCCCGATCTGCTCCGCCGACCGAAACCCCTGCTTGACGATGCGGTCTTCCGTCGAGTGGAAGCTGATGACCCCCAGCCGACCGCCGGCGTTCAACCGCTTGGGCGCCCGCCCGAGCAGGTCGTGCAGGTTCTCGACCTCGCGGTTCACCGCCATGCGCAGGGCCATGAAGGTTCGCGTCGCGGGGTCGATGCGGTCGCGGTCGTGGTGGTTCCGCGGGATGACCGACCGCACGAGGTCCGCCAGCCGATCCGTCGTAGTTATCGGCGACAATCGGCGGGCCTCGCCAATCTTTCTGGCGATACGCCGCGAGTAACGCTCCTGCGCCAGTTCATATAGGACGTTGGCCAGGTCGTCCTCGCGCATCGTGTTCACGAGGTCGGCGGCGGTGCGGCGCGTGCGCGGGTCGATGCGCATGTCGAGCGGCATCGGCTGCGCGAACGACAGGCCGTACTGCTCGTCGAAGAGTTGGTTGGTGCTGAGGCCGAGGTCCGCCAGCACGCCGTCGACGGCGGGGACGCCGGCGGCGTTCAGCACGTCGTCGAGTTCCGCGAAGTTCGCGTGGAAGAAGCGCACCGGGCAGGTGACGGCGGCGGCGGCGGCGGCGGCGGCGAGGCGGTCGCGCGCGAACTCGAGGTTGCGCGGGTCGGCGTCGATCGCGATCAGCAGGCCGGTCGGCCCGAGGTGTTCGGCGACGGCGGCCGCGTGCCCGCCGCGGCCGAGCGTGCAGTCGACGAAAATTTTCCCGGGCGCGGGGGCGAGTGTGCCGATGGTCTCCCGCAGGAGAACCGGGTCGTGGCCGGTGGGGGGAAGCTGCATGAGGACGGCAACTTAGGCGGGCAATTTTTGCCTTGCAAATAGGTTGCTAGAGTGACATAGTGGGAGATGTTCGGGCCTTGTTACACTGACGGAAATGCGGGTGGGCTATCACCGTGTTTCAGATGTGCGGCCGTGCGGCGTTCCCAGACGACGCACGCGAGAAGGCAGGAACACTTCTGCGGCGGAAATGGCGGAAGATCGAAGTGAGGCGGTCGTTCTCTTGGATCAGGACATCGGCGTCCGCGCCGACCGGTTTGTACATCCACGATAACGATACGGCAGAGCCGGGCATCCTACCCCCTCGATCCCAGGCGAGGGCCCCGTCCGTGAGACGGCTCCACAGTATCGCGTGAACCTCTGCGTCGCGAAGTTGTCCGGCCATCCCGGCCGGCGGCGGACGACGTCTGCCGCGCCTCGCGACGATCTTTCCCAACGCCACCCGCAGACCGCTGCTCGAACCGTCGGGCAATCCTTTGCCCGGCGACACGAACAGCGGCCGGCGGATGGGCCGGTACGAAAACCGGTGCAATGGGGCGGCTCCACAACCCGTGCGCCGCCTCAGTGCGCCAGTCGGCGACCGCCGCTTACCCGCCTCCGCGGGCATGACGGCGATCAAGTCAGAACCGATCCGCGTTTCGGCCTCCGTGCCGAATGACCGCCGCCGACGGCTCCGCCGAAGGCGTGCAGTCCCGGCCGTCCGTGCCGGGGTGCGGATCATCCCTGTACAGGCGCGGAGCTTCCGTGCCGCCAACCCCTGTACGGGTTTGGTCGCTTGCGCAACCGCTCAAACATCCTTGTGTGGAGAGACCCACCGTCCCTGAGGTGCCTCTCTGAGCACTCCGCCGCCCTCGATGGCGACGGCCCATTCGCTTCGCACGCGGGGGCCGGGCTCTTCCCAGGCCGGCACCCCTGTGGTTCGGAACAAACGTGATTCGGTTACCGGCTCTCCGCGATCCCCGGGGTCCGCTCGGCGGCCCGCTCCGGTGACTGGCGAAGGTGTCGGGCGGCGTTCGCGATCTCCGCGCTCCGCTGCTCCAACTGCTCCCGGTAGGCGTCCCACTCCTCGCGATTCCAGAGTTCGAGGTGATCGCGGACGCCGATCAGCGTCACCTCTTTTTTGATGCCCGACCGCTTCAGCGTCTTGTCGGGCACCAGGATCCGTCCCTGCTTGTCAGGCTCGACCCGGCTCGCCCTTGCGAAGTGCAACTGGTCGAACGCGAGCAGGTCGAGCGCGGGCGTCATCTCCTGCGGCGCCCGGGCGACGAGTTCCTCGTAATACCGCTCCGGGTAGAACCACGGCACGCGGTTGACGCCGGGCACGAGGAAGAACGCCTCGCCGTGGACGTCCGGCACGATCGACCGTCGGACCTCCGACGGGATGAGCAGACGACTCTTGTCGTCGATCGTCAGTTCGTACTCGCCGTAAAGAACTGGGTGCCGCAAGGTCTCACGTTCCATTCATCACGACGACGTGGGTTTTTCTACCACATCGACCCACTTCTGCAACTTGAAAATTGCCGACGTGGGAACATTATTTCAAGTTCTGGGAAAGGAAGTCCCTAGGTCCTGACGACATCGAGCTTTATGGTTGCGCCCCCTTCACGATGTTGTATCAACGCTTCGCAATGTGAGCGCCGACTGTGGATAAGCTGTTGACAGGATGGTGCCCGGAGCGGGCTGGCTGAGCCCGGTCGGAGCAGGCGGGCTGAGCTAGCTACCGGCAGAGGCGAGACTTAAGCCTGACGCCAGCCGCAGCGATTGTGAGGATGATGAGCAAGATCCAGGACGCGTGGTGAGGTCCATGCGCGGCCGGAAGAACGAATAAGAGCGGGCTGAACGGTACGGCGACGGCCCCCGAAGCCTCGCCGAAGTCGGCGTTGAGGTACAGGACGAGGGGGTGCGCAAAGGCCAAAGCGGTCGCGACCGCAACGGCTGGGAGGTGGAATATTGGCGGGCGAAGCACAACCGTCCATGCGGCAAGGGTGATCAACCAGGCGGAGAGGTATACCGCCGAGCGAACGACCAACTCAACCGGTACGGATGAGATCGCCCCGGCGATCAGCGTCATCGGCCAAGCCGAGCCGATCACCATCACGGCCGTGAGGCGATCCCGGAGCAGCAGGGGGAAGAGCAGGGCCGATCCGACGACTTGGGCGCACAGCACGGTGGCGAAGGCAAAGTCTTCTCCGGTGGCCGGGTACTTCGCCCACAGCGGCACCCGGCTCGTCGTGGCCGCGAGCGCCGCCACTTGGGGGCCCAGCCACGCGAGCAACGGCAGGGCCGGGCCGCCGTGCGGGCGTGCAGGATTTGGCTGAGGTCGCTCGGCACCGCCGGCCCCGGTCAAGGCTGCGTGCTCGCCTGCTGGACGATCGAGTCCGGGCTCGGGTAGGTGATCTTGTCGAATCGGATGTCGATCCACGGCTGCCTCGCGTCGATCCGGCCGAACTCGGCGTGCACGCGGTGGAGGTAGTCCATCTTCTGCGCGACGCTCACCTCGATGAACTTGTGCGTCGCGTCGATCGGCCCGCCCCAGCGGACCTCGGTGTTGTACTTCGTGACGAGCACGAGCTGCGCCTCGCGCGCGTCGTGCCGCCCGCCGAAGTTCTCCACCCGCACCTTGGTGATCTCGTCGGTGAACGGCTTGCCGTACAGCAGGCCGACCAGCGCCAGCCCGGCCTTGAGGTCGTCGCCGCCCCAGGGGCGGCCCGCCTGCGGGGGCGGCCGGCGGATGCCCTCGATCACGCGGATGTGCGTGTGGCGGTCCTGCCCGAACATCAGCCGCGGCAGGTGGGCGGCGGTGAACCGCTCGGGCAGCTTCACGCCGGCGGCGTCGACGTACCAGTAGTCGTCGCGCCACTTTACCAGTGCGACGGGGGAGCGGAAGTCGCAATCGATCTCGAGCATGTCGCCCGGCCGCTCGCCGTACGCCCGGCGGACCTGGCGGACCGTGCGGATCCACGGGTTGGTCTTCAGGAGCTTCACGCGGTCGGCGAGCATCTGCTTGTCGAACGTCGACTGGATGCCCGCCGGGCGGATCGACTCGGCGATCTGCTGGGCGAGGAAGTCGGTCATCCAGATCGGCCGGTGCTTCAGCACGATCGACGGCGGCCGCTTCGGGTAGACGACCTTGCGCTCGACGTACTGCCGCGTGAAGTGCAGCGCCGCCGCGCCGCCGCACAGGAACAGCAGCGCCAGGCCGGCGTGGATCGACACCCGCCGGATGAGGGCGGCACGTTCGGGATCGAACTTGGACTTTTTCGACTTCGCCATAAGGTGCGGCGAGACGTCGCGCGCCGATCGGCCGCCGAAAACCGGGCAGCCGGGCCGACATCTCCCCGGTCCCCTTATCGGACGGCTAGCCGCGCCGACTGCAACGAAGCGTGAGGAGATGACTTAGGGAGGAACCACGCGAACCCCGGCGTGACGGGTGGGCGAGCGCGATTGAGGAGCGGTCCGACGCCAGGGTCCCGCCCGCGCAAGCGTGCGGGCCACGCCGTGGCGCCGACATCAATGGCGACGTGAAGGTGATCGGAACGGCGCGTGTCACGCCGCTTTCTGATGCGTGCTCGCCTTTCGCACTCGAAGGACGAACAGACGTCGATCATCCAGTGTCGTTGAGCCGCCGCTCGAAGAGCGGCGCCCCGCCCTGCGGCGCACGTGTTGCAACCCCACGAACGTGCCGCCCCCGAACCCGCTCGCGACCCGCCACAGCCACCGGGACCCGGACAGCCGCTCCGTGCGGGCCGTGCTGTCCGGGTGGGCCGAACGCACCGGCGCCGGCCTGCTGCGTTTGCGGCACCTGAACAAGGCCACCGGAGGGAACCCGCTGTACCGGGGTGGCGGCTCGATCGGCATCGTCGGTGCGGCCCGTGCGGCCCTGCTCGCCGCGCACGACCCGGACGACGAAGGCCGCCGCGTCCTGGCCGTGACGAAGAGCAACCTTGCCGCGATGCCGGGTGCCCTGGCCTACCAGCTCGTCGACAGCCCCGAGCACGGCTGCGCCCGGGTCGAGTGGCTCGGCGCCACCGCACACCAGTCCCGGGACCTACTCGGCCGGTACGGCGACGACGAAGACCGCACCGAACGGGACGAGGCCGCCGACTGGCTGATCGACTACCTGACCCGCAGTGGAGGTCAGGCCCGAGCCGGAGACGCCATCAAGGCCGCCGCCGCGGACGGGATCGCCAAGACGACGCTGACCCGGGCACGGCAGCGGGCGGGCGTCACGTCCGTCAAAGCCGGCATGGCAGGCGGGTGGGTCTGGAACAGCGCCGAGCCCCGAAGAGTCCACGAAGGGACCGAAGAGCCCAGCTCTCAGGACCAGGATTCTTCGGTCCCTTCGGTGGACCCTTCNAGCCGCCGGGGTCCTCCTCGTCGGGCTCGAACTCAACGAGATGAACTTGGCGGAGATGTTGGTGCTGCAGTGATCGAAGACGAGGTCGTCCTTGCGCCAGCGGCTCGAGACCGTACCCTCCTGGTCATCACGGTCACCAGCAGCGACGACCACGGCGATGTCGCCGAACTTCCCGCCGGCGTTCATGCGGATGCCACGCCGCCGACCGTGCGCCGAGGATGCCGGCGAGACACTCGAGCCCCGCGAGCCCCTGGCGGACCGTGCGGAGCAACGGTTTCTGCATGTCGACGCCGGAGCCGATCTCGAGCGCGGTTCTTCTCGAACTTCACGCAGCGCGGTGCTCGTGGTCGAGGCGGAAGGCCGCGCGTCGACGCCGTCGTCGTTCACCAGCACGTTCGCGCCAAGGCCCAGCGGCGCAGCGCGTGCTCGACGGCGGCGACCGAGCGGGTCAGCGTCGCATCGCTGGGGGAGCCGAAGTTCACGAGATAGGGCGCGTGCACGTAGACCGGGATGCCGTTCTCGGCGCATCGGGCCATCGCGCCGCGCAGTTCGTCGAGGCTGCGTGGCCGGATGAACCAGCGGGCGGGGCCGCCGATCTTGTACCAGGTGAACTTCGCCAGCGGCACGTGCTCTTCGACGTAGTCCGACAGGCCGGAGAAGGGGCTTGCGAGCTGCATGGTCATTGCGGTACGTCCGTTCGTCGTCGCCATCCTCGGCCGCGCGGGGGACGCGCGCGGGCGCGGCCGGGGCGGCGGCCGCGATAACTTAGCAGCGACCCCGGCTCATCCACCAGCGGCCGCGCGGCGCTTCTGCCAGATTTTCGGCGGGACCCACTCGTCCGGCGCGGAAGGAGCGGAGGATCTCTGACAACCTGTTGCGAAGCAATCGGGCGCACGAGTCGGATCAAGCCCGCGGTCTGCACCTGATAGCCTCGGGCGGAAGCCCGAGGTCTTCCACGGAGGACCGACGGTCTTCCGCCCGCGGCTATCAGATGCGCCCGGAGGGTTGACGGGGTCCGGGAGCTTTCGAGCCGGTGGATCATCCACCCCCAAACCCTGCGGGAGCACCTTGCCGCGCGGCAGCAGCAGCGACTCCCGCGCCGCACCTCAAGCGACGACGAGGTCGCGCCCGATCTGCCAGACGTCGCCGGCGCCCATGGTCACGACGAGGTCGCCGCCGCGCACCTCGCCGCGCAGGTAGTCGACGATCGAGTCGAACTGCGGCAGGTGACGCGCCCGCTGGCCGTTGGCGACGACGCGGCCCACGAGGTCTTCCGCGTGCACGCTCGACCGCTCGGCCTCGCTGTCGCGCACGAAGTAGATGTCGGGCACGATCGTCTCGTCGGCGGCGGCGAAGCTCGTGGCGAAGTCGTTCAGCAGGAACCGCGTGCGGCTGTGCTGGTGCGGCTGGAAGACGCACAGCAGCCGGCCCGGCTGGTAGCGCTCGCGCAGCGCCTTGAGCGTGGCGCGGATCTCGGTGGGGTGGTGGCCGTAGTCGTCGACGACCGTCGCCCCGTTGTAGCGGCCCATCTCGGTCATCCGCCGGTCGACGCCGGTGAACGCGCCGATCGCGTCGGCGGCGTCGGACGGGTCGACGCCGCACGCCGCGCAGGCGGCGACCGCGGCGGTCGCGTTGAACAGGTTGTGCTCGCCCGGGACCGACATCCGCAGCGTCGCGACCTGCCGCCCGTTGTGCAGCACGTGCCCGCGGGGGCACCCGTGCTCGATGCCGGCCATCCGCGTGCTCCACGTCGCCTCGCGGTCGAGCGCGACCCACTCGACGCGCGTCGCCAGCCCGGCGACCGCCTCGCCGACGCGCGCGTCCTGGCCGTTGGCGATGATCAGCCCGTCGGTGGGCACGAGGCGGAGGAACGTGCGGAACGAGCCGACGATCTCCTCGATGCCGCTGTAGCAGTCGAGGTGGTCCTCCTCGATGTTCGTCACGATCGCGACGCGCGGGTAGAGCGCGTGGAAGCTGTGGTCGAACTCGCACGCCTCGGCGACGAACGCCTTGCCGCCGCCCGAGCGGCTCCCGCCGCCGCCGAGCTGGGGGACGGTGCCGCCGATGACGAAGCTCGGGTCGGCGCCGCAGCGGATCAGCGCGTAGCTGATCATCGCCGACGTCGTCGACTTGCCGTGCGTCCCCGCGACGGCCACGCCGTACCGCTCCTGCATCACGAGGCCGAGCAGCTCGGCGTACTTCACGACGCGCAGTCCGTGGCGGCGGGCGGCGAGGTACTCGGGGTTGTCGTCCTTCACCGCGGCGGTGCGGACCACGAGGTCGACGCCGGGGAACAGTTGCTGGCCGCTCTGGTCGCGGGTGATCGTGGCGCCGTGCTTCGTGAGGTCGAACGTCTGCGGGTTGGGGCTGGGCTCCGAGCCGCTGACGAACGCGCCGCAGTCGAGCAGCATGCGGGCCAGCCCGCTCATCCCCGACCCGCCGATGCCGATGAAGTGGACCCGCCGGCCGGCGAAGCGGCTGGCGGTGGCGTTGTACGGGAACGATTTACCGAGCGGCGCCGGCGCGGCGGCGCCGCCGGCGGGGGCGGCGACACGCGAATCCGTTCGCGACTCGCTCAAGGCATTTTCCATTGAAAAAGGAAAAATGCCGCAACGCCGCCTATATTTTCTTACGCACTACGCACTACGCACTACGCACTACGCACTACGCACTACGCACTACGCACTACGCACTACGCCCTGCATTCCGTTCCCCATCATTCCCGTCACGACCTTCGCCACCGCCCCGGCGGCGTCGGGCTTGCCGAGGGCCTTGGCGGCGTCGGCCATGCGCGGCGGCGGTCGAGGTCGTAGAGCAACGACTGCAGTACGGGCCGCAGCTTGTCGGCGTTCGCGCGGCGATCCTTTTCGTCGTCGACCAGCACCGCCGCCCCCGCGTCGCTCAACACCTTGGCGTTCAGCCGCTGGTGCTGGTCCTTGTGGAACGGGTAGGGCATCAGGATCGACGGCACGCCGCACGCGGTCAGCTCCGCGCAGCTGCTGGCGCCGGGCGCTCAAGCGCCAGGTCGGCCACGGACCACACGTCCGCCATCCCGGGCGTGAAGTCGATGATGCGGGCGGCGACCGATAGGTCGCGGTAGCCGTCGCGGACGCTGTCGGCATGTTCGCGGCCGGTCAGGGTGCAGGATCTGCCTGACCCGCGGAGCGTCACGTCGCTCAGCATCGTCGAGCGCAGCCTCGTTCACGGTGCGCGCCGAGCGACGCGCCGGTGACGACGAGCGTGTGCAGCATCGGGTCGAGCCCGAAGGCGCTCGTCGCGGCCTCGCGGGCGGGTAGCTCGCGGATGTCGGTGCGGATCGGGCAGCCGGTGACGTGCAGCTTGTTCCGCTCGGAGCCCGAGACGTAGTCGGCCGTCACGTCGAACTGGCAGCAGATCGCGCCGACGTGCTGCATGAGGTACTTGTTCGCCTTGCCCGGGATGACGTCGGGGTTGAGCACCGACGTGGGGATCTTCCGCTGCGCCGCCACCCGCACCGCCACGCCCGCCGCATAGCCGCCGAGGCCGAGGACGGCGACGGGCCGGCGCTGCTTGAAGATGCCGCGGACGAGGTCCTTCGTCTCGCGCCAGCTCTTCCAGAACTTCAGCAGCCCGCCGACGTTCGTGACCGACGGGAGCGGGAGGACCGGCTGGGGGATGAACTCGAACCCGGTCGACTCGAGGATGACGCGGTCGATCTCGCGGTTCGTGCAGAGGAAGACCGGCTTCACGTCCGGCACGAGGTGCCGCATCGCTTCGGCCACCGCGATGCCCGGGTAGAGGTGGCCGCCGGTGCCGCCGCCGGCGAGGAAGAGGGTGTGGGGAGAGTCGGGCATCGTTTGATTCAATACAGTGGTCGGGAACGGGGCGACGTTGTTCGCTTCGCGTGACGAGTGACGAGTGGTGCGTGAAGCGGCTCGGAACGACGCGTCACTTAGGTGGACCGATCAGCCTTGCACCTGGTCTGCGGTGCGCTCCGTTTCGTGCCTCGCGTCCTTCCGAAGCGCCGTTCGTCGAACGGCGGCTAAACGAGACGGGCACGCACCCCGGTACGCCGGACGTATTCACGGATCACTCGTCACTCGTCACGTCTCGATCGCATCATTTCTCGCTCGCCACGGAGCACCCATCGCCCTCACGCCGCGGGCCGGAGTAGGGTCGTCGCCGCCATGTCCGGTTGTTCCGGCAACGTGTACGACGGCTCCAGCGCGACCTCCTCATCATGGCCGAACCGGGTGATGCTGTACAAGAGCCCCAGCGCGCCGCAGGTGATGATCAGCCCGCTGCCGCCGGCGCTGACGAGCGGCAGCGACAGGCCCTTGGTGGGCACGCTCACCGTCGCCACCGCCATGTTGATGACGGCCTGCAGCCCGATCATCGACGCGATGCCGAACGCGAGCAGCCGGCCGAACGTGTCGCGCTTCTGGCGGATCACCTGCCAGGCGACGAACAGGATGCCGAGGTACAGCGCGGCCGTCAGCATCGCGCCGAAGATGCCGAGTTCCTCGCAGATCACGGCGAAGATGAAGTCGGTCGTGTCCTCCGGCAGGTAGCCGAGCTTCTGCACGCCGTTGCCGAGGCCGCGCCCGAACAAACCGCCGGTCGAGAAGCTCAGGAGGCTCTGGATCATGTGATACCCCTCGCCCTGAGGCGAGGCGTAGGGGTCGACGAACGCGGTCATCCGGCGCCAGCGATACTCCTCGCTCATCACGAACCACAGCGCCGCCGCCAGCGCCGGCGGGATCACCACCGCCAGGTGCCACAGCTTCACCCGGCCGGCGAGCAGCATCGTGACCGAGCACAGGCCGATCAGGGCCGCGGTACCGAAGTCTTGGATGACGACGAGGAGGCAAATCATCCCGACCGGGACGAGCGTGACGAAGAACCCGCCGAAGCGGTCGAGGTTCACCGGCCGGCGGGCGAGCCACCAGGCGAGGAAGAGGACCGTCCCCCACTTGGCCAGTTCTGACGGCTGCACCTGGATCGGCCCGAGCAGGATCCACCGCCGCGCACCGTTGACCTCCCGCCCGATCCCGGGGACGAGTACCAGCACGCACGTCAGCGCCGCCGCCGCCAGCGCCCACAGGGCCGGCGACCGCCAGAGCGGGGCGTCGCGGCGGGCGAGGTTCTTGTAGTTCAGGTTTCCCGCCCCGAAGAACATCGCGACCGCCAGGCCGGCGTAGACCAGGTGCTTGGTGCCGCGCTGCGACCATTCCCACCCGACCTGGCCGGTCACGTTCGACGCCGCCGACTGCACCATCAGCACGCCGAGGCACAGCAGCGACAACACGCACACCGCCAGCACGTCGCGAAGCCGCATCCGGTAGATCGAAGCTTCCATTACGGCTGTTATCGGGCTTGGCCGGAACGCGGCTTGAGGGAAGGTCCGGAGGGCGGGAATCGGTGGAGAGGATGCGGGGCGCCGACGGTTAAGATCGGCAGGTTGACTGTCCGTCAGCCAGTCCTACCGCAGCTTCACCGTCGCCAGCGCCATCGCCGCCAGCATCGCGCCGATGAGCCAGAAGCGGACGACGACCTGCGCCTCGGTCCACCCCTTCTTCTGGAAGTGGTGGTGGGCGGGGGCCATCAGGAAGACCCGGCGGCCCTGGCCGAAGCGGATGCGGGTGTACTTGAAGTAGCTCACCTGGATCAGGACCGAGATCGCCTCGAAGACGAAGATGCCGCCGACGAGGAAGAGCATCAGTTCCTGGCGGATCACGATCGAGAGGTAGCCGATCAGGCCGCCGAGCGCGAGGGAGCCGGTGTCGCCCATGAAGACGCGGGCGGGGTTGCAGTTGTACCAGAGGAACCCGAGGCAGGCCCCGGTGATCGCGCCGGCGACGACCGCCATCTGCCCGGTCGAGCCCGCGCCGTTGGGGCCCTCGATGAAGGGGAGGAGCAGGTACGCCGCCAGCTCTCGGATGCCGACGAAGAGGGAGAGGACGAGGAACGCGAAGCCGACGAGCGCCATGCACCCGGCGGCGAGGCCGTCGAGGCCGTCGGTGAGGTTGACGGCGTTGGACGTGCCGGTCATCACGAGCGTGCCGATCAGCATGTACAGCCAGAGCGGGAGCGCGACCCAGTAGTTCTTCACGAACGGGAAGTAGAAGCGCGTGGCCTCGGGGATGTTCTGGCCGTAGCGGTAGGTGAAGTACGTGAGGATCAGCGCCAGGCCGATCTGGAACGCGAGCTTCTCGCGGCCGGTCAGGCCCTGCCGGCTGCCGGTGCCGCGGCGGGCGGCGGTGAGCTTCAGCCAGTCGTCGGTCGCGCCGACCCCGCCGAGCCACACGAGGCAGACCATCGCCATGTTGACGTAGAAGTTGCCGAGGTCCGCCAGCAGGAGGGTCGTCGTCGCGATCGACGCGATGATGAGCGCCCCGCCCATCGTCGGCGTCCCCTTCTTCCCCTCCATCATCTTGTCGACGTCGGCCTGCCCGAAGTTCGGGTTGTCGCCGATCTTCTGCAGCCGCAGCCACGCGATGAACCGCGGCCCCAGCGCCACGACGAGCACGAAGCTCACCAGCACGGCCACCGCCGACTGGAACGTGACCATGTTGAAGACGCGCAAGAAGCCGGCGCCGTGGTCTTCGAGCCAGGGGAGGTAGTGCTTGACGAGCAGGAAGAGCATGAGGTGTCGCGGCGTAACGTGTCGTGCGCCCGTGCGCCGAATCTCCGGGTCGCCCGCCCGGGGGCGAAGGGCCCTTCCACCCGCGCGATTGCCGCGCGGCGTCGCCGCGTCGGCGGGCGTGAGCGCGGACGCGCGAGGCAACGGTCGACGACGACCCGGCCCTCGGCGCGCGCACGAGGATCACACGGGGGCGCGGCCCTCTTTACCCCAAGTCATCGTCATCGGCAAACGGGGTCGAAAGGGGAAGCGCGGTTCACGCGAGCGCGCTGGCGACCGCTTCGAGCCGCACGGCACGCGACGCCTTCAGCAGCACGAGGTCGCCGGCGCGGAACTCGCCCTTGAGTTCCGCGGCCGCCGCGGCCGAGTCGGGGAAGCTGCGGATCGACGCCGCCGGCAGCCCGCGCGACAGCGCGCCCTCGGCGATGTGCGACGCGCCGCGGCCGACGCAGACGAGCAGGTCGAGCTTGCACCCCGCGGCGAACTCCCCGACCTCGCGGTGGTACCGGTCGCTCGCCGGGCCGAGTTCGCGCATCTCGCCGAGCACCGCCACCCGGCGGCCCTGCTGCGGCGGCAGGGCGGCGACGGTCTCCAGCGCGGCGATCATCGAGTGCGGGTTGGCGTTGTACGCGTCGTTCAGCAGCGCGATGCCGTTCACGCGCTGCAGTTGCAGCCGCATCTCCGGGCCCTTGGCGGTCGAGAGGTTGTGGAAGACCTGCTCCTCGGGCACGCCCATCTTCCGCGCCACCGCGATCGCGGCCAGTGCGTTGGCGGCGGTGTGGCGGCCGAGCATCGGGACGAACACCTCGCGGCGGCTGCCGTTGAGGCGGAAGCGGACGCCCGCCTCGTCGCAGCGGACGTCGGTGGCGAACAGGTCGTTCTTCGGGTCGAACCCGAACGTCAGCCGCTGCCCGCGGTACTGCGCGACCGCCTCGAGCAGCCCCGGGTCGTCGCCGTTGACGACGAGCATGCCGCCGGGGTTGAGGCCGAGCACGACGCTGGCGTTCTCGCGGCGGACGCCGATCAGGTCGCCGAGGCCCTCGAGGTGCTCGGCGCCGATGTTCGTGATCACCGCGATGTCCGGCCGGGCCATCTCGCTCAGCGGCTGGATCTCGCCGGGGTGGTTCGTGCCCATCTCCAGCACGAGGTAGTCGTGCGCCGGGTCGGCGGCGAAGACCGTGAGCGGCACGCCGATGTCGTTGTTGAAGCTCTTGGGCGAGATCGTGCCGCGGAGGCGCAGGCCCACCGCCTTCTCCGCCGGGTTGCCGCCGAGGGCCGCGTGGACGAGGTGCTTCGTGCTCGTCTTGCCGTTCGACCCGGCGACCGCGATCACCTTGCCGCGCAGGTCCTGCCGCACGCGCTTGGCGAGCTTCCCGAGCGCGACGCGCGTGTCGGCCACCTGGATCAAATACAGCTCCGGCGGGGCGTCGGCGGGGGCGGCGTCGGCGGGGGCGGTGTCGACTACGGCGGCGATCGCGCCGCCGGCGGCGGCCTGGCGGAGGTAGCCGTGCCCGTCGAAGTTCTCGCCCCGCAGCGCGACGAACAGCGACGCCGGCCGCATCGCCCGCGTGTCGGTGCAGACCGCCTCGACCTTCGGCACGCCCGGCCCGAGCGGCGCGAGCGACTTGCCGGCGACGGCCTGTCGAACGTCTTGGAGCGAGAGTGGTTTCATGGGCGTAAGGCGAACGTCCTGCTCGCGCTCACGGGAGCGGTGAGACAGACCTGTCGGTCACGCGGGCGGGCGTCCTGCCCGCGCGCTTCGAGCCGCGCGCCGATCCCGCGACTCGCGCGACGCGCCCGGGACTTCCTCGCACCGTTCGAGCGCCGCTCGCGCCTTCGCGATCCTGCGCCGTGCGCCACTTCGATCGCGAAGGCGCCAGCGACGATCCCGCGCATCCCGGCGCCAGGTCACCCGCTCACGCCGCGGCGGCGGACTGCGCCTGCAGCGCCCGCGTGGCCTCCTCAACGTCGTCGAAGCGGTGCCGGTGCCCGTCGATCTCCTGGTAGTTCTCGTGCCCCTTGCCCGCGATCAGCACGACGTCGCCCGGTTCCGCGTCGGCGATGATCCGACCGATCGCGGCCCGGCGGTCCGCCTCGATCACGGCCGACCGGGCGCCGGCGGCGGAGAAGCCCTTCCTCACGTCTTCCAGGATCGCGACCGGGTCCTCGGTGCGCGGGTTGTCGCTCGTGAGGTAGACCGCGTGGGCGTGCCGCTCGGCCGTGCGGGCCATGCGCGGCCGCTTCGTGCGGTCGCGGTCGCCGCCGCAGCCGAACAGGACGCGGAGCTTGCCGCGCGTCAGCGGGCGCAGGGCGGTCAACACGTTCTCCAGCGCGTCGTCGGTGTGGGCGTAATCGACCAGCACCGAGAACGGCTGCCCGGCCCGCACCGCCTGGAGGCGGCCAGGGGCGCCGTGCGCGCGTCGCGCAGGCCGTTGGCGAGTTGCTGGGCGGTCAGGCCGAACGTCTCGCCGACGAGGGCGGCGGCGGCCAGCGCGTTCTCGACGTTGTGCCGCCCGAGCATCGGCAGGTTCACCTCGGCCTTGCCGTCGGGCGTGTGGAGCGTGAACGTGCACCCGTCGCTCGTGTACGCCGCGCCGCTGGCGCGGTAGTCGGCGGCCTTGCCGAAGCCGAATCGGATGACGCGGCCCTGGCAGTCCCGCAGGACGCGCTCGGACCACTTGTCGTCGCCGTTGACCACCGCGACGGCCGACGCGTCGAGCGACGCGAACAGGCGGGCCTTGGCGGCGGCGTAGTTGTCCATCGTCTTGTGGTAGTCGAGGTGGTCGCCGCTGAGGTTCGTGAACGCCGCCCCCGCGAAGCCGACGCCCGCGACGCGGCCCTGGTCGAGGGCGTGGCTCGAGACCTCGATCGCGGCGCGCGGCACCCCTTGTCGCGCATCGACGCGAGCAGGTCGGCGATCTCGCACGCCGGGCGTGGTCATCGTCGCCTCGTGGCGGGTGCGGCCGTCGTCCACCTCGACCGTGCCGATCATCCCGCAGCGGTTGTTCGCCTTGGCCAGCAGGTGGCGGGCGAGGTAGGTGACGGTCGTCTTGCCGTTGGTCCCGGTCACGCCCAGCACGCACCTTGCTGCTCGGCTGGCCGTGGCGGAGGTTGGCCAGGAGCGACGACACGACCGCCGCGTCCTTCACGACCACGTGCGGCAGGCCCCCCTTGGCCGCGCCGGCGGCGAGGCCCTGCGACAGGATCGCGACCGCGCCGCGGGGCGCGGGCGTCTTCAACGAACTTCGCGCCGTCGGCGTTGAGGCCGGGGCGGGCGATGAACAGGTCGCCGGGCCGGACCTGGCGGCTGTCCTCGCGGACGCCGCCGATCTCGACGTTCGGGATGCCGGTGAGCGGAAGCTGGGGTCGAACTGCTTGAGGAGGCTGTGCAGGAGCATGTGGGATATCCCTTCCCCGTGGGCGTGCCGGGTCGGCACGCCGTCTCACCGCGCCGCTGTGTGGCGGCAGCCGCCACGCTGGGACGAGCCGGCATCCGTGCCGAACTCGGGCGGGAGCGTAACAACGCGGGTAGCGCGAATCAACCACGGGGGCGACCGCACTCATACGATTTATCGGCCGTCGGGGTTGTGGGCTTGGAAAAAGGATGCGGACACGCAGGATGACCGGCTACGAATGACGGAAGGCGGGTGAAGCGTGGGAAATCGTGGCGTACTCATCGCACTGCTCGCGCTGCTGATCGGCATGGTCGGCTGGGTCTACGTGCAACTCCAACCATTTGAGACGGTAACCCTCACCTCGCTATCGCCGAACGACCGCGTGGCCGTCCTGCTCGTGGAGATCGGCGGCGCGTTCAAGCTCGACCGGAACTTCCGGCTCCGAATCCGACTGACGGACAGCCTGGAGGAGCAAACGATCTTCGAATCACCCGACGAAGGCCGGCCGCCCGGGACCGAACGAATCGTCTGGTCGACCGATGGCCAACGCTTCCTGCTGATCGGGAGGAAGTTTAACGTGCGGCCGGAAGCGGAACTGCCGGGCGGGGAGTCGCTCTACCTCATGTACGACCGGCGGTCGGGCCGGTTGTGGTGCAACGCGGAGCAGCAAGAGAAGTTCCCGCCGATCACGCCCGAGGAAGCCGCTTCAAACCGAGTGGGCGACGCCGGAGTGGCCGCCGGCGAAACAGGTCGGCTCGCCGACCTCCCGCCCCGGCGGCGTGCCTCAGACGTCCCCCTCCACCCCGTTGCTGCCGAAGTAGATCGCCGCGCCGTTGCGGATGTGCTTCGGCAGGTTGCCGCGTTCCTTCAACTGGTCCTCGGCCGCGGCGTAGAGCGGGCTGATCTCGATCGTGGCGTCGGGCTCGCCGTCCTTCGTGGGCACTGCGACGCCGGCGGCGCGGAGCCAGCGGGCGTTGCGGCGGATCTGGTCGCGGCGGCAGGTGGCGGGGGAGTCGGTCCCCTCGGCGTTCTTCACCGGGCTGAACTCCTCGGCCCGGTCGGTCTCCAGCACGATCGCGTTCTTCGCCAGCGGGATCGCGTCGAACACGAACTGCTCGAGCTTCACCGCGTTCGGCTTGTCGGGCTTGACGGCGTTGCCCGCCTCGTCGACGTGCCCGACCTTCTTCTCCGCCCGGTGCCACGGCAGCTTTAATTCGCCGCCGGCGTTGAGCCGCTCGATGAACGAGACGCGCAGCGCGTGGATCGCGATCGACCCGGCGTTGAACCGCAGCGACCCGTCGGCCGCCGTCTGCCTCGCCAGTTCTTCCGGCAGGTCGCTGTACTCGATCACCTGCAGCACGCCGTCGCCCACCACGAAGTTGCCGACCTTCTCGAGCGGGCCGGCCTTGGGGACCGTCTTGCTGCTCATCTCGCTGCCGGTGAGGTCGTGGAGGCCGAGGAACAGCGGGTCTACGCAATAGACGAGCGGGTTGTCGACCTGGAAGTAGGACAGGTGCTCGACGCCGCGCCGCTGCATGTCGTCGAGCGCGCCAGTGCGCTTCAGCGCCCGCAGACTTCCCCCGTGACCGTCGGCGGAAAGGGCGAGGCTGTCCCGCGTCTCCAGCAGCATGCGCCCGTCCATCGCGAACGCGGGCATCATCCCCTGCTGGAAGAAGAAGACGTCGGCGGGGTTGTAGCCGAAGTAGGCGTTCTTCTTGAAGAACGCGCGGGTGGGGGCGTCGTTCACCTCGCTCGTCATCACGTACCACGGGATCGTCTTCCCCGCGTCGCGCGAGCGGGCGAGCAGTTGCTCGGCGAAGACCTGGAACAGCGGCTTGCTCTTGATTGGCGTGACCGGGTACTCGCCCTTCGGCCCGTCGTAGCCGAGGCGCGTCCCCTGGCCGCCGGCGACGAGGAACGCGCCGACCTTCCCCTCCTTCAACAGCTGCCGGCCGCGGGCGTCGGCGTCGCGGTAGAGTTTCTTCTGCTGCTCGGTGGCGGGGACGCGCGGGTAGATCTCGACCGGCCGGATGTCCTTCGGCAGGTGGATCTCCGGCTTGTTCCGCACGTACTCGTCGGCGAGCCGCGTCATCTGCTGCGGGTCGAGCGCGCCGAGCTGCGCCGACAGCTTCGCCCGCCCGGCGTGGTCGAGCTTGTCGTAAAACCGCAAGACCGATTCCTGCCCCGCGCCCGCCAGTTTCAACCGAAGTGTCTGCAAATCCATGACCGTCTCTCCCGTGCCGCAATGCTTATCGGAAGGGGTCGGGATTGGCAACGCCGGGGTTGCGGCGATTTCGTCTAGCGAGGGCGTTGGACGAGACGGAAGCTCGGGCCGACGATTCCCGCGAGGAGATCCCGCACGGCACCTACTTCCTCGCGCTGTTCAACCGCGGGCGGGCAGCGTGCTCACCGCGCTCGTCGCCTACTGCGCCCGCCAGGCCGATCGCCAGTACACGATCGGCGGAAAGCTCGACCGGATCATCGCCGCGAACGCCAACGCCGGCGCGAACGCGGACGACACGGCGGCGTGATCGGCGAGCGTTCCCGCGCGTGCACTCATCCTGGAGCGGGTACGCCACAACATTTACAGTGTGGCGTCATACCGCCGCCGACCGTCATCCCGAGGAGCGACAGCGACGAGGGATCTCGGGGTGGAGTAGTGCGCGTCTACCCAACCCGAGATCCCTCGGGTCGCTACCGCTCCCCTCGGGATGTCGATTCACACAGCACGGGAATGGTCCGGCCGGTCAGGGGTCGATAGTGACGTGAGGCCGCTCACCCTTAACCCGCTCCGCGATTACAGGCCGAGATGACGGGAAACGCGAGCACGCGCGTTGGGCTGCAAAACGAAGAAGCCCCGGACGAGTTGTCCGGGGCTTCCTGTCGGGATGGGCAGAGCCGGGATCGAACCGGCGACACCGGCATTTTCAGTGCCGTGCTCTACCAGCTGAGCTATCTGCCCGCCGAGAACAGGAGGCATTTTACGCGGCCGAATCGGCTTTGCAAGACTCCTGTTCCTCCGCCGATCACTGGGGCGGCTCAAGGCGGATCACCTTCGTGGTCCCCTCGCGCAGGACGACCATCACGACCGCCTCTTTCGGCTTGGCCTTGCGGAAATCGTCGTACGCCTTCTTGAACGGCTCGAGGCCGGTCACCGGCTCGCGGTTCAGTTCGGTCACGATGTCGTTCGGCTGAAGGCCGCCGGTCTGGGCGGCGCTCTGCGGGCGGATCAGGGCGACGACCACGCCCTTGGCGTCCGGTTGCAGGCGCTGCGCGTAGGCGTCCATGAACACCAGTTCGCGGACCGAGAACCCCAGGTCCTCGGCGTAGTGCCGCTTGGCGGTGTTGGGGCGGCGGGGCATCTCGCCGAGCGTGATCTTCACGTCGGTCGGGGCCTCCCCCTTCTTGCTGATGACCGACAGCGTGACCGGCTCGCCCGGCTTCATGCGCATGATCTTGCGCTGCATGATCTGCGGCAGCTCGCTCGCCTCGTCGCCGCGCTCGAGCGGCTGGCCGTTGAACTTCACGATGATGTTCCCCTTCTTCAGCCCCGCCTTGTCGGCCGCGGCCCCGGGGATCACGCCGCCCACCTGCACGGCCGGCTGGTTCTGCAGGCCGAACACCTCGGCGACCGCCTCGTTCACGCCGGTGAGCTGCATCACGCCCATCCACGGCAGCACGATCGGCTTCTGGGGGGTCGGCGGGTCGGCGAAGCTCTGCATGAAGTCGCGCGCCGGCACGAAGAACGTCGGCGGCTGCTGGATGGCGGCCAGCGTGTTCTGCGGGTCGTTCAGCAGCGGCACCTGCCCCTGCTGGAAGCTGACGAGCCCCACCGCCTTGCCGCCCGTGGTGAACACCGGCGACCCGACCGCCGCCAGCCCGCCCTGCACGAGCACCTGCGGCGTCTCGCCGCGCAGCAGCGCCGACACCTGCGACTCCATGAAGTACGGCTTGTAGTTCGCCGCCCGCGGCAGCATCCCGACCGACACCACCGTGTCGCCGATCGCCACGGTCCCCTCCTCGAACTTCAGCGGCTTCCAGTCCTGCTTCTCCTTCGTCTTGAGGAACGCCAGGTTCGTCCGCTCGTCGCGGCCGTAGAAGACGGCGTCGAGCTCGGTCGGGTCCTTGTCCTCGTGCGGCACGACGATCTTGAAGTCGCGCATCTGCTCGTCGGGGATCTGGACGTTGAACAGCACCATCGGCGCCATCACCAGACCGTCGGCCCCGACCACGATGCCCGCGCCGATCAACTCGTGCCGCTGCAGCTCGGTCGTCAACGTGTACTTCACCGCCACGAGCGACGGGCCGACCTGCGCGTACAGCTTCTGCGCCTGCTCGGGCGTCACCTCCGCCGCGCGAGCGGTACCGGCGGCGACGAGGAGTGCGACGAGTAGCGAGAGGGAACGTCGGAACATCGAATCTCCGTTGAGAAGTCAGCGGTTCACTCCCTCTCCCCCGTACGCGGGGGAGAGGGCAGGGGTGAGGGGCGGAGCCGGACGTGGGCGCGGCCGAAGGAACCGGGACGTCGGGGAAGTTGCGGTTTACGCCGCTCGGCCCCTCACCCTAACCCTCTCCCCCGCGTACAGGGGAGAGGGGACCAGCGGCACGCGATCGTCGGATGATGGATGACGAAAGGCCACGATGCCTCGGTGCGGCCATCACGTCTCGTCGCGCCGGCCGCTTCATCCTTCATCCCTCCCCACTTCATCCTTGGACTAATACGTGACCTTCAGCACCGCCGACTGCTGGCCGCGGCCGCGCTGGATCTCGAGCAGGACGCGGGTGTCCTTCTTCTTCTTCGCGTCGTCGTAGAACTTGGCGAGTTGTTCGAGGTCTTCCACCGCCTCGCCGTTGACGCTGCGGATCACGTCGCCCTCGAACAGCTCGGCCTTCTGCGCCGGCTGGCCCGTGCTCATCGAGGTGATGACCGCGCCGAGGTCGTCGTCGAGCTGCTTCTCGTTCGCGTACGTGCGCGTCACGTCGCGGACCGACAGGCCCCAGTCCTTCAGCTCCTTCTCCTCGCCGACGGCCCCCTCGAGCTTCTGCGTCTTGGCCGCGAGGCTGATCGTCTCCTTGCCGCGCTTGATCGTCATCGTCACGTCGGCGCCGATCGGCAGGTCGGCGATCATCCGGCGGACCGGGGCGATCTCCTCGGGGAACCGCACGTTCGTCGGCTTGCCGTTCACCTCGAGCAGGATGTCCTGCGTCCGCACGCCCGCCTCGGCGGCGACCGACCCGCGGTCGACGCTGTTGATCAGCACGCCGCGGTTGATGTCGATGTCGTAGAACGTCTCCAGGTCCTGCAGCGGCTTGAACTCCACGCCCAGGTCGCTGCGCTCGACGCGGCCCTTCTTGTCCGGGCCGGCGGTGGCGAGGATCTCGGCGACCACCTCCTTGGCCGCGTCGATCGGCACGGCGAAGTTCAGGTTCTGCCCGCCGCCGCGCGTGTTGATCCCGACGACCTTGCCGGTCATGTCGACCAGCGGGCCGCCGCTGTTGCCCGGGTTGATCGGCGTGTCCATCTGGATCCAGTTGGAGAAGTCGCCGGTCTCGTACTCGTCGATCGTCATCGGGTCGGGGTAGAACGTGCGCTCGTTGTTCGACACGACGCCGAGCGTCATCGTGCGCGCCAGCCCGAACGGCGTGCCGATCGCCATCACGTCCTGCCCGGGGATCAGCGCGCCGCTCGTGCCGAGCTCGGCGTGCTTGAACTTGATCCCGCGCTTGCGGATCGTCTCCATGTCCATCTGCACGATCGCAAGGTCGGTCCAGTGGTCGTCGCCGACGAGCTTGGCCGGCACGCGCTCCTTGTTGAACAGCGTGACGTAGATCTCGGCGGCGCGGCCGGCGACGTGGAAGTTCGTCAGGACGCGCCCCTCGTCGTCGATGATCACGCCCGAGCCCAGCCCGCGGCGGAACGTGCGCTTGCCCTCGGAGTAAATCTCCTGCGCCACGTCGAGGCGCACGACGGCGGGGAAGATCCGGTCCGTCACGTCGACGACCGCCCTGGGCGTGGCCGACGGGAAGGGCGTCTCGGCCTCCTTCGCCGCCGGCGACTTGTCCGCCTTCGCGGCCGCCGCCTCCGATTCCTTCTCCGTCCCCGCGCCCTTCGACTGGATGCCCGGCGTCAGCCCCGCGGCCGCCTGGTCGCGGTCGCGCATCTTCGTCGCCGACGGCGGGACCTGCGCCCGCGCGCCGCCGGCGAGCAGGGCGGCGGCCAACACGGCGCAACACGTGACGTGTACGGTGGTCGTCCTCGTCGTCGTTCTCTGCACTACCGACTCCTTGGTGATGCCGTCCGTCCGACCTCGGGGCCCGCCGAAGCGCCGCGTTATCGACCGGCGTCGGACCGATCGCGGCCCGCGATGGGCGGCGGGCGCGTCCGGCTCACGGTAAGACGCGTGCGGACCGGGGATTCTATCGCCGCAAAGATCCGCTGTCGGCCCTTTGGGGGTGACTTGTCGATATTACCCGCGAAGGTTGACGTTGTCGCACGCCCGCCCTTATCAGGTCGTGGTTTGGTCGGTGACGACGGAGCTCGGGCCCGCGGCTCCGGCGAGCTTCCAGCGGGTTCGAGGAGCGTGGAACCACGGGGACACGGAGACACGGAGTAAAGACGAGGACGGAAGATGGAGGATGGCAGACGGAGATGCTCTGCGCATCACGCTTCCTCCAGCCTTGCATCCGTAGATGCTGCCCTCCGTCTTCTCTCCGTGTCTCCGTGACTCCGTGGTTCAATTCGCTCTCGCTCGTCCGAGGTTTCCGTACGTCCGCAGTCTGACGTCGCCCGCGTTCCGCTTGTTCTGTCGGAGAAAGTGTCATGGGTTTCGCTTCCGGTTCCGTGTCGTTCCGCCGTTTCGCCGTCGTCGGCAAGAATCCCAAGCTCCCGGACCAGGCGCTGATCGACAAGCTGCAAGCCAACGCGCTGCGCCCCGGCGAGATCGGCGTGCCGGAGGAGGTGGAGTACGGGTGGAGCGGCGGGCGGCACGTGCTCGACGGCAACTTCAGCTTCGAGCACAACGTCTTCGCCGACGCGATGCACTTCGCGCTGCGCGTCGACACCAACAAGGTGCCCGGCGAGCTGAAGAAGGCCTACGAGATGATGGAGGAGGAGGCCGTCGCCGCCGCCAACCCGTCGGGGTTCATCAGCAAGGGGCAGAAGCAGGAGGTGAAGGAGTCGATCCGCCAGAAGGTGGAGGACGAGATGCGCACCGGCCGCTTCCGCCGCAGCAAGCTGCTGCCGGTGCTGTGGGACGTGCCGGGCGCGGTCGTCTACTGCTCGGCCGGCGGGGCGGCGTTCGAGAAGCTCGCCGAGCTGTTCGAGCGCACGTTCGACCTGCAACTCGTCCCGCTGTCGGCCGGCTCGCTCGCGCTGCGCCTGCTCGAGCCGCGCGGCCGGCGGCGCGACTACGAGGACCTCAAGCCGACACGCTTCGTCCCCGGCCCCGAGGGCGAGAGCGTCTACCCCGAATACCCGTGGGTCGCCAAGGGCCCCGAGCCGAAGGACTTCCTCGGCAACGAGTTCCTCCTGTGGCTCTGGCACGAGGCCGACGCCAAGACGAGCATCGTCCATACCGAGCAGGCCGGCGAGGTCACGGTCTACTTCGACCGCAGCCTCGACCTCGACTGCGCGTACGGCCAGACCGGCAAGGACAACCTCCGCGGCGACGGCCCGAGCCGCGGCCCCGAGGCCCGCGACGCGCTGCGCACCGGCAAGCTGCCGCGGAAGGCCGGCCTCGTGCTCGACGCCGACCGCCAGCAGTACACGCTGACGCTCAACCCCGAAGCGCTCGCCTTCGGCAGCGCGCAGCTCCCCGACGTCGAGGACGCCGACAGCGCCCGCACGCTCTTCGAGGAGCGCATCGGCCTGCTCCGCGACCTCTGCCGCGCGACCGACGCGCTGTTCGACACGTTCCTGAAAACCCGCGCCAGCTCCGCCTGGGAAGGCTACGTCGGCCAACTCCGCCGCTGGATCATGCAGGTCCCCAAAACCGAAACCGCCGCGGCGTGAGGGGGCGGTGGCGCCAGTTCCGCCTGGGAAGGCTACGTCGGCCAACTCCGCCGCTGGATCATGCAAGTCCCCAAAACCGAAACCGCCGCGGCGTGAGCGGCGGTGGGGCGGAGCCTTAACGCGGCGGACCGCTGGTCGGACCGCAGTTCTCGGCTGCCGGCTTGCGCGGTACGATGTGACCGTGATGGTCGAGCAACTCGAGGACGTCCTGCACGCGCAGCCCTTTCGCCCGTTCACGATCCACATGGGCGACGGCCGCTCCTTTCTCGTGAAGCACCAGGATTTCGTCTCGCGCTCGCCGTCC
Organism: Phycisphaerae bacterium; assembly: GCA_030448225.1. The sequence goes on from JAUJNJ010000055.1 coordinate 33,896, forward strand.
GGCCGAAGCCTCATCGTGTACGGCGACGACGACCGCTTCAGCATTCTCGCGACATGCTGCTCGTGACGGAACTGGAAGTTCACGCCCCCGGAAATCCGGAGGCCGCCGCCTGACGTTGATCGTGTCCGTCGGGACTGCAGGCAAGCCGAACGTTCGGTGTTGCCGGTGCGACGCTGAAGGTGGTGAGATCGCCCAGGCATCTCGTCCACCGACGGGGTCGATTCGTCCCGCTGCTGCGGCCAACGCGCCGACAACCGCCATATGGTTGTAGATAGTCGGGGCAGACCGCGCCGGGCTCCAGACTGCCCATAGCCATTCCGTCTGCCATAGGGCGCACGGTCTTGTTACTATGCTGCCATGACAGCCGACACGCTCCGCGAAATTCTCCGGCGTAAGCCGTTCGAGCCGTTCCGCGTCGTCATGAGCAGCGGCGAAAGCTACAACGTGATGCACCCGGAGATGGCACTTGTCAGCGCCCGCTCGCTAATCCTCGCCCTTCCGGATCCGACGGAGCCGGAGGGGGAACGCCTCGCGTTCTGCTCATACCTGCATGTGGCCCACATCGAAGTGCTTCGCCCGTCTGACGCGACGGAACGACGTGCGAGCTGACGGCTTACGAAGCGGCGACGCCGCCGCCCACAATTGATTGCAGGGTTCCTCAGCCTTTTGCCACCAGCCGGCGAATCACTTCTCCCGCGCCCGCAGCACGCGGATGCCCTGCAACAGCGGCAGTTTCGACGGGCAGACGTAGCTGCAGATGCCGCACTCGATGCAGGCGTGGAGGCCGTAGCGTTCGGCCATGACCGGGTCGTCGCGCTGCGACGCCTCGAGCAGGGCGGCGGGCTGGATGCGGACGGGGCATCCCTCGACGCACCACGCGCAGCGGATGCACGGGTCGGGGATGCCGTCGTCGTCGTCCCCCGCGACGAAGACGGTCAACTCGCTGCCGCCGACGACCGCGTCGGCGCGGACGCGCACGTCGCGGAGCGGGCTGCCGGTGCGGAGGATCACGTGCTCGCACGGCACGCCGGCGAAGGCCAGCACGTCGCGCAGGGACGCGCCGACCGGGCAGGTGAGCAGGTGCGCGCGGCCGTCATGGTGGACGGCGATCGGCACCGCCGCCGCCGCGGCCGGGTTTGCGCCGGGGCCGAGGAAGGTGCGGCCGACCGCCATCGCGGCGGCGGCGTCGAGCAGGAGCACGCCCTGGGTCGTGGGCAGTTCGCCGTACGGCAGCTTACGCCGGGTGAGGGCGTGGAGCAGGATCGTCGGGTTGGCCCGCGGGTACTCGTTGTCGACCGGCACGAGCCGCACGCCCGCGGCCGCGGCCCGCGCGACGGTGCCCGCGTCGACCCGCGCGGCGGTCGCCGTCTCGACGACGACCCACGCGGTCGTCGCGCCGGTCAGGCGGGCGAGCAGCGCGACGCCGGCCACGATCTCGCCCGCGTGCTCGCGGGCGAGCGTCGACTGCAGCGGCAGCGCCGGGTCGAGGTCCAGCGCGTTGCAGACGAGCGTGTCGACCGGCCGGCGGAGGCAGGCGTTGAGCTGCGCCAGCAGGTCGGGGCTGGCCCACCGGTCGGCCCAAAGGCCGGCCCCGCGGAAGCGGTCGACCCACTGCCCGAGCATCGACCCGTGAATCGTGTGCAGCGCCTCGCGCAGGTCGGGCAGCGGCGGGGCGACCCACGCGGAAGGGGCCGGCGTGCCGCGCGCGACGACGGACGCGGGGCGCGCTGATTCTGATGTCGAGCCGGGCGGCCTTGGCGTGGCGTGGGGCGACGGGCGGCCGGGTGCGGGCGGTTCGTCGGGCCCCGCCACGTCGAGCACGACCGCGGGGACCTCGGCGCCGTCGAGCAGGCGCGCCCGGCCGATGCCGCAGACGACGCCGCCGAGCGGCGCGAGCGGCGCCGGCGCCGACTGCGGCACCGACTGCGTCAGCGGCTCGCCCGCCTCGACCAGCGTGCCCGCCGGCCGCGGCGCCGCGTCGGCCGGCCCGATGCCGAGCAGCGGCACGAGCAACCGCCGCGGCGCCGGCATCGCGCGGAACGACGACGACGCCGGCGACCCGCCCGGCGGCGGGGCGGTGGGCGAGGTCGGTCCGGCGAGGTCGGTGCGGCTCATGGCGAGCGATTGTACGGGGTTACACGTCGAAGAGGACGGGCAGGAAAGCGCGGGTGCGCGCGCGGTGTTGCTGTGCGTCTATTCTGTCTCTGCCGCGGACGGGTGTGTCGCTCGGTGTGCGTTCCGGGCGATGCGTTCAACTTCCGAGTTCGATGTTGTTCTGCTTCAGGATCGCCTTCAGCGCGTCGGCCGCCACCTTGAACAGGTCAGGGCCCGTCTCGCCGTGCGAGTGGCCGGTGACCTTCAGGTGCGGCTCGAGGCTGACGAACCCGCGGTAGCCGCTGGCGTAAGCGTCCGGCACGATCGTCGGGATGTCGCCGTCGCCCTGGCCGGCGGGGACGACGTTGCCCGAGCCGGTCTGCGCGTCCTTGATGCGGATGTGCGCGGTGTACGGCTTGAGCAGCTTCCAATTGTCGAGCGCTCGCCGACCTGCACGAAATTGGCGAAGTCGGAACGCGCCGCAGCTTCGGCGAGTCCACCGACCGCATCAGGTCGAGGCACCGCCGGCCGACGTCGCCGAAGATCCCCTTCTCGTTCTCGTGCACGAGCGCGACCGGCCGGTCGCGCAGGAGTTCCACCTTCCGGCGGAAGCGGTCGACCACCTCGTCGCGGTGCGGGTCGATCGGGCCTTCCCCTCGCCGCCGGCCGGGTAGTAGCTGAACACGCGGATGAAGGGCGCGCCGAAGAACTCGGCGGTGTCGACCGCGATCTTGAACCGCTCGAGGTGCTCGCCCCACGGCCGGTCGATCGCGACCTTGCCGATCGGCGACGCGACGCTGATCACGCCCAGGCCGTTGTCGCGCGCTTCGCGCGGATCTCATCGCGCCGGGCCGGGTCGAAGTCGAGCACGTTGACCTTGTCGACCGAGCCGCAGCTCGAAGTGCGTGACGCCGTTCTCCGCGGCAGACGCGGATCTGCTCGTCGAGGTTCGGCGAAATCTCGTCGGCGAATGCGGACAGTTTCAGCATGTTCGTCGGCTCCCGGTTCGCGATGGGCGGTCATGGTCGGCCACGCGCGGCGGTCGTCAAGCGGACGACGCGGACGACCGTCGGCAGGAGTCTCGTTAGCCACCGATGGGGCACCGATGGTCACCGATGAAGACAGAGCAGAAGCATAATCGGTGACCATCGGTGCCCCATCGGTGGCTACGACTCGGCTACGCGCGGGTGCGCGGTGGAACGGTTGCGGGTTCTCCGTTACCGTCCTCGCGTGCCCCACGATGACCCGCAGATCCCGCCGCCCCCGCCGCCGCTTCGGGCGGGGTTGCTCGACGAGTTCCTGCTCGAGCCGGGGGTGACGTTCCTCAACCACGGGTCGTTCAGCGCGGTGCCGCGGGCGGTGTTCGAGCGGCAGACGCAGTGGCGGCTGCGCGTCGAACGCGCCGGTCGAGACGCTCGTCCGGCAGCTCGACGGGCTGCTCGACGAGGCGAAGCGCGTCGTCGGCGTGGCTCTGGGGCGCGGCCGGCGGACTTCGGGTTCGTCACCAACGCGACCGAGGGCGTGAACACGGTCCTCCGCGCCTCCGCGCTGCAATCGGGCGACGAGATGCTCACGACGACCCACGTCTACCCTGCCGTGCGAAAGGCGATGCACCACGTCGCCGCGCGGCGGGCGCGCAACGGTGCGCGAGATCGACGTGCCGCTGCCCGTCGCGTCGGCGGCGACGATCGTCGACGCGGTGACGGCGGGCTGCACGCCCCGCACGCGGCTCGTCGTGATCGATCACGTCACCTCGCCGACCCGGGCTGGTCTTCCCGGCCGGGGCGGTCGTGGCGGCGTGCCGGGCGCGGGGTGTCGACGTGCTGGTCGACGGGGCGCACGCGCCCGGGCATGCTGCCGCTCGACGTCATGTGGCGATCGGCCGCGGCGTACTACGCGGGCAACCTGCACAAGTGGACGTGCGCGCCCGAAGGGCGGGGTTCCTCTGGGTCCGGCCGGACCGGCAGGCGGGCGCACCGCTCGTCGTCAGCCACCGGTGGGGCAGGGGATCGACCGCGAGTTCGCCTGGCAGGGCACGCGCGACGTCGCCGCGTGGCTCACCGTGCCGGCGGCGATCGCGTGGATGGACCATCTCGGCGGGGCGCGGGAAAGCGCGAGCACAACGGGGCGATGGCCGTCTGGGCGCACGCGATGCTCGCCCGGCGTCTCGGCGTGGCGATGCTCAGCCCCGCCGATGGGTCGCTCCTCGGGTCGATGGCCGCCGCGCCTCCCCGCGCCGCTGGACGCGATGACCGACCCGGCGGCCATGGCGTTCCAGCAGCGCAGTTGTACGACCAGTACCGCGTCGAGGTGCCGCTGTTCCCGTGGGCCGGCCGGTGGCTGTTCCGCGTGTCGTGCCAGGTCTACAACGTGCCCGATGACGCCGAGCGACTGGGCGACGTGCTGGCGGACGCCGCCCGCGCCGCGACGGCCGGCGGGGCGACCTGATCGGCCGTCGCCGGCAGATGAAACATTTCGCCCCGCGCGTGGTAAAGATTACGGGAGCGATCTTTTCCACGGTTTCCGATTGCTGCGCCCGACGCCATCCCGCCCGCCGAAGCGGGCGGGCCGCCGTCGATGCCGGCGGCGCGGCAGCGCGTGGCTGATCCGCCCGATCCGATTCACTCTGGCACCGGACAACGCGAGGAACACACCGTGACGCGACCTTCCCCTCTCCCGATCTCCCCTGTTTCGGTTCGGGCCCTTGGCGTTGCTGGCCGTGATCGCGGGCCTGCTCGCGCCTGTTGCGGGCGTCGCGCGGGCGGCGGACGATCAAGCGTCGTGGCTCGTGTTCGAGGGGAAGGACGGTCCGGGCAAGGGGAAGCACGTCGTGCTGATCAGCGGCGACGAGGAGTACCTCTCGAAGAGGCGATGCCGCAACTCGGCAAGATGCTGGCGAAGCACCACGGGTTCAAGGCCACCGTCCTGTTCCCGATCGACAAGAAGACGGGCAAGATCGACCCCAACGTGCGCATATCCCCGGCCTGGAGGCGCCGAAGTCGGCCGACCTGATGGTGATCGCCACGCGCTTCCGCGACCTGCCGGACGACCAGATGCAGCACGTCGTCGACTACCTCGACGCCGGGAAGCCGGTGATCGGCCTGCGGACGGCGACGCACGCGTTCAACATCAAGGGCGACAAGAAGTTCGCCAGGTACTCGTTCAACTACAACAAGGACGACTGCAAGGAAGGCTTCCCCGCAGGTGCTCGGCGAGACGTGGGTGAGCCACCACGGCAAGCACAAGGTGCAGAGCACGCGCGGCATCGTGGCCGAGGGCGCGAAGGATCACCCGATCCTCCGCGGCATCAAGAGAACTCGATCTGGGGCCCGACCGACGTCTACGGCATCCGCAACCTGCCGGACAACGCCAAGCCACTGGTGATGGGCCAGGTGCTGGTCGGCATGAAGCCTGGACGACAAGCCGCTGGAGGGGGAGAAGAACAACCCGATGATGCCCGTCGCGCGGACGCGCACGTACAAGGGCGCGCTGATGGCAAGGAGGGGCGGGTCTTCACCACGACGATGGGCGCCGCGACCGACATGCCCGCCGGAGGGCACCCGCCGGATGCTGGTGAACGCCGTCTACTGGGCCGCCGGCCTCGAGGACAAGATCCTGTCCGAGGGGGCGAAGGTCGACGTCGTCGGCCCGTTCAGCCCACCGCCTACGGGTTCGACGACTTCGTGAAGGACAAGTCGCCGAAGGACTACGTGGCGGGGGGCGGAGGATCTGCTGGTTGGGGGAAAGTGAGCAGGTATCGGGCGGGGCGCCGGAATGGCCAATGACGAAGCCCCAATGACCAACAAATGACCAAGTCCTAATGACCAATGAAGACATGACGCGTTTCGGTATGCGGTGACCTCGGCCGCGCCGGAGCGATGAACACCTGGAGTCGCCGGTGGCGTCTGCGGATAACCGCCGACGCCACCGGCGACTTTGCTTGGCCGATGCCCCATCCCAACCCTTGGTCATTGAATCATTGGTCATTTGTTGGCCATTGGGGCTTGGTCATTTCCCCTTCCCGTGCTTCGTCATTAGTCATTGGTCATTGATTGGTCATTGAGCCTTGGTCATTGGCCATTCCCGTTCCTCGTCCCCGCGCCCGCCGATCTTTGACACCCCGCGCCGCGCCTCCTAAACTCTCCGCTTTTCGTTTTCCCCCGCGCGCGGACGCTTGCCCATGCTTCACCCGGCGATCACCCAAGCCGCCTCCAAGGCCACCGGCCTGGTCGAGGCGCTGTCGTACATCCAGCGGTTCCACGACAAGGTCGTGGTCGTGAAGGTCGGCGGCTCGATCATGGACGACGAGGGGGCGCTGTCGAACATCCTGACCGACATCGTCTTCATGAACTACGTCGGCATGCAGCCGGTCCTCGTGCACGGCGGCGGGAAGGCGATCAACGACGCGATGGAGAAGGCCGGCCTCGTCCCGCAGATGGTCATGGGCCGCCGCTACACCGACGAGCGCACGCTCGCGATCGCCGAGCACGTGCTGTGTAACCAGGTGAACCGGTTCATCGTGAACTTCATCCAGGCGCAGGGGTGCGAGGCGATGGGCCTGCACAGCCTCAGCAGCGTTGTGCTCTTCGCCGACAAGACCTACCTCCAGGGCCCCGACGGGCGGCGGATCGACCTCGGCTACGTCGGCGACGTGCGGACCGTCAACGCCCGGCTGCTCCAACTGCTCGTGCAGGCCGACTCGATCCCCTGCATCGCGACGATCGCCCGCGACCCGGCCGGCGGGAAGCTCAACGTCAACGCCGACACCGCCGCCGGCGCCGTCGCCGCCGCCATGAAGGCCGAGAAGCTCGTCGTCGTCTCCGACACCCACGGCATCCGCTCCAACCCCGACGACCCGGCGTCGAACGTCAGCCACCTGACCGTCGCGCAAATCGACGAGATGGTGAAGTCCGGCGTGATCTCCAAGGGGATGCTCCCCAAGGTCGAAGCCTGCGTTCAAGCCCTGCAGGGCGGCGTCGCCAAGACGCACATCATCGACGGCCGCATCCCCCACGCGCTGTTGCTGGAGATTTATACTGAGGCCGGGATCGGCACTGAAATTGTGCTCTGATTTTGGATTTTGGATTGCGGATTTTGGATTGAAAGGCGCGGGCATCGCGAGCCGTTTCGGTCACCCAATCTGCAATCCAAAATCCGCAATCCAAAATCCAAAATGAAACATTTCACCGCCATCTCCGACTGCACGCCCGAGCAACTGCGGCACCTGCTCGACGTTTCGTATCGGTTGAAGAAGCAACTGACGGAGAACGGGCGGAACGACCCGCTGCTGGCGGGCAAGACGCTGGCGCTGGTGTTCGAGAAGCCGAGCCTGCGGACGCGCGTCAGCTTTTCCGTCGCGATGACCCACCTCGGCGGCACGGGGCTGATCCTGCGCGACGAGGAGGTCGGCCTCGGCAAGCGCGAGCCGGTCGAGGACGTCGCCCGCGTGCTGGCCGGCATGTGCGACGGCATCATGGCCCGCACGTTCGAGCACGAGAAGATCACCGGGCTCGCCAAGTGGTCGAGCGTGCCGGTCATCAACGGCCTCACCGACTACAGCCACCCCTGCCAGGCGATGGCCGACCTCATGACGCTCGAGGAGCGGTTCGGCGTCGGGCAACTCAAGGGGCGCACGCTCGCGTACGTCGGCGACGGCAACAACGTCGCCCGCTCGCTGTCGGTGGCGTGCGGCAAGCTCGGGATGCGGTTCGTGCTCGCCAGCCCCGGCGCCTACGCGCTGCC
>JAUJNJ010000247.1 GCA_030448225.1 Phycisphaerae bacterium
GCCCCCCGCGCCACCCGTAAATCCTGAACCGCCCGTACCCACGGACCGCAGAAACGAGGCCCGCGATGGACCCATTGATCGAACAGTTTCTCGACGAGCGCCTCGGCGCGCTCGAGGAGCGCGCCCGCCGAGCCGGCGGCGAGACGCTCGCCCGCGTGGCCGACTTCAAGGCGCTGGCGACCGGCTGGCTGCTGGAGGCCGTCGCCGCCGGCGTCGAGTGCGAGATGATCCTCGACAACGTCCGCGGGCTCGCCCGCGGGCTGACCCGAGAGCTCGCGCTGGACGCGATCGGCTTCGCGCAGGCCGAGGCCGACGCGTTCATCGACGGCGCGATCGGGCTCGTGATGAAGATCGTCCGCGCACTGTGAACCAGCCGCCGCCCGACCCGGGCGGGGAGGGGGGCGACCCGTGACCTACCGACTACTCGTACCCGTCGTCGCCGCGGCCGCGACCGCGGCGGGCGCGCAGCAGACGCCCACCTGGGTGCAGGTCGTGGTCAGCGGCCTGTCGAGCGTCGCGATCGTCGAGGCGATCCGCGCCGGCCGGGACCTGTGGTCGCGCCGCATGGACGCCCGCGCCGCGCTGCTGAAGGACGACGTCACGCAGCAGCAGGCGGCCCAGCAGGCGGGGGCAGCGCGTGAGGACGCGGAGACGACCCGCGTCTGGTCGCACTTCACGGGCCTCACGGACCGGATGCAGCAGGAGATCGGCTCGCTCAAGGCGGCCGCCGAGGCCCTGCGTCACGAGAACGCGGAGTTGGCGGACCAGGCGTCGGTCGCGGAGGACCACCGCGACGAGGCGGTCCGGCGGCTCAAGCAACTGATCGCGGTCGTCAAGACGAGCGAGGCGAACCGCAAGCTCGTCGAGGGCGCGAACGCGCAACTCCGCGCGGAGGTCGCCCGCTTGAACACGGAACTCAACAAGAAGAAGGCGTGACCCCGATGAAGCGATTCCTCCTCCCGCTGTCCCTGATCATCCTGTCGCTCGCGGCCGTCGCGGCCGTCGCGCAGGAGCGGATCGAGCACGTCGACGCGTCCGGCAAGCGCCGGGTGTTCGTCGAGGTGAAGCCCCCGACGCCGACCGAGCCGACCACGCGGCCGACGCCGCCGGCCCGCGTGCCGCCGACGCCCGTGCCGGCCCCGGTGCCCACGCCGCCCGACCCGGCCGCCGACGCGCAGCCGGCGGGGGACGCGCCCGCGCCGAAGCTGCTGTACGCCGTCGAGCGGGCGAACTGCGAGTGGACGCTCGTGCGGGTCGACCCCGGCTTCGTCGAGGGTTCGGTGCTGTTCTACCGCAACGGCACGCTCGTCGAGCGGGCCGACGCGCCGCCGTACCTCGCCGCCGTGCCGCTCGAACCGGGCGTCAACGCCGTCCGCGCGATCTCGGTCACGAAGTCCGGCCGCGCCAGCCGCCCGCTCGACGCGCGGGTCACGTACGACCTGAAGTTCGACCGGACGATCGACGTGACGGCGGCCGACCTGAACCGGGTCTACGCCGAGAAGGCCGCGCCGGGCGTGCTGTTCCGCGTGACCGGCACGCTCAAGGGCACGTTCGCGCCGGCCAGGTCCGGCACGCCCGGCCGACCGGTCGGCGTCTCGGGGCTGCGGGTCGACGGCGACGGCCGCCAGGTCGCCGTCGACGGCCGCCGCGCCGAGCACGTGGCGATGTACGACCTGGTCGTCAAGGACACCGACAACGCCGAGGGCGGGCACAACGCGTCCGTGCAGTCGGGCAACCACTGGGTGATCCGCGGCGCCGAGGTCACGGGCGCGGCGCAGACCGGCGTGGGCGTCGTCGAGTTCGAGGATGCCGGCGGCCGGAACAAGCGCGGCGCGATCGGCGGCGTGTTCATCGGCGTCCGCGCCCACCACAACCACCGCAACGGCATCAGCTACACCCGCGCCCGCTACCACCTCGAGGTCAACTGCGACACGAGCTTCAACAACTGGCTCAAGGAGTTCGGGGCCGGCGGCGAGGCCGGCGGCGGCAAGTGGGCGCGGGTCGACTGCGTCTACTCGCTCGGCCGCACGGCGCGGCACAACGTCGGGCCGGGGCAGTGGAAGGACATCGAGAACCGCAACACGGTCACGCGCGGCGCGACGCTGAGCGACAACAAGCGCAACAAGCACCCGTGGGAGGGCAACGGGGAGAACATCGAGATCGACGCGCTCGACGGCTACCACCGGGTCGAGGACACGACGATCGGCGGCAACGAGGGGATCGGTTTCGGCGTGCACGAGTCGGGCGGGCTGTTCGTCAAGAACCTGCACATGCCCGACGACGACCTCGAGTTCCGCCGGTCGCTCCGCGACGACGGCGAGTGGGACCTGGGGCCGTCGCTGTTCCGCGACTGCGTGATCGGGCACATCACGGTCAGCGACGCGTTCTCGGGCGGCTGGAACAAGGGCACGTTCGAGCGGTTCGGGATCCGCTTCGAGCGCGTGCGGTTCAAGGACCCGAACAAGGCCGTCTACGTGAAGGGCCTGCGCAAGTGGCTCTCGGCCGACGCGGCCGGCGTGAACTGGAACTGAGCCTCGCGAGACGTGGCGGGGGCGCGGGCGGGGGGCCGGGGTTTCGCACCCC
>JAUJNJ010000056.1 GCA_030448225.1 Phycisphaerae bacterium
CAGGTGCTGACCCTCGCCCTCGCCGGCGAGTGCGGCGACGACGTGCTGCGCGAGCTGACGGTGGAGTCGGTGGAGCCGGCGCCCAACGTGTCGCGGCTGCTCGTCCGCGTCGCGCTGCCGTCGGCGGGGCCGCGCTTGTCGCCCGCGGAGGTGCTCGAGCGCCTTGCCCGGGTGCACGGGCTGCTGCGGCAACTCGTGGCGCGGGCGATCACGCGCAAGCGGGCGCCCGAACTCATCTTCGTCCCGGTCGCGCCGGGGGCGGAGGTGCGGCCATGACCGACTCACCCCAACGCGAGCCCGCGTCGCTGCACGCGTGGCTGACGGGGCCGCTCGAGACGAACGTCGCGAAGATGATCGAGCGGGCGCGGCGCGGCGACGACGTGCGGCACGTCGCGATCATGCCCGACGTTCACCTCGCCAACGACGTGTGCGTCGGCACGGTAATGGCGACGAGTCGCCTGCTCTACCCGGCCGCCGTCGGCGGCGACATCGGGTGCGGCATGCTGGCCATGTCGTTCGACGCCGGCGCCGACGCGCTGGCAAAACCGGACGTCGCCGCCCGGGTGCTGAACGGCATCCGCTCGGCGGTGCCGACGCACCGGCGGCACCGGTCGCGCGTCGTGCCGTTCCCGGTGGCGCTGGCGGGCGAGGCGCTGAGCCACCCGGCCCTCAAGGGGATCGCCCGCTCCGAAGCGGCCCTGCAACTCGGCACGCTCGGCGGCGGGAATCACTTCGTCGAATTACAGGCGGACGACGAGGGCCGGCTGTGGCTCATGGTCCACAGCGGGTCGCGCATGATCGGGCAGGCGATCCGCGGCCACCACCTCGCCCGCGCGTCGCCCGCCGGCCCCGGCGGCCTCCGCGCGGTCGACGCCGACACCGACGTCGGCCAAGCCTACGCCGCCGACGTGGCCTGGGCGCGGGCGTACGCCGCGGTCAATCGCGAGGCGATCGCCGAAGCGGTGGTGACCGTTCTGCGCGACACGATTGGCGTACGCGCGGTCGAGAACTCCAGGTTCGGCTGCGATCACAACCACGTGACGCGCGAAACGCACTTCGGAGGGCCGCTCTGGGTCCACCGTAAAGGCGCCGCCCCGGCCGGCGCGGGCATGGCCGGCATCCTGCCGGGATCGATGGGCACGACGAGCTACCATTTTGAAGGTCGCGGGAACCCGGCGTCGCTGATGTCGAGCGCCCACGGCGCCGGCCGGTCGCACAGCCGCGGACTGGCCAAGCGCCGCTTCTCCGAGCGCGACCTGCTCCAGCAGATGGCCGGCGTCTGGTTCGACTACCGCATCGCCGGTTCCCTGCGCGACGAGGCGCCGAGGGTGTACCAGTCGGTGCGGGCGGTGCTCCGCGCGCAGCACGACCTCGTGCGGGTGGTGCGGACGCTGAAGCCGTTGCTCGTTTACAAAGGAGGATGACGCAACGCGCGTCGCCCGGTGGGTCGACCGGACTAGCTGAGGTGCCCGGCGGGTGACTTTCCGCCCTCTCCCCGGTACGCCGGGGAGAGGGATCGGGTGAGGGCGTCTGACGCTGGACGTCGCACGTCGAGTGTCGGACGTTCGTCTGCTCACCGACCGCAATGCGCTCACCCACGCCCGCCGAGCCGACTGCGACGGAAAGGGAGTGAATTGCTCGCCCGGCGAGCGAGAGAACGTCAGAGCGAAGGTTCCGCGTCTACTTCGCGGGCGCTTGCTGGACGGCGGACTTGTTGTCGTCGGGCTGGGGGAGGTCCTTCAGGCTGTTCAGGCCGAACAACTCGAGGAAGCGCTTCGTCGTGCCGTACAGGATCGGGCGGCCGGGTTCCTCGGCGCGGCCGGCGATTTTGACGAGGTGTTTTTCCATCAGGCTGCGGATCGTCTCGCCGCAGGCGACGCCGCGGATCGCCTCGATGTCGGCGCGGAGGATCGGCTGCTTGTACGCGATGATCGACAGCGTCTCCAGCGCGGCCTTCGTCAGCTTCGCGTCGGCTTCCTTCTGGTGGAACTTCTTCAGCAGGTCGCCGAACTCCGGCAGCGTGAGGATCTGGTAGCCGCCGGCCACCTGCTCCACGCGGAAGGCGCGGGCCGCCTCCTCGTACTGGCGGTTGAGTTCCTTGATCGCCTTGCGGAGGGCTTGGTGGTCGACAGGTCCAGCAATTCCGCGAGGCGGCCGGTGGTGAGCGGGCTGTGCGTGCTGAGGAGCAGCGCCTCGAGCGTGCGGAGGTCCACGGCGGTTTCGGCGGGGCCGTCCGCGTGGTCGGCGGGGGCGGGCGCGGGGGGGGCGGGGGCCCCCCCCCGGCCCCCCCCGACCCGGTCGCGCTGCTCGCCGTCGCGATGCTCGACCGCAGCGCCGTCGGCGGTGTTTGGGGGAGCGACTCGATCGACGGCGCCGGCCGGGCCGGCGGCACCGGGGACGGCCGGGGCGGTAGCGGCGGCGTCGTGATCCTCGCGGTCGGCCGGGGCGGTGTCGGCGGTGTCGTCTTGCAACTGCTGCTCTTGAAATGCCATGAAGTTCGATTTCGGCGCCGCTCGCTCCGGGGCGACAGCGTGGGGCGAATCTTGAGCTTTTCGCCCGGCGTTTCAAGCCGCTGGGGCGGGAATGTGCGACGAATCACCGCGCGGAGCCGCGCGCCAATCGCCGGAGAGGCTCGTGAGAATCCCCGGGTGCGGGAGGTGAAACGGAGGAATCGGAGGGGCGGGCGCGGCGGTCACTCGGAGCGCACGCCTATCAGCTGTTCGCCCGAGCGGCCGGGCACGCGCGGGTCGTGAACGGACTGCAACTTCCCCTCCGAGCGACCCACCGCCTGCGTCACGCCCATCGAGCCGCGGGTTACGACGATGTGGCCGCGCTGTCGAAGCGATTCGACCACCGCGGGGTCGAGTCCCTCCTCGACAACGATCGCGTCGGGCCGCCACTGGTGGTGGATACGCTTCGTGGCGACGGCTTCGGCGAGCGGCAGGCCGAGGTCGAGGTGGTTGATCAGCGTCTGCACGACCTGCGAGATGATCGTCGGCCCGCCGGCCGCGCCGAGCGCGAGCACCGGCCGGCCGTCCTTCAGCACGATCGTGGGGCTCATGCTTGAGAGGGGCCGTTTCCCGGGCGCCACCGCGTTCCCCTCGCCGCCGACGAGGCCGAACGCGTTGGGCACGCCGGGCTGGATGGAGAAGTCGTCCATCTGGTTGTTCATGATCACGCCGGTGCCGGGGATGACGACCTTCGAGCCGAACGTCGTGTTGACGGTGGCGGTGATCGCAACCCAGTTCCCCTCGTCATCGGCGGCCGCGATGTGCGTGGTGTGCTTGCCGTCGGCCGGATCGCCCCCGGGGCGCGACTCGCCGAACACGTCCTGAGCGTGGCGGGGCGGTTGCCCGTGTGCGGGTACCGGCGACGCGCCCTGCGGGTCGATCCGCTCGGCGAGTGAGGCGGCGTACCCCTTGTCGACGAGGCCGCGGGGCACGCGGGTGAAGTCAGGGTCGCCGAGCCAGAACGCACGGTCGGCGAAGGCGAGTTTCATCGCCTCGGCCGTCACGTGCAGGCGCGTCGCGGGCGACTCGCGCTCGAGCGACGCGAGGTCGAACTTCTCGAGCAGGTTGAGGATCTGCTGCACGTGCACGCCGCCGGAACTCGGCGGCGGGAAGCCGACGAGCGTGTACCCGCGGTACGTGCCGACGAGCGGCTCGCGCACGCGGATCTGATAGCCGGCGAAGTCGGCGGCCGTCGCGACGCCGCCGTTCGCTCGCATCCATTCATCGACGGCCGCCGCGAAGGGCCCGCCGTAGAACCAGCCGGGCCCGTTCTCGGCGATCGCGCGGTAGCTGCGGGCGAGGTCGGGCTGGCGCAGGACGTGCCCCGCCGGCCACGGCTTGCCGCGCGCGTCGAGGAAGATCGAGGCCGACGACGCGAACTTGGAAAGATCCGCGGCCTCGCCCGCGAGGCGCCGGGCGTAGTGGGCGTCGAGCGCGAAGCCGCGGTCGGCGACGTCGGCCGCGGGCAGGATCAGGTCGCGCAGCCCGAGGCGGCCGTGGCGCAGCGCCTCGTCGTACGCGGCGACGGAGCCGGGGACGCCGATCGCCAGCGCGCCGGTCGTGCTGGCGCCTGGGACGACCGTGCCGTCGCGGACGAACATGTCACGCGCCGCCGCGGCCGGTGCCGTCTCCCGGCCGTCGATGGCGACGAGCGTGCCGTCGGCCGATCGGATCAGGACGAAGCACCCGCCGCCGATGCCGGAGTTGTGCCCGTCGACCACCCCCAGGGTGAGTGCGGCGGCGACGGCGGCGTCGACCGCGTTGCCGCCGCGCCGGTACGCCGCCTCGCCCGCCGCGGTCGCCAGCGGGTGGACCGTGGCGATCACGCCCCGCGCCGCCGGCGCGTCGGGCGAGCGTCGCGCCGACGCCGCATCGGCCGCCGGCCTATTCGCGCCGCATCCCGCGACGGCAGTACAAATCAGCAGCAGTACCAACGTGGCGATCGTTCGCGGCATGAGGTTCTTCACGCAGGTCTCCCTTGGTCGGCGTATGGGGTCGGGGCGCGGGTGTCGCGGGAATGCGACTGAACGCGGCCGCATCATACGTCGTCGTGGCGGCGGGGCCGAGGGGCGGACCGCTCGTCGGTCGCGGGCGGACTGGGCGCGCGGCGCGGGGTCCGCAACCGGGCGTCGGCGCGCCCGGCCCTGGGCAATACCTCGCCGGGATGCGGGTATTCCGGCCCGCGGGTGCTGGCTGAGGGCGGGCGATGTTCGTTCTTGCGACAATCGGGCACGCGGTCCTTGACGCGGGGCGGCGGACGCCCTAAGTATCACGCGGGGGACTTTCGCGGGCCGACCCTACACATCGCCCGACCTTACGGAGTCTTGACGCGTGCCCTCCAGCATATCCAAATCGCGCCTTCACAAGGCGTTCAACGAAGGCCGTCGCTCGGCCACCTCCGAGACGGCGGAAAACCCGTACGACAACGCGAAACTGCGGCAACTGTGGGACCAGGACGCGCAGCAAGCGCGCGGGGAACTGACGACGCTCGATCCCGCCGCTCGTGCCCGGCGAGACGCGCGCCCAGCGCACGCCGCGCAACCCGCCCGGCTCGGCGCGTCCAGCCCGTCCCGCGCCACGGCCGCGCAACTCGCCCGGCTTCGGCGGGCGGGGCAGGCCGCGCGGGCGGTGACGGGCGTTCGGGCGCCTCACCGTTGTAATACTTGCGCAAGTCGGCTGACTTCAAACAACCGTCCGGCACGCGCCGGCGTCTCGCTGATCTCCGCGTTCCCGGCACTCGTCCACGAGTGCAGCGCCCCAGACGTGGAACTGGTATGCGCTTCGCGGTCGCGGCGGCACCGCCGGATGTCGCTCGCTCGGAACGTTCCACCGTGAACGCACGATCGGCGAAACTTGGCCGGGTGGCGCGCGCGCATGCGGGCGGCGGAGTTCACGTGAGGAGCGGCTGGGTACCGCTGGTTCGCGGAGGAACCAGCCTTCATTCGATCGTTCAGTTGAAGGATCGCGGGCTTGAAGGGGCCGGCCGCTGAGGCGATCGAGGTGAGCGCGTCCACGCGGCACGGGTGGGGTGAGGCGCGCGTCCCACGCGCGGTCGGCTACGAGTGAACGATTCAGCCGACGAGTCGGCGCAACTCGGCGAGCAGGGGGCCGATCGCGACCGGCTTGACGAGGAACGCGTCGAAGCCCGCCTCTGGCGCGCGCTCGGCGGTCTCCGCGTCGCCGTAGCCGCTCAGTGCGATGCCGGGCATCGGGTGGGACGCGCGGAGTTGCCGCATCAGTTCGATCCCGGTCGTCCCCGGAAGCCCGATGTCGCTCACCACGACCCGGCACTGACCCTCGCCCGCGATCGCCACGGCCTGCGCGGCGGCCTGGGCGGCCATCACGACGTACCCGGCGCGGCGCAGCAGCCGCGTGAGCACGGCGAGCGTGTCGTCGTGATCGTCGACGAGAAGGACGGTTACGCCCGGCGGCGGACCTTCACCGTTGCCGCCGCCCGCGGCGCCCTCGTGTGTCGTCGTCATCTCAACTCGCCCTTCCTGAGGTGCATCGATCGCGCGGCCCGGGGCGCATTGTACCGGAATTCCGCGCCGCTTCCCCCGCCGGTTACAAAAAGCCTACGGGAGGGAGAATGCGGCCCAGAATCGTGTCCCGAACGACCACCCGGGTCCCGTCGCCGCCGGGAACGCCCGGCGGGAACCACGACTGCTGCTTTCGTCCCGTTGCCGAATCGCGTTACACTCTTGCGGCGGAGCTGCCGGAAAAGGGTTCGTCAGCGCTCCGCTCGGTCGCCAGTTCCAAAGGGGAAGAGTCGCCATGCCCGACAACCTGATGCTGCCCGTGATGTGCCTCGTCGTCGCCGTCGCGGCCGGCTGCCAGACGAATACGTCGGCACCGGCACGGTCGGAGAACCGCGTCGTCGCTGGCGGGGCGGCATCCCTCGACGGTATTCGTGCCGCGCTCAACATCGTGCCGACGGGCGTGGTGCCAGCCGACGCGAACGGCTGGACCGACGCGAAGGTGGACGTGGCGAACCGCGCCTTGGCGACCGAGGCCGTCGGCCGGGCGATCACGCTCCGGCTCCAGGTGGGGGAGGTGATCCGGTGGGAAAAGGGCCACGCGCTGAACGGCCCGACGCGCGAGGTTGACGAGCTGGCCGACGTCGACTTCTGGATCTACTTTCAGGAGCCGAGCGCTCTTGACGCCGCCCGGCTGAACCTCGGCGACCACGTGACGGTCACCGGCAAACTGACCGCCATGCGGTTCGACCAGAAGAGGCCGGGCGTGGCCGGTACCCACCTCTACGTCGAGGTCGACAACGCGGAGCTCCTGAGCCGTGAGAAAGTCGCCTCACGATGACCCGACGCGGCTGTTCGGCCACAGGGCACCGCGACCGCTACAGGGGAAACGAGAGGTCCATTCACGAGAACGGAACATCGATGTGCGGCCTATCAGCGGGTGCGGCGGCCGGGTCGGCCGGTCAGCTACGCGCGTCGCCCGTTGAAACGCCGACGTTCCATCCGACGCCCGCGCCGCGGAGGAGCCGTCGCTTCTCCGCCCAAATTGCGGATGGGGTGCGTCCTGCCTCTAATGACCCTGCACGCGACGCCGCATCGGTCTAGCTCGCGGCTAGAATGGGAAATTTGGATTCGGCCGCGGCATTCGCATCACGGTCGGCAAGGTGGTGATATGAGAAGGATCGTTCCGCTGACGCTCGCACTGATCTTCGCGATCGCTGCTACAGGAGAAGCCGTGCCGGCGACCCGCCCGTTCCCGAACCGCGCGCCGCTCCGGGACGCGCATTTCACGGCGCTGCCGCTCGGCAGCGTCCGCCCGGCCGGGTGGCTGCGCCACCAGTTGGAACTCCAGCGCGACGGCCTCACCGGCCACGCGCCACAACTGCTCGAGGCCACCCGCGCCGACAGCGCGTGGCGCGGCGGCAAGGGCGAGGCGTGGGAGAAGGGGCCGTATTACCTGCGCGGCCTCGTCCCGCTGGCGTGGGGGCTCGAGGACGCGAAGCTCCAGGCCGACGTCCGCGCCTGGGTCGACCCGATCCTCGCCAGCCAGCGCGGCGACGGCTTCTACGGCCCCAGGTCCAACGACGACTGGTGGCCGCGGATGGTCGTCAACCACCTGCTCCGCGACTTCCACGAGGCCACGAACGACCCGCGCGTCGTGCCGTTCCTGACGAAGTACTACCAGCACATGGACGCCGCGCTGGACGCGCGCCCGCTGCGCGACTGGGGCAAGTCCCGAGCCGGCGACGAGATCGACACGGTCTTCTGGCTCTACAACCGCACCGGCGACGCGTTCCTCCTCACCCTCGCCGACAAGCTCGCCCGCCAGGCGTACCCGTGGACCGACATCTTCACGAACAACCGCTTCATGGAGTTCGGCGACGACTTCCAGCCGAAGCACGCGGTCAACATCCCGCAGGCGCTGAAGATGCCGCCGGTCTACTCGCAGCGCTCCGGCAACCCGGCCGACGCCGGCGCGTACGCGGCGGGCGTCGCGAACCTGATGCGCGACCACGGGCTGGCGGTCGGGATCAACTCCGGCACCGAGTTCCTGGCCGGGCGGTCGACGACGCAGGGGGTCGAGCTCTGCTCGTTCGTCGAGCGCATGCAGAGCGACGCCGTGGCGCTGCGCGTGCTCGGCACGGCCTTGATCGGCGACAGCCTGGAGCGCATGGCGTTCAACGGGCTGCCCGGCTCGCTGTCGCCGAACATCCACCACCACGTCTACTACTGCCTGCCGAACAACGTCGTCGCCAAGCGCGGCAACAAGGGCTTCAACCAGGACTACGACAACGCCACCACGCCGTCGCCGATCTCCGGTTTCGCGTGCTGCTGCTACAACTTCCACATGGGCTGGCCCAAGCTCTCCCAGAACGCCTGGGCCGCCGCCCCCGGCAACGGCCTGGCGGTCCTCGCCTACGTGCCGTCGGAGGTCACCGCGCCGGTCGGCGACGGCGGCGGCGGCGCGATCGTGACGTTGCGCCAGGAGACCGACTATCCCTTCGGCGAGACCGTCCGCATCCGCGTCGTGGCCGCGAAGGAGGTGGCGTTCCCGCTGTCCCTGCGCATCCCCGAGTGGTGCGACGAGGCGTCCATCACCGTGAACGGGAAGTCCGAGGCCGCCCCGCGCCGGGCGTCGTTCGCCGTCGTCAGCCGCACGTGGAAGGACGGCGACGAGGTCCTGCTCTCGCTGCCGATGAAGGTGCGCACGGCGCCGGGCGTGAACGGCAGCGTCTCCGTGCACCGCGGGCCGCTCGTCTTCTCGCTGGCCATCAAGGAGCGCCGCGCCGCGTTCGCGCAGGCGACGGTCCCTGACTTCGAGCCGTACGAACTGTTCCCCGAGTCGGACTGGAACTACGGGCTCGTGCTCGACCCGGCCGACCCCGCCGCCTCGATCAAGGCCGACGTGAAGCCGATGCCGGCCAACCCGTTCGCCCGCGGCCAGACGCCCGTTACCCTCGTCGCCCGCGCGAAGAAGGTGCCGGGCTGGAAGATCGCCCCGAGCGGCCTCGCCGCGCTCGACCCGCCGTACGGGCCGGTCGCGTCCAACGCGGCCGAGGAGCGGGTCACTCTCGTGCCGTTCGGCGCGGGGATGCTGCGCGTCACGAACTTCCCCGTGATCGGCACGCCCCCGACGCCGCCCGCTGCCTTCGAAGATGATTTCGCCGACGGGCACTTCGACGCGTGGATCCCCTACGGGGGCGGGTGGTTCGTGCGCGACGGCGCCCTCCACGCCGCGTCCAACGCCCACTCGGGCAGCTTCGGTCTCGCCGGCGTGAAGGCGGTCGTCCCGTCGACGCACTTTCAGGACTTCGTGTACGACGCGGAGGTCACGCTCAACGAGGTCGGCGACGCGGGGCTCATCTTCCGCGTCGGCGAGCCGACGATCGGGCCCGACGCCTACCGCGGCTACTACGCCGGCATCAGCGCCGAGCGTAACGAGGTGATCCTCGGCAAGGCCGACGGCCGGTGGACGGAACTGAAGAAGGCGCCGCTCACGATCACGCCCGGCCGGGCCCACGCGCTGCGCGTCGAGGCGAAGGGCGACACGATCCGCGTGTTCGTCGACGACACGACGACGCCGAAGATCGAGTTGCGCGACGACACGTTCCGCGACGGCTCGATCGGCGTGCGGCGTTACACGACGCGCCCGGAGAAGAACCCCGCGAGCTTCGCCGGCGTGAAGGTAAAGGCGTTGTAGCGACGACCACAACTGCCGTCGCTCCATCATCGGCGCGTCCTCGCGCGAGCTCTCGGCTCCCGCGAGTCGCGTGGGAAGCTTCCGTTCGTTCCGCCATAGATCTGCCGATGCAAGTCGATGCCGCAGAGCTTGCGATCGTCGGTGGGGGAGCGGCCGGACTGGCCGCGGCGATCTTCGCTGCCGAGACGGCGCCCGCCGGGTTCCGGATCGTTGTGGTTGACGGCGCGAAGACGCTCGGCGCGAAGATCCTCGTCGCCGGCGGCGGGCGGTGCAACGTCACCCATCACGAAGTGCTCCCGGGCGATTTCAACGGGTCGCAGAACATCGTCCGAAACGTGCTTTCGGCGTTCGACGTGGCGGCGACGGTTCGGTGGTTCGCGTCGCTCGGGGTCGAACTCAGACGCGAGCCGACGGGCAAACTCTTTCCCGCCGCGAACTCGGCGCGGGCCGTGCTTCAGGCCCTGCTCGATCGGTGTGACGCGCTCGGCGTCGAGCGATGGACGAGCCGCCGGGTCGCGAAGATCGTCCCGCCCGCGGAAGCGGAGCGCTCGTTTCAGGTCCACCACGCGGGCGGCGCGCTGCGGTGCCGGCGGGTGATCGTCGCCACCGGCGGGCGGTCGCTCCCGCGCAGCGGCAGCGACGGGTCGGGCTGGGAGATCCTCCGCGAGTTGGGCCACACCGTCACCCCGACGCGGGCGGCGCTCGTGCCGCTGGTGCTGCCGCCGCAGATGTTCCACACCGAACTGGCCGGCCTGTCGCAGGAGGTGGAGCTGTCGGTCTTCGCGGGCGGCAAGCGCGTCGACCAGCGAGGGGCAGCCTGCTCTGGACGCACTTCGGCGTCAGCGGCCCGGTCGTGATGGACGCCAGCCGGCATTGGACCGTCGCGCACGAGTCCGGCGCTCGCCGGCCTTGCGATGCAACCTGCTGCCCGGCGAAAGCTTCGAGCAGGTCGAGAAGTGGCTCATCGAGTCGGTGGCGTGCCGCCCGAGGGCCTCGATGCTCACGCACCTGTCGCAGCGGTTCACCGAGCGGACGGCGGCGGTGCTGTTGCGGCACGCCGGCGTCGATCCGGCGACCGTCGCCAGCCAGTTGACGCGCGACGCCCGCCGCACGCTCGTCCACACGCTGACGGCCCTCGACCTCCCGGTCGGGCAGCACCGTGGATGGAACTACGCCGAGGTGACGGCCGGCGGCGTCCCGCTCGGCGAGATCGACTTCCGCACGATGCGGTCTCGGAAGGTCCCGGGCCTGTACCTCGCCGGCGAGGTGCTCGACTGCGACGGCCGGATCGGCGGGTTCAACTTCCAGTGGGCGTGGGCGACCGGCTTCCTCGCCGGCCGGGCGGCGGCGGCGAGCGTTGACGAGCCGAAATCGCGCTGACGCGGTGATGGCCGGCGCGGGGCGCGGCAGGTGCATCTCAACGACGACCGGCGCGGTAGAGTGGCCGGATGGACGCATTCTTCAAGAAGCTCGGCGACACGGTCCTGGAGCGTTGGAAGCGCGAGAACTTCTCACTGGCGAAGTTCCCCGATATCGCCAGCGCCGCGCTCGACGAGCGCCCGCCGGCGGAGCACGTGGACGTCGAAGCGCTCATGCGCGAGTTCCTCCTGAGCGACGATCAGCCGTTCCAATCGGACTCGGACTTCGGCGAGCCCGAAGTCGTGGCGTACGCCCACCCGCGGTTCTACGTCCAGATCCTGTTCTGGATGGACGGCACGACCGCCATCCACCAGCACGAGTTCTCGGGCGCGTTCCACGTCATGCACGGGTCGAGCATCCACGCGCACTACGCGTTCGAAAACGCACGGCCGGTCACCCCGTACCTGCGGGTCGGCGACCTGCGGATGAAGACGATCGAACTGCTGGAATCGGGGCGCACGGTGCCGATCGTCTCCGGCCCGCTGGCGATTCATTCGCTGTTCCATCTCGATTCGCCGTCGGTCACGGTGGTGGTGCGCACGCA
This sequence comes from Phycisphaerae bacterium, assembly GCA_030448225.1. The sequence continues at coordinate 11,650 of JAUJNJ010000056.1, forward strand.
GCACGACCCGGGCACCGGGCCGCAGTTCAACTACCTGCCGCCGCACGTCGCGGTCGACCCGCACTTCAGCGACAAGCTCACGATGCGTCGTAAGCAATTGCTGGACGTGCTCGACCAGATGGAGGACGGGGGCTACGCCGACGTGGTAGTGAAGATGGTCGGCGAACTCGATTTCGAGCGGGGCTTCTCGGTCCTGCACAACTGCATGGAATCCCTCCAACAGCTGGGCCAATGGGAGCCCGTGCTCGAGGCGTTCGAGCAGCGACACGGCCCCCTCGCGGCCGGCGTCGGGGCGACGTTGAAGGAAGACGCCCGTCGCGGCGTCATCAAGGGCCTGCGCGGCACGATCAGCGAGCCCGAACACCGCTTCTTCCTGGCCCTGCTGATGAACGCCCCGACGCGCGACGACCTGTTCGCCCTCGTGGCCCAGCGATTCCCCGGAGAGGCTCCCGTCGCCGTGGTCATGCGGTGGGTGGAGGAGCTGACCGAAGCGTCCGACGAGGGCGTGATGATCCTCGACGCGTCGTTCCCCCAGACGCTCGACGTCGACAGCGAGGCCCAGCCGGAGCTGTTCCTCGGGGCGCTGCGGTACTTCCTGAAGCGCGACCGGAAGCTCCCTCCGGCGCTGCGCGATCTGCCCGCGGCGGACGTAAAGGAGTTGCGGGCCGCTTTCGACGAATCAGCGCTGCGCCTTCTGATTCAATGAGCGCGCCAGCTTGACCCGGCCTCCCATCGCCGAGCCGAAGATGTTGACGCGAGTCAGTTCCCCGCGGGAGCGTGGCGGGTGAGGTGCCGATGTCAGTGCAAGACATGCGCCGACGCGCGACACGCGCGCGCGGATCGACTCCGCGATTGACGTCGTGACGCGCCCGAACCATCCCGCCCATCCACATCAGGACTCTTCCTATTCCCGTTGACGAACAGGTAGCGAGATCTTGTCCAAGGCGTGTCGCGGCCCTAAAGCGGGGCTAACACCTGACGGTAGAATCCCGCACCGGCCGAGGGGACGGACGCACTGCGTCCCGCGGCGCCGAGACCTTCGCACGCGGGACGCTCGCCGGTCCCGCGCCCGCCGGACACGTCGCCCGCCCCGCCAGGGGCATCGGTGGCTTGGGAGCATCGGGCAACTCAGAACGACAAAGTCTGAATCGGGGGTGCCGCGCGCCTCGATCCAACACGGAGACGCCGCATGCGCAGGAAGCGCCAGGACGGGTTCACGCTCGTCGAACTGCTGGTTGTTATCGGTATTATCGCTCTACTCATGGGTATCCTGCTGCCGGCGCTGAATCGGGCGCGGCAGTCGGCCAACACGGTGAAGTGCGCGGCCAACCTCCGCTCGGTCGGGCAGGGGATCGCGATGTACGTCGCGGAGAACCGCCAGACCTACCCCGCCTCGTACCTCTACAAGCGCGGCGCGGGCGAGCCGTCGTACCGCGGGACGGGGCCGTCGCAGAGCCGCGGATACGTCCACTGGTCGTACTTCATCTACGGCGAGGGGAAGGTGCAGGCGGACTCATTCGTCTGCCCGTCGCTGTCGAACGAGGGCGGCCTCCCGCCGACGAACCCCCGCGCTGGCGACGAGATCGAGGGACAGACGCCCCAGAACGCGGGCGTGGTCGACGACCAGGTCCGCCGCGCGGCCTACACGCTCAACGAGGCGATCTGCCCGCGCAACAAGTTCGACCCGGCGGTCGAGGGGCACGGGGGCGGCGCGAACAACCAGTACGTCCGGGCCAACCGCGTGGCCAAGAGTGCCGAGATCATCCTCGGCACCGAGTTCTGGGAGGACTGGGAGTTGATCTCCGAGTCCGGCGAGGGGGACACGGTCGTCAAGAGCCACCGCCCGGTGCACGCGTTCCAAGTCCTCAGCGGCGGCGACCAGTGGAACCTGTCGTCGATCACGCCGCGCCTCAGCGGGGGCGGGGGCGGCGTCGTCCGCGTCTCGTCGGCGCCGTACCCGCCGCGCACGGGCAACGGCACCCGCCTCGCGTGGGTCGGCCGTAACCACGGCACGGGGAAGCAGGGGAAGACGAACTTCCTGTACTGCGACGGGCACGTCGAGGCGAAGCTCATCGAGGACACGCTGAAGAACCCGGAGTACCAGTGGGGCGAGCGGGTCTACAGCGTCGTCGGCGAGCCGGGCGTCGGCAACAGCAACTAGCGATAGCGCAGCGACGATGACCGCTCGGCCGCAGGCCGCTCGCGGGCCGGCTCGAAGCCGCGCCGGGGGCGGACCGGACCGAGCCGTCCGTGCGTGCGGGCGGATCGCGCTCGGCGCCGTCCTCGCCGCGGCCGCGTGAGCGGCGGCGGGAACGCCGCCACCGCCGGCGCGGGCCGGCTGCCGCGGGAACCGCGGGGCGAATCCAATTCTGGCAGCAAGATCAACGGGAGAACGTGATGAGTGCAGCAACGCGTCGAGTCGAATTTACGTCCCACCTCAAGCGTCGCGCGGCACTGGTCGCCGCCGCGGCGGCCGCGCTGGCCGGGTCATGGGCCCGCGCCGACATCGCGCCGGACGGCGGCGTCGCCGGTCCGCAGGCGTTCGTCATTTCCACCTCGGGCGCGACCGCGCTGGGCGCGCTGACGCGGGGCGCCGGCACCAACTCCAGCAACTTCCCCACCGGCGAGCAGAACGGCCTGTGGCGGCTCGGCACGAACGATCTGCGGATCGGCCGCAGCACCTACACGTTTGGCACAACTCAGCCGCTGCAGTTGATCGGCTACCGCGACGTGAACAACGTCGCCACGGGCGAGATCGGGCAGGACGGGGAGAACGTTCGCAACCACGACCGCTTCGTCTACACGTACCACGAGGTCGGGTCGATCAACGGCGTGCTCGAGACCGTGCGGTCGGGCGGCCTGTTCCGGCCGGCGGGCGCCGCCCCGACCGGCCAGCCCGGCTTCAACAAGCTCGCGCCCGACGTGCCGAGCCAGAGCACCCCGCTGTGGCGTATGGGCCACCCGCAGATCAGCGCGACGAACTACGTCGTCAACTCCACCGGCACGCAGGCGACCACCGCCGGCGGCTACGCGGCCGAGGCGCAGCCGCTGGTCCGCATCGGCTACTCCGACGTCCGCTCGTTCCAGGTCTTCTCGCTCGCGGGCCCGGCCAGCCCGGAACGCCGGCCGCGCGACGTGGCCGGCACGTCGCTCAACGACGTCGCGGGTTACGGCAAGGGCGCGACGGCGTTCAACCCGCAGACCGGCACCGCCGGCACGAATTTCCAGCGCCTCGCCGACCGCGGGTCGATCCTCGGCGAGGACACCGGCAACGCCGCCGACTCGCACCTGCGCAACGAGGGCATCGCCGTCGTCCCGTTCGCGCTGGCGGCGAACCCCGGCACGGGCCTGACCCACGTTAAGGAGGGGGAGGCGAAGTTCCTCAACGCGACCGGGCGGCTGCCCAACGGCGTCAACTTCAACGCCGCCACCCGCGAGATCGGGTCCGGCACGCGCAACCAGGGCGGGAACAACCTCAACCTCGACCCGTCGTTCGCCGGCGGCGAGCGCGACCGCCGCTCGCTGGCGCCGGGCAACGTCGGCGCGGCCGACGTCGACGGCAACGCCGTCACGATCCGGCCCGGCGACGAGATGGACCCGAGCAAGGATCTGTTCGGCGTCGACTCGTCAAACCCCAACAGCGAGACCGCCAAGGAGCACCGCGTCGGCCCGCTCATCCGCTTCAGCGACAAGAACTCCGGCGGCTCGGGCATCCGCCCGGTCGTCGTCAACAACCGGATGGCCCTGGGGATCCTCTCGACCGGCGACGTCGGCAACCGCGGCACGAGCGGCACCTCCGACAGCCGCACCAACCCGCTCCGCGTGCTCGGCATCGGCTTCGACGAGCAGGCGGGGGAACTGAACGGAAGCGCCGAGCCCAAGCCCGGCGTCAACGCCGAGTGGGTCCAACCCACGGCGATCGACGTGACGACCGGCCGCTACCAGCTCTGGTCGGAGGCGCAGGCGATCACCGTGATCGGCGTCGACACCGACGGCAACGGCTCGCTCGACGGCTTCGGCACCGTCGCGACCGACACGGACCCGAACCGCCCGATCCACAACGACCAGCTCGACCACGCCGGCTCGGCCGGTACGCACCGCAAGTTCCTCAACAACATCAACGGCTCGGTCGCGACGTTCGGCCAGGCGAACCAGAACAACTTCACGCCCGCCGACGCGGTGATCGGCGCGGGATTCATCCCGCCGCAGATCATGAAGGCGCTCAAGGGGTTCGACGGCGACGCCCAGGCGACCCGCGCCCCGCTCGGCGGCACGAACCCGAGCCAGTCGAACTACGACCCCGATGCCGACGGCCTGAGCGACTTCGACCCCGACGGCAACGGCCCCGCCCTCAGCACCGACACGCTCTACGACCGGCTCGTCGTCGACACCGTCACCGGGAACCTCAAGGCCCGGCTGAACTTCTCCGACCCCGCCACGATCAATGGCAACCTGGCCGCGAACCAGACCGAGTACAAGTACCGGATCTTCGCGCAGGACGCGCCGCGGACGCGCACGACCGGCACCAAGGAGATCAACATCACCGCCCGCGTCGCGCTGGCCGGCGACGTCAACAACGACGCCGTCCGCGACCTCGGCGACGTCGAGGACCTCGCCCGCGCTTACGTCGCCTCCGCCGCCCGCGGCCCCATCACCGGCACCGCGCGCCGGCCCCGATCACGTTCGGCGGCCAGACGCTCAGCAGCGACGAACTGATCGTCTTGACCGACTTCGACGGCTCGGGCAACATCGCCGGCACGGACGCCGCGCCGACGTTCACGGCCGTCGACCGCAACGACGTCGCGTACTTCCTCAACGGCGCCGCCGTCGACACCGGCGGCCGCAGCCTCGCCGACGCCGCGTTCCGCTACGCCGACGACACCGGCGGCGGCACGGTCGCCGCCCCACCGACGCGCGCGCGCGCCGACGGCGTGCGCTCGGGCGCCTCCGCAAGAACGAGGCGATCGTCCGCTTCAACAGGACCGTCGATGACCTCGGCGGCGGTGCGCCGCTGAAGTTCGACCGCTTCGACGTCGACGGCAGCGGCACGCTCGACCGCAACGACGCCCGCGTGGTCGACGCGTGGGTCGGCGCCGACTTCCGCAACCTCGACCACACGCTGTCGGCCGCGGCCGTCGGCGTCGACCTCGTCGCCGCGGAACTGAGCGACGACAACGTGATCACGCACGTCGACCTCAACGCCGCCTCGTTCGACGGCACCGTCGGCGACCTGCCGGACCTTGCCGCTGACAGCGACTTCCGCCAGATCCGCGCCGCGCTCGGCCCCGCGCTGTTCGACGGCGACGCGGACCTGAACGGCGAGGTATTCACCGAGGACCTCGCCACCGTGCGACGCAACTTCGGCCAGGCGGTCGACCGCTGGAGCAAGGGGGACTTCGACTTCGACGGCGAGGTCTTCACCGCCGACCTCGCCGCCGCCCGCCGGAACTTCGGCGTCGGCTCGGGCGCCCCGGCCGCGATGAGCGTCGCGGGCGCGTCGGGACCTGTCGCGATGACGAGGGCGCAAGAAAAGCAGGGGCGTGCCGACGCCCGAGCCGCCCGGCGCAAGGCGGGGGTCGCCCCCGCGACGGCCGCCCGTCCGGCCGGCACGTCGCTCGCCGCCGCGGCCGACGCGCGCCTGTCCGCGACGGCCGCGGATCCAGGTCCGGACAAGCTCGAGCTCGTCGTGAACGTCCTCACCGGTGAGATGCGGCTCGTCGGCGACGACGTGGACAAGGCGGAGTTCGGGGTCTACGGCATCCGCTCCGTCGGCAACAACATGGACCCGACGAAGTGGAACTCGCTCCAGGATCAGGCCGTGCCGCCGGGCTGGTCGGAACTGATCGGCACCGACGGCCGCGTCGGCGAGAACACGAACGCCGTCACCGGCTTCTCCTCCGCGGACGCGACCGGATTCACGCTCGGAATGCTGTTCGACATCGGCGGCGCCCAGGACCTCGTCTTCAGTTATGCCGACGAGAACAACATCAGCGTCTCCAACGCGCCCGTCTCCTACGTACCCGAGCCGTCGGCCGTCGCGCTCATCGCCGCCGGCGCACTGGCGACGTTGCGACGCCCGCGGCGTCGCGGCGCGTGAGCTGCGGCAGGCGCGGCAGGCGCGGCAGGCGCGCGGCGACCCCGCTCGTGCCACCGCGCGGGCGGCTCTTCACGTGATCATGAACGGTCCCTCCGTACGGGCCGGGTTCCGCACGAGCTCCCAAGCCGCGGACCCGGCTCGTGCTTTTGAAGGCGCCACCGCCCGACATCGGACGGCGGCACGGCCCGCACGTCCGTTACCGTGGGGAGGATGACGTAACGATCCGTGTCGCGCGACGAGGTCTGCAACCTGCAGCAGAAGCCTACGGGCCGGTCCGGCGCGCCTGCGCCGGTCGTACGCCTGGTGTGGGCAGTCACGCCCGGCGCCGTTGTTAAGCCTTTGAGCAGCCGAAACTCGCAATCGTACTTGTTGCCATGGTCGTTCCAGCCGTTCATCGCGGTCAGACTACCGCTGGTGCCGAGAACGTCCAAGGTAAGCGTAGTATTCCACTCGGCTGTTGCGGTCCTCTGATCCGGTCTTGATCCGCTATCGGCGGGGTCTGATCCGGTTGCGGTGGGCGGGCCGCCGCTCGGCCAACAAAGAAAACCCGCCGCTTTCCTGCGAAAGCGGCGGGTCGTGGAGTACCCTCAAAGGGGGGCGAACTACAGCAGTATTCTCCGGGGGGAGGCGGCGACAGAGCGCGCGGGCGGCGCGTCAGCGCACGCGGCGCCGGCGCCGCAGGGCGAGCAGCGCGCCGGCGCCGAGCAGCCCGAGGCTGCCCGGTTCCGGGACTTGGTTGAACATCAAGTTGTCGGCGCGGAACACGTTGTCCGCGTCGCGCCCGAAATCGTTGCCCCCGGGCAGGTTGAAGTTGACCTGCACCTGCTCGATCGTCCCGCCGTCGGCCAGGAAGCTCTGGAATCCGGCGAACGTGGTGCCGCTTCCGGGCGTGGCGCTGCCGAAATCGCCGGCCAGCGTCTGGAACATGCCGTCCGCCGTGAGGGTGCGGTCCACACTCGTCTGGAAGATCAGGTCGCGGTCGGTATCCGCGTCCGCTGCGGTGTCGGGGCCGCGGAAGGACAACTCGATGGTGAGCGTCGTCGTGGTGCCCTGCGCCAGGCCCGAGACCGCGAAATCGCCTGAGTACGTGAACTCGACTGACTTGCGGGGGTCGTCACCGGGGATCGTGGCGGGATCTGCCCGGCCCCACCCCCGAAGCCCGAGAAGAAGCCCGTCGCGGTCGTGAAGTCACCCGTCACCTGGAGGCCGGAGGTGCCGCCGACCCCCGCGCCCGGCGTCTCTCCGCCGACGCCGCTGGCACCGCCGCCTGCGCGTACGCGTAGCCGTACGTGAACGTCGGGTCGTTGACGTCGAAGTCCGCCGTCAGCAGCGGCCCGGCCGCCATCGCGGTCGAGCCCGTAAACAACAAGGTGCCCGCCGCGAGCGCGACGAGGCGGGTACGATAGATTAGAACCATGCTCTCTTCCTCCTAGTTTCCTGACAACGAGACTTGAGTCGAGACGGGTATCGATCCGGTTCGGGCCGGCGTGATGCCGCCGTCAACGCCGGAATCTTGACTTTCGGTCGCTGGCACTAAAGCGGGCTAGTTGCGCGTCACCAGCTACTGCCGCCGCGATGCCGCGGAAGCAACGAACGCCGACGTTATGCGCTGCTGCCGGACGCCCCCGCCGAGGACGACGCCGGTCAGTTCGTGGACCGCCGTATCACTCGGGTTCGACCATGAGTGCGTTCGCCGAGCCGTCGGGACAACGAACGGAAATCACATCCTCATACGTGCGGACCGCCTTGGCCATCGCCGCCTGGCTCGGTGTAGCCATGCCGGCTCCGCCCGCCGCGATCCACGCTGACGAGCCCGGCCGCTTGACCTCCTTGCCCGGCGAGCGGACCCCTTTCCAGTTCGGATCGCTCATCGCCTTGTCAGCAGCGGCCTTGCCCTCCGGCGTGAGATGCATCAGGTATCCGACGAAGGGCTTGGACGCGTCGCAAGCGAAGACCATCGCGCGGACGGCCTCCTTGCCGTCATGCATGATCGGCGCGCCTGGATGGGGCCTCGAAGAACGTCTGCCCATCGTCGGACGAGTAGTACGTGGTCGGACGACTTCCGGCCAGAACTGCCAGAGAAGCACGATGACTGCTAGGCCGATCACGGCTCCCCCGACGAGGAGCGGGTTCTTGTTCAGCGTCTGCGGGATCGCCGCTGCCTCCGGCATCGGGGTCGGACGTTGCATTACCGGAGTGCATCATGGAATTCGATCCGATTGTCTTATCTGCTCCGCGCTGGTCATCACGATGGCCGACGTGACGCGCGACCTAATCGAACGAACTCAATCGAGCGTTGCGTGATCAGGAGAACCGTTCGTCGCCCGAAGCACGCAACGCTCGACTACGCGTACGCCGTCCCGGGAATCAGAATCCCGAGCAGGGGTCTAGCGGAAGAAATAGCCGTCGCCGGACCGGAAGTACGCCGTTCGATCCGGCGGCTTCGCCTCGACGTGGCCGTCGCGGTAGAGCAGGTTGAGCTGGACGTCGCCCTGGTGCTGCTGCACGGAGCCGTCGGGGTTGAACCTCCGCCCTCCACGCGCCCGTGGTTCCTATGGTAGCCCGTCGAGGGCTGGTAGATGGTGGTGTCGCCCATCAGCGGCGGGTTCGTGTCGATGTCGTTGTCGCCGGTCGTGGTCTTGCGGGTTAAGCTTGTGCACCCCCACTTCGGCGACGCACCGTTCGGCGTCTGCACGTTCGCACCCATGTACGAGTACCCGATCTGCGCCCAATGCTTATGCAGTCCACCCGTTCCCCACTGCGATGAATTGAATGTGGGGTTGTCGGGACTGGCCCCGTAGTAAGACGGACCCGCCGAATAGAGCGAGTTCATCTGCGTCGCGCCGCGCCTCGGTGCCGGCTTGAAGAACACGGCCGACCCACCGTGATCCGGGACGTTCATCGGGCACGTGAACAGCCGCCGGATGCGCACCATAATGGTCGACCAGCTTGAAGTAATCATTGACGAACATCCAGGAGCCCCACCACGGTCCACCCCACGGCGTGTTGTGCCGAGCGGCACACGCCCCTTGTGGTCGCCCGCGAACATCAGGATCGACTGGCCGAGCGAACGCAAATTCGAGCGCACTTGATCTTGTTCGCCTGTTCGCGCGCCTTGGCGAGTGCCGGCAGTAGGATCGAGATCAGGAGCCGCGATGATGCCGATCACCACCAGCAGCTCAACGAGTGTGAATGCAGATGCGGATTGACGGTAACGCGTCGACTTCATAAGTACCCTCCAGTGGCGACTGGCGCCAGGTGCACGAGCGAGAAAAGATGTGTACGTGCGATCCTAACGGAGCCCACGTTTTTATTGCAACTCCAACAATCGAGAAATCGAACCTGAAATGTATGGTCGCTCGAGTCCGCTTTAATACGACCGCCACGGGTGCGTGATGCACAGCTCGTCTATAAAGCGGCGACCACTCAGCACCGCCGTGGCGACTCGGGACCGGGACACACATGCCGGCACCGCGAAGCAAACCGATATGGCGACCTTCAACCGCGGGGCGGGTCCCTTCCGGCCGGGCACCCGATGTGGGCGACCGACCGAGCGGAATCAGAGCGCGAGCCGAACGTTGCTGCGGCGTAGCTCCTCGAGCTTCTGCTCGGCTCGCTGCTTCGCCTCGCTTCCTGCTCCGGTGGTCAAGATATGCATGCGGCCGGGTCTTGCCGAGCCGCAACCGTCCGCACCGCCTACAAGAGTACTTGTTGTGACCCGGCCAAGATTGGACACGATCGGCGTGAAAAATCAGCCCCGTGTCGGGCGCGTGTCGGGAGTGGCTGCATCGGGGCCTCCCGGCCGCGCCATCGTCTGGGTGGCGGCGGGCGAGGCGGGGGCTAGGACGGCGTCAGCACCATGTCGAGCGGCAGCGGCAGCTACGGCCGAATCGACAATCACACGGCTACCACACCCTCACCCCCACCGCGAGGTCGCGTATCGGTTAGCTTGGCCGACGAAAGCTTGACGGCCGGGACGCTGATCGCCCGCAGCACCTCGGGCGGCACCGCCACCGCCTCCGACACGATGATCCGCGGCGGGCGGCGGATCGGCGTCCGGCACCAGGGGCACGTCGTCCTGAACGACAAGAGCCTCGGCAACCTCCGAGCGACCATGGCGGGGTTGATGGGCGTCAAGCCCGACTCGCAGTTGCCGCGACGAGGCGATCAAGGCGATCGTCTGATGGACTCAAGTACGAGACCGAGGAGCGAAGGATGAACGCTTTGCGACGAACCCTGGCCGCCGTGATGCTGCTCGCACTCGCGCTGTCCCCGCGCGGCGGAGTTCCCGCCGGTCGAGGTGGGGGACGCCGGCCGGTGGGGGCGGAACGCAGCCGCACGATGCGGCTGCTCGCCACCAGCACGCCCGAGCGGCGGAACACGGTCCGCATCCTCTTCTACGGGCAGTCGATCACCGAGCAGAAGTGGTCCGAGCAGGTCGCCGCGGACCTGCGCCGCCGCTTCCCCCACGCCGATCTCGTCGTGGAGAACCGCGCGCTCGGCGGGTTCGCGTCGCAACTGCTCGTGAAGACCGCCGAGACCGACCTGTACCCATTCTACCCGGACCTGGTCGTGTTCCACGTCTTCGGCGCCCACGACAAGTACGAGGACATCCTCCGCCGCACGCGCGAGCGGACGACCGCCGAGATCCTCCAGCAGAACGACCACCCTCGGCCGACGACCGCGTGGACGAGGAGACCGACCCGCAGAAGCTGCTGACCATCCAGAGCGGCAACTGGCCCGGGTTCATGAACCACAACTGGCTGCCTTCGCTGTCGCGCAAGTACGGCACGGAGCTCGTCGACCAGCGGGCGATCTGGAAGCGCTACCTCGCGCAGCACGAGCTCAAGCCCGCCGACCTGCTGAGCGACAACGTCCACCTGAACGCGCACGGCGAGTTCGTCATGGCCGCCGCGGTGAACGCGTACCTGCGGTACGACCTGAAGATTGGCCCTCGCCCGCGGAAGAGTGGGTGAAGACGCTGGCGGTCGGCAAGGACGTCCGGTGGGAGGGGGCCGGGCTCGTCGCCGTTCGACGGCAACCGGATCGACGTGGTCCTCAAGCCGGGCGCCGCCGCGTTCGGGCCGCTGGCGGTGCGCATCGACGGCAAGCGGCCGTCGGAGATCGCGTCGCTCTGCGGCTTCACCCGCGCGCTGGCGGAGCCCGGCGGGAAGTGGCCGGTCGTGGCGGACCTGTCTTGGGAGCAACCGCCACTGCTGGAGGAGTGGACGATGGACGTGCGGGCCGACCCGACGAAGCCGGACGCCTACACGTTCGACCTATCCGGCCCAAGACCGGCCCCGACGGCGGCGGCCGGTCCGACCGGCGGTTCGTCTCGACGTCCGGCCGCGTCGTGATCGACCCCGACGACTGGAACGTAGAGTTCGCGATGACGCTCGCGAACGTGAAGCCCGTGCCCGACCGGTTCACCGTCCGCTGGCGGGTGGTCCCGTACTTCGCCGACGAGGCGACCACCCCGGGCGCCGCCCCGGCCCGGCGTCGAGACCGTGGTGACGGTCGCGCAGGGGCTGGCGAACGCGAATCACACGCTGGAACTCGCTGCCCCCGCGGACGTGGTCGACGCGATACGCGTCTACCGCCCGCCGCTGGGCAGGAAGTGATGCCGGCCGGTCCCCGTCCAGCGGCACGTGAGTTAGACCCGCACGAGAAGTGCCCGCCGCCGAGCCACGCGGAGGCCGCGACACGGCTGTGGGAGCGGCTCGACGCCATTCACGCCCGAATAGTCGAGCCGGCGTGGGCTCGCGCGATGGACCTGCTCCGACGAAAACCATGAAGATGACCCGCCAACGTTTGCGTAGCTGACCTGCCCGCCGCTCCTCGTGCCGGCCGCCGCAATGCGCGCCAGCGGCAACCTGACGACGGGCGTGTGATGGCAAACACGCCGCGTGGAATCCATGAACACCCCGACCCCGGTTAATCAAAAAGCCCGGCTGGCGACGGCCAACGCGGTTCAGCGAAAGGGGCGGGTGCGCACGCGCGAGCGAGGCCGCCGACTAGCAGCGCGCACGACGGCGTGATCCGGCTACCGTGACGACGCGGACACGCCACGGGCCGGCCGGCAGACCCGCGTGAGGTCGGGGAAGGCGGAGGATCGGACGCTGGGCTACGTCGGGTGGGCGGGGAGACGTGCGGGCGAAGATTAACTTGACCCAGTTTAAAGTCCGCTTGTTGGTGGGCGGCCGATGCGCGACGATCGTAAGATCGGAGGCCGACAGCGCCTACTCGGCATCGGGTCTGTGCTCACCCACCGCGAAACGCTCTCGCCAGCCGGGGCGCAGTAGCGCTCAGGGACGATCTGCTCAGTGCAGAGGTCGTGATACTTGTGCCGACGCCGGTGGGGTGAGCCCGCACTCCGCAGCGGCCGGGCGCGCGGAGGTCATACCCGCAGGCGGGGGCAGAGGTCGCGGTCGCGCGACGCCGGGCCCGAGGCTGCCCGTACCGTCAGCACAGGCGCGCGGCGGCCGCCGCGGCGAGGAACCAGTACGGCACGGTGACGAGCTGCCCGCCGTTGAGCTGCACGTCGCGGCCGAACCCCAGGAACCGGCGGCTGTAGTCCGTGCCGATCAGGGCGAACGCGCGGGCGTGGGCGCGGTGCGAGAGGCCCGGCTCCTCCCCGGTCCGCCGCGGAGCGCGCACGTCGAGCCGGCCCCCTTCGAGATCACCATCAGCAGCTGGCCGTCGCGGGAGACGTGCTCCCACGTGTCTTTCCAGTAGAAGTTGCGAACGCCCATGCCAGCGAAGCCGAGGCACAGCAGCAGGGAGACGGGCCGAGCAGAGGGTGAGGATTGCTGACGCACGAGCGGGCATTCTACCTCGCTGTCCAGCACGCCGTGCAGCACGGCATTCAGCCTTTCATGAGCAAGCTCCCGATCGGCTCCCGAGAGGTACGGTCCTGTAAGTCGTGAGCCAGGGCGAAAGAGAAGGAGGAGTTTCCGACCATCTCGTTGTCTGAGCGTCGGGCGAGGCGGGTCGACCTGCTTGGCATGGGCGGGAACGTATCGGTCCCAAGGCCGCGGGTCGTCACTGTTGCTTTCGCCGTCTCCGCACTCCGGTCGCCGGTCGACGCTCGGCGAGACAGGGCCGAGCCATCGTGCGACGGCGTGGCGGTTGCGGACGGCGAGCCGTCCAGTCTTTAACTGCTAGTGCGGCAAAGCCAGGCAGAAGGCGACGGCGTTCTTCCAACTGACGTAGACGACGGGGTGGTCGTTCCCCTGATCGAAGTCCGGGTCGAGGCCAGGCGCTTCGCGTCGAGCGGGAAGCGGTCGACGGCCTCCTGGTCTCCCGGTCGCAAGACCACACAGCACGCGGTCGGAGGTCTCGACGTCGGTCTTGTTAAGCCACGGTGCCGCCGACAATGGCGGGGAACTGCTTGACGATCACCTCGTGCGCAGCTCGGCCAGAAGGGCCGGAGATCTGCACGGCAGCGCCGGGCGCTCGTCGTGCAAATCCGGTCCTTGAGGATGGCGTTCGCGGGGCTGGGCGGTGAGGCGGTGAGGGTCGGTCACGTCGCGCCGGAACTGCCCGCTTGCGTCGCCGGCCAAAGCGGAAGAGGTGTGCCCGGCACCAAGCGTCCGACCGAGGGCCGTACAGGGGCCTTCTGAGAGCGTGCAACGCCTGTCGGCCGACCACAGTTATAAACGTTGGCACCGTGCGACGATTGGACACGGGGGGTTTGCAAAACCTGCCGCGTTCGAAGGGCGGTAGGGCGTATCCACGTAACCATCGCCCTCTCCGAAGTAGGAACTGGATAGATGGGGTTACGCGTGCGAAAGCTCTGTCGTGAGCGCCTGCCAGAGCGTCTGACCATTCGGAGGCGGATTCGTCGGGCAGTTGCACGTGCCGGTCACTTGAGGTGCCGGCGGCCGAGGTGGCGGGCCGCGCGGGGGTGGGAACAGCTCGACGAGCTGCAAGGTCGCGTTGAGGAGTCCCTATCGAGCGGCCCAGCGGCTGCTGCGGACGACGGTGGCGGCGGCGGGGAACTGCGAGAGCAGCTGCGTGATTCCGGCGTTTCTCCGAGCGCATACTGAGCGGAGCTGGCGGCCGTGCTTCCTGAATCTCGGCTCGAATTAGCCGCCGCGGCGGAGGGGCACTGCGGTGGGCGACAGCGATGAACAAGCCGACACCGCGAAGTTTCCCGACGTCGGCTCCGTCAGCTTCCCGCGAACTGGGCCGCCCGCGCGGCCCCCCGCGACGTTGCCGGTGTCGCGATACCACTCGCTGCCGATGATGAGACAGTCTCAGAAACGTTCCCGGTTCCCGACGTGGCGGTCCGCCGCCACCGGCATCAGCATCGGCCGTCGCCGTCCTCTTCGGGAGCCGCCAGGTTTTCCTCTAGACCCGCCGGGCGCGGCGGCGTCACTTTCCGCGTCGCTTCCCCTCAGGACGGATCCACGTCCCGTCGCTCGCAGTTTCAACGAAGGTGAAGCAGGAGCTCGCTTCGCGGGGCGCCGCACCAAGGGGAGGCGGCACTGCGCGGCGGGCGCGGACAACGACGTCCCCGCACGCCACCGGCTCGTCTCCCCGACGGGGCGCGTCATCGGCGTATTATTGTGGGCCGCGAAGTTCCAACGGCAGCCTCGGTAGGCCGGGACGGCCCGGCTCGTTGAGCCGGCGAGTCCTGCCGGGGCGCGGCCGCTCACGAGGGAGGACCGATGACGGGTTCCACCAGCGCCGTGGACAACCAGCCAAATGTTGGCGACGGGGCCCTCCGCCCGCTCGGGCCGCCGTCACGTGGCCCGCGCCGGCGGTCGGCGCGTCGCAAGTCGGAAGCACGGGCGGCGGTCTTCGGGCTGCTGCGCCGCGCGCTGAACCCGGCGCACCTCTGGCAGGCGGCACGGCTCCAGGCGAAGCGCCGGGCGAACCGCCACGCGGTCGACGCCCAACGGCTGGCGCTGTACGCCCGTATCCTGCCGAGCGACTTCCTCCACTTCGGCTACTTCGACGACCCCGAACGCCGCCCCGAGGACATGAGCCTCGCCGAGGTCGCGGCGGCGCAGACGCGGTACGCCGAGCTGCTGATCGCGCTCGCCGCCCCGCCCGACGCCGGCCCGGCGCTGGACGTCGGGTGCGGCATGGGCGGGCTGTGCCGCATGCTCCGCGACCGCGGCTACTCGCCCGTCGCGCTCACGCCGGACCGGCTCCAGGCGGCTCACGTCGCGGCGACGCTGCCCGGCGTGCCGGTGATCCGTTCGAAGTTCGAGGAGATGGACGAGGCGCCTCACGCCGCGGCGTTCGCGACGGTGTTCACGTCCGAGTCGCTCCAATACCTCGACCTCGACGTCGCGCTGCCCCGCCTCGCGGCGCTGCTCCGCCCCGGCGGGCGCTGGGTCGCGTGCGACTTCTTCCACGCCCGGCCGTCCGCCGACCGCTCGTTGCACGAGCTCGACCCGTTCCTCGCCCGCCTCCCGGCCCACGGGTGGCGGGTCACGTACCAGCGCGACGTCACGGCCAACATCAGGCCCACCCTGGCCTACATCCACATGTGGGCGGTGCGGTTCGGCCTGCCGCTCATGGAGTTCGCGTTCCTGCGGATGCGCCGCAAGCAGCCGGGGCTTCACCACCTGGCCGCCGACCTCCTGGCGGACCTGCGGCGCCTCGCGGAGAAGAATCTCGAGACGATCGACCCGGTGCGGTTCGAGGCCGACAAGCGTTACGTGCTGCTGGTAATGGAGCGGGCCTAAGCCCGCCGCGACGGACCTGGCGGCCGGGGCCGGTGCGCCAGGGCCTTACATCGAATGCCGTCTCTAAGGGTCGATGGGAAGTACGACTCGCCCCGGCGTCAATCGTCGGGGCGGCTTCGTCTCAACGTCAATCGACCTTCCCGCGCCGCCTCGAAGACCGCGGCGGTGCGGCGGGCTCGCTGATCCCGCCGCCTCCTCCGCATCTCATCCCTCCAGATCCAAGTCGTCCATCGTAGCCAGTGTGTACGCCAGTCCGGCGGTACAGATCTGCATATTCGCTCTCATGTGAGTGTGCGGCGCGAGGTGAAAGCGTGCCATAGCGGAATCTGCCGCCTAGCAGCAAAGTGATCCACACATGCGGAGCAACGCCGTTGAAGAGGCCGATCTGTGAGGTGTCGCAGGGGAGGCGGGAGGCGGTACCTATGAGATTCCGTCCGTCGATGAATGTTAGCGGTCAATGGTCGTTGCTCTTGCACTCCGCAGATTGGGATGCCCCCCATCGGTCCAGCAGATCCCGGGTCACAGCATTCCGCCGCCGCTGCCAGCTACATCGCGTCCCCCTGGCTTTGGCATGAAAGCGGTACGCGTCGCGGCTGCCGGGTCGGGAGACATAGCCGACATCGCTAATGGCGATTTGATTACCGTTATCAAAACGTCCATCGGCCACTCATCTGTAATTCGCGAAACAGCGCATTCACCTGCCTCAGCTCCTATCAATCATAGAAACCCGACGATCTGTTAAATTGAATATTTCTCTACCGCACCTTTCCCATAGTCGCTACTTTCCCCGCCGTTCGCGGGCGATTCACATCTGAACGCGCCATCTCGGGCAATTCAGTTCGCAGGGAGGGTGGCATGGCAAGCCGGTCGTGGGGTTTCCGTCGTCGTGTTCAAGGATCGACTTCTCAGGCGGCCAAGGGGCGGCGTAAGCCGGAGATCGAACCGCTCGAAGGGCGCACGTTCGTTGACGGGCCGCTGACCGCGACGGCAGGCGGCGTGGCGTTGTCGGCACCGGCGATCAGCGCTTCGGCAGCCGAGGCGAAGGTCGGGAACGAATCGTCCCACGCGTCGCCCCGCACGGACGGGCGCGCCGCCGGTGGTGCCGCCGAGCCGATCCGGGCCGTGCCGCGGTCGCCTGCTGCGGCACGAAGGCCGAGCCGTCGGGCCTGGCCGGCAGCGCAGGCCGCCCTGGCGACGACCACGGACGGCGACGCAACCGGGATGGAGACGTGGGACACCTCGACCTGCCGGAGCGGAGCTGCCGGCGGAGGTGCAAGGTTTTTCGTCGGACGGTTCATGCCGTCGCGCTGCTGGCCGGCGCGGAGCGACGGCGAACGACGGACGACTCGCACCTGGGCGACGAGCCGCCGGCAGCTGGTCGCCGACTCGCTGACCGAGTCGCGGCCAGCGCGGAAACCTGCGTCCGTTCCCGACGGCACCGTCATCCGCCCGGCCAGATCCGCCCTGGTTGTCCTCGGCGTCAGACGGCCCGGCGCCGGCCACGATGGCGCCGCGCCTTCGACGGTCTCGGCCCGCCCCCGCGCGCCGCCGCCGTCCCGACGAAACCCTCGGCGCCGCCCCCGCCGCGTCGATGACGGCCGGCGATCCCGAGGCGCCGACCGGCGTCACGGCCTCGCCGCTGGCTGCCAACCGCGTGAAGGTGGCGTGGTCGGACAACTCGCTTCGCGAGAACCGCGTCTACGTCGAGCGATCGGCCGACGGCGGCACCACTTGGCAGCCGCGCGCCGACCTCGCCGCGAGCAGCACCAGCTTCTACGACGGCGACGTCACGCCCGGTCAGGCCTACGTCTATCGCGTGCGCCATTCCTACCCGGGCTCGACGACCACCTACTCCGCCTACAGTAGCCCCGCGACCGCCACGCTGCCGGACCTCGCGGCGCCGGGCGCGGTGGTGGCCGCTGCCGCATCCGGCACGCGCGTGAACCTCGCGTGGACGGACACCAACGACGTCGAGCACGAGTACGAGGTCGAGCGCTCCGAGGACGGCGCGACGTGGTCGAGGCTGTACACCGGCGGCGGCGCCAGCCGGACCAGCCACGCCGACACCGACCTCACGCCCGGACGAGACTATTCGTACCGCCTGCGCGCCCGCTACTACGGCGGACCGGGCGGCCAGGTCTACTCCGCCTACAGCGCCGTGGCCTCCGCGACCACCACCCCGTTCGCCGGCCCATCGGACCTCGTCGCCACCGTCGTGTCCGGCACGCGCGTCGACCTCGCATGGGTCGACACGAGCGATAACGAGGACGGCTTCGAGGTCGATCGCGCCGAGGCGGGCAGTTCCACCTGGACCCGCGTTGGCAGTAGCCAGCCCGCCGACCGCACGGCGGTAACGGACGCCAACCTTACGCCGAGACGGCCGCGCCGGTCACCACGTCCGCGCTGGGCGCGCCGACAGAACTGGTCGCCACCAGCGCGTCACCCTCGCGCATCGACCTTACCTGGCGTGACAACGCGGACGCAGAGAACGGTTACGCGCTCGAGCGGTCCGAGAACAGCGGCGCGAGCTGGTCCCAGATCGGGTCGATCCGCTCGGATCAGACCTCGTACGCCGACACGAACCTGACGCCTGGTCGGAGTTACCAGTATCGGCTGCGCGCGTCGTTCCCGTCGTACCCCACGCTGTACACCGCCTACACGCCCGTCGCCTCCGCCACGACCGCCACGCTGCCGGCGCCGACGGCCGTGACGGCGACAGCCGAGTCCGGCGCGCAAGTGCTACTCTCGTGGACGGACGCCTCCGATGGCGAGTCGAGCTTCCACATCGAGCGCGCCGTCGGTTCCGGCACGACGTGGACCCACATCGGCTCCACGAGCGGCAACGTCACCCGCTACCTCGACACGAGCGGGAGGCCGGGCGCGACCTTGCGCTACCGCGTTCGCGCGTACCTCTCCAGCGGCGGCGGCGCCTACTCCAGCTTCGCCCCCGTGGCCGAGGTGAACACCCCCGCGCTAGCGGCGCCGAGCGGGCTGAAGGTTCGCGATGTGTCCGGCAAGCGCGTGGACCTGGCGTGGGCCGACAACAGTGACGTCGAGACCGGCTACGTCCTCGAGCGGTCCAACGACGGCGCCACCTGGAGCCACGTCACCACCACGTCCGCCGACCAGACCAGCTACGCCGACAGCGGCCTCACGGCCGGCCGCACCTATCACTACCGGCTGCGCGCGGACTTCTACGACTACTACGGCGGGTCCGCCGGCTCCGCCTTCACGCCGGTCCTCATCGTCACGACCACGCCCCTGGCCGCCCCGTCCACCCTGACAGCGACGGCCGTCGACCCCAGGCGTGTCGAGCTGACGTGGGCCGACCATTCCGACGGCGAGGGTTCGTTCGAGGTCGAGCGATCAGAGGACGGCGGCGCGAATTGGTCGAACGTCACGTCGACCTACTCGAACCAGACGAGTGTCGTCGACACCGGCGTCGGGGGCGGGCGGTCGTACCTCTACCGCGTGCGGGCGTCGGCATACGGTTCCCCCACCTATGCATACTCCGCCTTTAGCCCTACCGCTGCCGCGTCGACCCCGCTGGCCGCGCCGTACAACCTGCGCGCCGACGCGGTGGTGACGGGCGGAACGAGCCAGTTGTCCTGGTACAACCCGGAGTACTACTACAGGTAATGGCCTCAAGGTCGGGGAGCGCCAGGGGCTGGAAACGGACTTCCCACGCCCGTCGGTACCGCCGGCCGGGGCGCTACGAGTTTTACCGCTTCGTGGCTGGACTGCCGCCGCCGCTCGCCTATGAGTTCCGTGATCCGGCTCGGCCGGGCCGACGGCGACCTGGCCTACTCGAACACGGCCGGCACCGACCTCTGCGTTCTTGGTCTCCGAGCTGATCGACCTGGTCGCCACCAGCAACTATGGCGGACAGGCAGCGCCTTCGGCAAGGCGACAACGCCGCGAACGAGGGCGGCTACGTCGTCGAGCAGTCGACGGACGACGGCGACGACCTGGACGCATCGCGGCGACGCCCGCGCACTACAGAGCCACACCGTGTCCGGCCTCGCCCCGGCGACGGTCTACGCGTTCCGCGTGTACGCGACGAGCGCGGCCGGCGGGACGTCGGCCGTCTCAAACGTTGCCGCGACGACGACGCCGGTGCTCCCGCCGACCGACCTGCGCGCGACCGCCGTCTCGGGCACGCGCGTCGACCTCGCTTGGGTCGACAACAGCGGAAACGAGGGCTCGTACGAGCTGGAACGCTCGGAAGACGGCGGCGCGTGGCGTCATGTGACTTCGCCCTCCGCGAACCAGACGACCTACGCCGACACCGGTGTCGCCCCCGGCCGCACGTACGAGTACCGCATTCGGGCGTACGCGTCGTCCGGCGTGTACTCGGAGTACGCGGCGGCGGCGGCGCCGGCCGCGACGCCCGCGCTGGCCGCGCCGGACGGGCTCGTGGTGACGCCGGTGAGCCCGACGCGAGTGGAACTGGCGTGGGAGGATACGTCCACGGAGGAAACGTACGTCATTGTCGAGCGCTCGGACGACGGCGGCGCGAACTGGTCGAACCCCGCCTGGCTCGAGGCCAACGTCACGCGCTACGCCGACACCGACGTGGCGCCGGGGCGAACCTACCTCTACCGCCTCGGCACCTACGCGTCGCCCGGCTCCACCTACTCCGCTTACACGCCCGCGGCGGAGGCGACCACGCCGACGCTCGCGGCCCCGGCCACTCTCTCGGCCGCCCCGGTCTCCGCCTTCCGCATCGACGTGACCTGGCCCGACGCCGGCGGTTCCGAGCAGGACTACGAGCTGGAGCGTTCGGAGAACGGCGGGACCAACTGGTCGCACGTCGCCACGCCCGAAGCCGAGCAGACGGCGTGTTCCGACGCGAATCTCGTCCCCGGCCGCACGTACCAATATCGGCTGCGGGCACGGGTGTACGCGTACCCCTCGTCCGCCTACTCGCCCTACACCGCCGTCGCTTCCGCCGCCACGCTGCCGCTGGCGGCGCCGTCGAACCTGTCGGCCGCGGCGGTGAGCGGAACGCGGGTGGACCTCGCGTGGACGGACAACTCCGACGGCGAGAGCTACTTCCAGGTCGAGCGGTCGGAGAACGCGGGCGTCAGCTGGACGCAGGTCGACCGCTACGTGTCCGCCAACGTCACCCGCTACGCCGATACCGGCGCGTCGCCGGGCAAGACCTACCAGTACCGCGTGCGCGCCTACGCGAACAACGGCGGCGCCGTCTCGGCGTTCGGCGCGGAGGCCACGGCCGTCACCGCGGCGTTCTCGGCGCCGGCAGACCTCGTCGCCACGCCGTCGAGCGGCCGGGTGGAGCTGCGCTGGACCGACACCACGGACAGCGAGGACCTGTTCCGCGTCGAGCGGTCCGAGAACGGCGGCACGAGCTGGCAGGAGATCACCTCCACGGGCTCCAACGTGCGGAGCTACGTCGACGCCGGCGTGCTGCCGGGACGGACGTACCAGTACCGCGTCAGCGCCTACCGCTACTCTGGCAGCATCCGGTCCCCCTACGGTAATGTCGCCTCGGCGGCCGTGCCCGCGCTGGCGGCGCCGTCCGGACTGTCGGCCGTCGCGCGTGACGGCTGGATCGACCTCGCCTGGGCCGACAACAGCGACGGCGAGGACTGGTTCCGCCTCGAACGCTCCGCCGACGGCGGTACGACTTGGACGCATCAGGCCTCGCCGTCCCGCAACGTCACGCGTTACGCCGATGCCGACGTCACGCCGGGCCAGGCGTATCAGTACCGCGTCAGCGCCTACCACTCGGGCGCGAACAGTTACACCCCGGCCACGCCCGCGGCCGCGGTCGTCGCCCAGCCGCTCGCCGCGCCGACCGACCCGTCGGGCGTGGCGACGTCGGCGTACAGCGTCAGCATCTCGTGGGCCGACAACTCGTCGAACGAGTCCAACTTCTACGTCGAGATGCTCGACCCCACCGACAACAGCTGGAACTACGTGGGCTCCGTCGGCGAGAACGTCACGAGCTACGAGGCCACCGGCCTCCGCCCCGACACCGATCACCAGTTCCGCGTGCGCGCGTACCACAACCGCGGCGCGTACTCGGACTACACGCAGCCGATCACGCTCACGACCGAGTCTGACGCTCCGACCGATCTCGCCGGCAAGGTCATGTCGCCGACGCGCATCAACTTGCGCTGGGTCGACCGGTCCGACGAGCATTACTTCGAGATCGAGTCGTCGACCGACGGCGTCACGTTCACCACGCTCGAGAGCTACGGGCCCAGCGATCAGCCGACCTACGCCGCCACCGGGCTCACGCCCGCCACGACCTATCATTTCCGTGTCCGCGGGAACCGCGACTACTACGGCGACTACACGAATTACAGCGACGTCGTGACGGCCACGACCGCCGCCACCAACGCCCCCAGCGGGCTGGTGGCGAGGGCGGCGTCGGGCGAGCGGATCGACCTCACGTGGAAGGACAATTCCCTCGACGAGACCGGCTTCCGGATCGAGCGTTCGACCGATGCGGGGGCCACCTGGTCGTCAGCCGGCCAGGCACCCGCGGGCGCGACGCGCTTCACCGACACCGGCCTGTCGCCGCTGACGACGTACCACTACCGCGTGCGGTCGTTCAACACGTTGGGCGAGTCGGTGCCATCGGCCCGCGCCAGCGCGACCACGCTCGCTCCCGCGCCTGCCGCCCCGGCCGACCTGGCGGCCGCGGCCACGTCGACGACCGAGGTCGCGCTGACCTGGTCCGACCGATCGGGCGACGAGCAAGGCTTCAGGCTCGAGCGCACGAGCGACGGCGGCGGGCGTTGGGTCGCGGTCGCGACGCTCGCACCCGGCACGGCCGCTTATACCGATCGCAACCTCTCGCCTAACACCGCATACGCATACCGCATCCGCGCCTTCAACGTTGGCGGCGACAGCGCGAACAGCAACACCGCCACCGTCTCGACGCTGCGACCACTGCCGGCCGCGCCGTCCGCGCTCACGGCGACCGCGACGTCGTCGACGACGCGCATCGACCTCGCGTGGACCGACCACGCTCACAACGAGCTCGGCTACCGCGTGGAGGCGCGCGCGCCCGGCGGGCTCTTCACCCAGATCGCCACGCCCGCGGCCGACGCGACGTCCTTCTCCGCCACCGGGCTGCGGCCGGGTACCGCCTACACGTTCCGCGTGCGCGCGTTCAGCGCCAGCGGCAACTCGCCCTACTCGAACACCGCCGCGGCCGAGACGCCCGCGATGGCGGCGCCCCGTGCGCCGACCGACGTGACCGCCGCCGTCGCCGCGACCGGCGTGACCGTGAGCTGGGCTGACTCCTCGGTCGACGAGGAGGGGTTCGACGTCGAGCGCAGCGAAGACGGCGGCACGACTTTCGCGCCGCTCGGCGAGGCCGGCGCCGGCGCGACCGAGTTCGCCGATACCGCCGCGCAGGAAGGCGCCGTTTACCGCTACCGCGTACGGGCCCGCAACGCCGCGGGCACCAGCGAGTTCGCCGCGTCGGCCGACGTCGGCATGGCCACCGCCGCGCCGAGTGGGTTGATCGCCACCACGACCGTGGGCAGCGCCGCCGCCGAACTGGCGTGGGTCGATCGCTCGTCCCGCGAGTCGCGTTTCGAACTCGAACGATCGACGGACGAGGGATCCACTTGGTCCGCCCTCGCCACCGTCGGTGCCGACGTCACCGCGTACGCCGACCCAGCCTCGGCCTCCAACGCGCTTTATCGGGTCCGCGCGGTCGGGCCGGCGGGCGCGTCGGACTGGTCGAACGTGGCGGGCGTGGAGGACGTGGTCATTCTCCCCGACTGCGACCTCGCCGCCGGCGAGTGGTCGCTGGTCGACAACCCCGGCAGCGGCTCGGCCGTGCACGGCCAGGACGGCATCACGCTCGTGGAGGGGACGTCGTTCGTCGTCGCCATCGAGCAGCAGATCGAAGTGCCCGCCCATCCCGCCGTGCTCTCCATCCGCTACGCCGACCTCGCGTTCGACACCTCGGACGGCGACTCGATCAACGACGCCTTCGAGCTCGCGCTCGTCGGCGCGGACGGCCGCCCGCTCGTGGACCCGTTCGCGGCCGGGCGCGACGCCTTCTTCAACGTCACCGAGAGCCTCGCGCCTGCGCTCGGCGACGCCGCCGGCACGCGGGGGGACGAGGTGCGCCTCGACCTGGACGGCGTCCCCGCCGGCGCCGCCACGCTGATCGTGCGCCTCGTGAACAACGACTAGGACGACACGACGACCGTCCGCCTGCCGTGCGACCACGTCGACCCGCTCGTCGCCACCGCCACCGGTGCGCCCGGGGTCGACGAGGCCGCGCCGTACACGCTGAACCTGTCGGCCTCCGGGAGCGGGGCGGACGCGATCGAATCTTGGTCAATCGACTGGGGCGACGGTTCGGCCGCGCAGGCAACCCGCAGAGCGTGCAGCACGTGTTGGCCGACGGCGAGGCGTCGCACGCCGTCGTCGCCACCGCGAACGGGCCGGGCGGGGCGAGCGACGCCGCCGAGGCGGTTAACGTCGCCGTCCGCAACGTCGCGCCCGCGCTCGTCATTGACGGGCCGGCGACGACGGTGGAGGGCGCGGCTTACCCCCTCGCGCTCTCGTCCGCCGACCCCGGCGCCGACACGATCGCCTCCTGGCGGATCGACTGGGGCGACGGCATGGTGGAGACGATCGCCGGCAATCCGTCGTCGGTCACGCACGTCTACGCCGCGGGCCCGAACGCGCACACGATCCGCGCCACGGCCACCGACGAGGATGGCACGTTCGGCAGCAACACGCTCAGCGTCTCGGTGTCGGCCTCCGAACCGTCGGTCTCGATCGACGGCCCCGGCGTGGCCGACGAGGGATCGGCTTACGCGCTGACCTTGGCCGCCGCCGGGCCGGCGGCGGGGCGAATCACCTCGTGGTCGATCGACTGGGGCGACGGGTCGGCGCCGCAAGCCGTCGACGGCAATCCGTCGTCGGTCACGCACGTCTATTCGGACGGCGACGCCGCGCGCACGGT
The DNA here is from genome assembly GCA_030448225.1 of Phycisphaerae bacterium. The sequence goes on from JAUJNJ010000056.1 coordinate 36,416, forward strand.
GCGCGCGACGGCGACCGACCCGAACGGCACCTACGTCGCCGCCCCGCACGAGGTGAACGTGCGGAATGTGGCGCCGCGCCTGACGGTGGCCGGGCCGGCGTCGGTTAACGAAGGGTCGCCCTACGCCATCAGCTTCGGCGCGACCGACCCCGGTG
>JAUJNJ010000248.1 GCA_030448225.1 Phycisphaerae bacterium
AGACCGGGTGGTTCGGGGGCGGTGTAAGAGTAGAAGGCGGGGGCGCGGACGCGGGGGTCGCCGGCCCAGAAGCCGAACGAGATGACCTCGTGCGAGTAGGCTTCGCGCGTCACGCGGTCGGCTCCCGGCAGATTTGGGGAGCGGCGACCCGAGAAGCGGGTCAGCGCCAGGTCGAACGAGTGCCAAAAAAGGTGGACCGGACTCGATTTTCCGGCGAAGCGACCGCTGAACTCCTGGAGCACCGCGTCAATCTCGGTCAGGATTCGCCAGAAGCGGCCGACGTACTCGCGGTCGTAGGCAGCGTGCGTGGTGTCGGTCGGGAACGGTTCGCGATCCGCGAGTTCGTAGGGCCTCGGGTCGATCGTCACGTCGATCCCGAGCGCCGCGAGGCGCCCGAAGAGCGCGTCGTAGAATGCAGCGACCGACAACCCTTCGAGCGGGAAGCGTTCGACATCGCCACCGCTGGTCGTGATCACCAGGTGCTGTTCGACGAAGTCGAACTCGATCGCGAACGTTTGGTCACGGTGCGGCATCGGGCCGGTCGTCAGGCCGCGCGTCGAGACGTAGAGCGGGACGTGCCACCAGTGGTTGCGCGGCGGCGCCGACGCCAGCCGGACCTTACCGACGATCTGGGCGAAGCGGTGGAGCGTTTCTTTGGTGTCTTCCCACGCCTCCAGCGGCAGCGGCGGGAACGGTTCGGTCGCGGCGTCCGGAGCTGCGTCGCGCATCGATCATCCTTTCCTCTGGTGTTCTGTTCGTCGGCTGGTGCAACGAAGGACGACCGCGCTTCGCGCCACTGAGTACGGTCAGCGGCCCTCCAACGGTCGAACGGTCGGCGACCGAACTCAGGCGCCGTTAGTCTGCTGCTCGGCCGCGGCGGTCAGCACCGTACGCGCCGGGTTGCCGATCCCGTACAGGAGTACGTCGGCGATCGCCGCCGCGACTTCGGCGGGTGGGCGCTCCATGGCGAAGCTCTCGTGTTTGACCTGGGCGAAGACCATGCTGAAGTAGAACGAGACGGCGAGGTCGAGATCGACGTCACGCAGCTCGCCGGCGGCGGCGGCGCGTTCGAAGCAGGGGCGGATAATGTCGTGCGGCAGATCGATCTGGCATTCGATCGCCTCGCGCCGCGCCGCGCCGACGTGCCCTTTGAAGTCGTGCATCAGCCGCCCCAGGTCGGCGCGGATCGTTTCGAAGACATAGCATGCCGCCCGCTCGAGTTGATCGCGGAGGGTGCCATCGCCGGCTAAGGCGGCGGCCAGACCGAGGCGGACGCGGTCCATTTGCCGCAGGATGACGTGTCCGAACAAATCCTCTTTGTCGCGGAAGTGGTAGTAGAGCGCCGCTTTGGTCATGCCGGCGGCGTCGGCGATCTGCTGCATCGAGGTCTCGGCGTACCCGCGCGCGATAAAGAGCTCGTGCGCCTCGAGCAGGACGCGCTCCCGCCCCTCGGTGGCGGCTGGAGGTGCGGCTGTGGATGACGTCGTCATCGCCGGGCGTTCCCCTTCGTCGGCGGCGGTGATGCCGAAAGCGTACCAGAAATGCTGCGAGACGGGGTTGACACGAGCGGTTTTGTCCTCTACAGTGCACTGACTAACCGATAGGTAAGTAGGACCGAAGCCAAATCGAAGCCCCGTAAACGGCAGTGTACTTACCGGACGGTCGGTTAGTCAACAATGAATCGGGGCGCGTCAAGAAAGGAGAGTTGAGGGTATGAATTCAAGGCCACCCGGAATCGATGGCCGCGAAGGCTGGCTGGCCCGCTGGGCCCGGTTCGCGTTTCGCCGTCGCCGCGCGGTGCTCGGCGTCTGGGTCGTCGCCCTGTTGCTGTTCGGCGGGCTGACCACCGTCGCCGGCGGCGAACTGGCCAACCGGTTCACGATTCCCGGCGTCGAATCGCAACGCGCGGTCGATCTCCTCACCGAGCGGTTCCCAAGCCAGGCCGGCGACAGCGCGACGATCGTCGTCCGCGCCGACCAGGGCGTTGGCGACCCGGCCGTGCGGCCCCGGGTTGAGGCGATGCTGGCGGAGGCGACCACGTTCGCCGGCGTCGTCGGCGTCGTCTCACCGTACGACAACGCTTCGGCCGTCTCCGCCGACGGTCGGATCGCCTACGCCACCGTCCAGTACGACAAACCGGCCCCCGAGATCCCGCTCGTCGAAATCGAGCGGTTCCTCGCCTTCGTCGATGGGTCGGGGGGCGACGGACTGGTGGTCGAAGCCGGCGGGCAGGTCGTCGCCCAGGCCGAGTTCGCGCCGCCGGGCGAATCGACGCTGCTCGCGATTGGCGCCGCGATCGTCGTCTTGCTGATCGCGTTCGGCTCGGTCGTGGCGATGGGCTTGCCGATCGTGACCGCCCTCGTCGGGTTGGTCGCCGGCTTCCTCGGGATCGGACTCGCCAGCCGGTTCGTCGACATCGCCGACTTTATTCCCGCGATCGCGACGATGATCGGGCTCGGCGTCGGCATCGACTACGCGCTCTTTATTGTCAGCCGTTTCCGCGAAGGGATCGCCTCCGGATTGAGTGTCGAGCAGGCGAACGTGCGGGCGATTGACACCGCTGGCCGCTCGGTCCTCTTTG
>JAUJNJ010000249.1 GCA_030448225.1 Phycisphaerae bacterium
CGGGATCCTTGGTCTCCACCAGCGCCGCGAACTCCGGCTTCTCGATGTTGTCGCCGGCCAGGTAGATCGCGACCTCGCCACCAAGCCACGGCTTGATGTCTTTCGTGTAGTCGAGCTCAACCTCGCCGAGCAGTTCGTCGAGCGCCCTGGGGATCGACTTCTGCATCTGCTCCTGCGCGTCCTCGGGGAGCTTCTTGGCGATGCTCGCCAGAGCCCGCTTCTGGCCCAGTGAGGGATCCAGCGTCGCGTGGGCGTAGGCCAGTGCTTCTTTCGGTACCAAGGCCGCCGCGCCAGGGTCGTCGCCCGCCAGCTTCACGGCGACGAGCGCCGCGCCTCCACCCAGGACGACGACGGTCGCCGCCACAACAAGACCCACCCGCATAACAACCCCCCTGGTCGGCAGGCACGATACCTCGCCCCATCACCGCTTGGGTGACACGTCCACGTCGATCAGCAGCGACGCGATCAGGCGGTGGCCTGCCGCGCTGGGATGCAGTCCGTCACGGGACAGCAAACGTGTGCCGGAAGCGCCGGCGAAGGCTTCGGCGACAGCGGCAACGGCAACGCTGCGCTGCGCGTCGGCCGCGTGGATCGTGTCATTCATCGAGCGCAGCTGCCCCAGCAGCTCGTCGGTGCGCGCCGCCGGCGGGATGAACGGCGTGTAGAGGTCGAACGTCAGGAGCGGGACGTCGGCAGATCGCCGAAGTTCGACCAGTTCGTCGAGGATCTCGCGCCACCGAACGCGGAAGCGGGCTGCTACGCCGCCGATGCACCCGTCGCCGCCATCGGTGTTCGGGCACGTCCCCGTCGCGCTGCGCAGGACCGCCTCGATGATGTCGTTGCCGCCGATGTCCCAGGTGATCACGTCGGCGGAGGCAACGGCCGCCCGGAACTGCTCGTCGGAGCGCAGCGCCTGCAGGAGCTGGCTGCTGGTCCAACCCGGGCGCCCAAGGTTCGTCAGCTCGACGCGGCGCCCGGTTCGGCGCGACAGAGCGCGGCGGTAGGCGTCGGCGTAGCTGGCTTTGCCGCCCATACCGCTGGCCAGGGAGTCGCCGAGCGCTACGTAGCGGATCGCGCGTCTGCCGGTTTCGCGTGTCCCCGCGTCAACCGGAGGAGTCGCGGCGGCCGAGGCGGCCGCAGTCGGAGAAGATGGGGCGGGACTGCGGCTAGCGGCGGGCGGCGACGGCTGCGGGGTGCATCCCACGATCAACCCGAGCAGCGTCCCGGCGACCACACCTCGCCACATCGTCACCATCGTCTCGTTGTACCGCCGACGGCGTCAACCGCCACAGGCGACGCGGGTCAACCCTCCGCGGGCGCCGGCGGGGCGTCGGTGTCAGACGATGCTTCGTCACTGCTGCCGCCGTCGCCGGCCTCACCCTCGCCGGCCTGTCCCTCGTCGGCCTCGCCGTCGGAGGTCTCGCCTTCCCCGGAGGTTTCGTCGCCGGCGGGTTCCTCCGCGGGCGGTGTGTCGGTCGCGGTGTCCTCTTCGGTGCTGTCGTCCGGGGCCGGCGGGGGCAGTGTGGCCGAGGCGTCGTCGCCGCCCATGTTGCTGTCATCGGTCGCCGCAGCGCCGCGCGCATCGGCGTCGGTACGACGCTGCGCGGTCCTGTCCGTGTCGGATCGGCGGTCGGCGGCCTTGTGTCGAACCTTCGTCGTGGGGCGCGGGCGCTTCTTCGCCCCGACGTCGCTCACGGCTGCGGCGGGCGTCGTTCTGGCGTGGTCCACGTCCGCCGTTGCCTGACCGGCTTCTTTGTCCTTAGGGGCTTCGCGACGACCGTTTGCGTGATCGCGAGCGGCCGCCTTGGAGGCCTGCGACTGCGCTTGGGCGGGCTGCGGTGCCATGGTGAGCACACCGGCGGCGGCCCCAACACCAGTGGCTGCAAACACCGCTGCCGCGAGCGTGGCCTTGCCCAGCGTGGAGAGGGCCGTGAGTTGCTGCAGCGGTCGAGCCATGGGAACTTTCGGGGCGGATATGGCGGCGGTGTGTACGCCCAGTATGGGTCGCGCGAGCAGGATCTACACCATGGCAGGCCGGTTGTTCATTCGGCCACCGTCGCGCGTGCGTTAGTCGGGTGCCGCCGGGGATAAAGGGCGCATGAAGTTCAACCGCAGAGCGCGCCTTGATACGTCCGGATTCCGCGACCGCCGTGGCAGAGGAGGGGGCGGCCGCCCTGGCGGCGGGCGCATGGCCGTCGGCGGTGGAATGGGCGGCCTGGTCATCCTGCTCATCGCGATGTTCGCGGGCATCGACCTCTCGGCGATTTCGGGTGATGGCGGAGCCGGCGATCCCAACGCGCCGGCCGGCGGGGCGCTGGAGGAATGCCAGACCGGCGCGGACATCGAGTCAAACCCGGAGTGCCGCTTCGTCGCATTCCAGAACTCCATCGAGAACTTCTGGGAAGAGGATTTTGCACAAGCGGGCGACCGCTACGAGCGCGCCACCTTCACCGCCTTCACCGGCAGTGTCTCCACCGGCTGCGGGTCGGCATCGAGCCAGGTCGGCCCCTTCTACTGCCCGCCGGACAGGGGCGTGTTCATGGACCTCGACTTCTTCCGCACGCTGGAGACGCAGCTGG
>JAUJNJ010000057.1 GCA_030448225.1 Phycisphaerae bacterium
ATGCTATTCAGGACCACGTCATCACCCGTGCTGGCATCGAAATTGACCCAGACCCAGGTCTTCGACGCGGGGTGGTCAACGCAGTCGGCACCCCCGGGGTCACAGCGGTACAAGCCCAGGAACATGTCCATCTCGCCCTCGCTATGCCAGTCGTGGTCGTTGTCGATGCCGACCCGCTTGACGATCACCTGGAGCCGCGCGAGCAGGCGGCGAACAGGCCCGGGTGCTCACCGAGGCGCTGCTTGGCCGAGGCGAGGAACAGGCTGCGCAGCACGCCGGTGCCGAGGTGGCCGTCGCCCACGCCCGCGATGTCACCGGCGGCGGGGCGGGCCGGCGCCTTCGGCTTCCACAGCCGAGCGATCGGGCTGAGGACCGCGTCGCAGCTTTTCTTCAGCTTTCCCTTCACCGCCAGCCCGATGAGCTGCGACTTCGACGGCGCCGGCTTCTCGCCGGCGATCGTCTGCAGGATCATCGTCGGCAGGTTGGGCTTCGCGCCCGGCTGCATGATGTGCCGCGTGTAGTACCGCACGGCGACGCTGTAGAACGTGTGCGCGAGCTTCGCGCTGCTGCCGGCCTCGCCGCCGGGCTGGCAGGCGCCCTCGCGGAGGCACTGGAGCACGTCGTCGACCGTCGTCGTCCCCGGCGGGAACTCCGTCCACGTCCGGCCGATGTTGAGCAGGCCGTGGTCGTCGCTGCCGGCCGTGCGGGCCTTGAACCAGGGCTCGGGCCAGCGCGGCAGGATGCCGTGCTGCTCGGAGAGCTTCTGCATCTCCTGCCGCGTGAGGCGGTTCAGCACCGGCTCGAACGCCTCGCGGTGCAGCGGGCTGTGGGCGCCGTTGAGGCACTCGAACCCCTTGAACAGCAGGATGAGCCGCTCGAGGTGCCAGCGTTCGAGCTTGTCGTTCTGGCGGTAGATCGGGTGAGCGACGGCGTGGGCGATCTTGTTGCGCTCGACGTACTCGGCGACGGAGTAGATGTCGTCCGCCCGCCGCTGCAACTCCGCGTGGTCCTCCGGCGAGACGCCGTAGACCAGGACGTGCATCTTGCAGTCGTCCTCGGGGAACCAGCAGGTGAGTTCCTCGCCGACGAGCACGTCGGGCCGCTGGGCGATCCGGGTGACGCCGTCAATCGTGTCGTGGTCGGTGATCGTGACGAAGTCCATGCCGCGGCGTTTCGCCTGCGCGTAGACCTCGCCGGGTGCGCTGTAGCACTCGGGGCAGTTGATGGCGTTGAGGGCCGCCTCGAGCGTCTTGTTGGAGGCGTCGCTGTGGCAGTGAAGGTCGACGCGCCGGGGGGCGCGCGTCGCGTTGGGCGGCGCGGACGCGCCGTCGGAAGCCTCAGCCTGAGACATCGGACCTTCTCCTGTATCTACGGCCGCAGCTCCGCCATGCCACAACCTATCGTACCGGTCAACTGAACGGCGAGCGCCATTCTGCCACTGTCGCGTCAGATGGCAAACAGAAAATCCGGCAGGAATTGCCGCGCTAAGCCGGCGCAAGTGCGGCGTTGGTAGGAGGTTCGGCGTGGGGCGGCGCGACCGGCTGACCGTCGGGGCGGCGGCGTTCGGCGCGCGGCATCGTCCAAGGTGCTTTCTCGGCTGACACCGTGATGTGGCTAATCAGGCGGAGAAGCCGCAGCGCGGGGTGGCTCCACAACGTGCCCGCATTCGAAGCACTTCGCGGCCAACGGCGTCCTCAGGACCTTTCCGCATTGGACACAGGGCGGGCCGTAAATCGATATGCGGTCGTGGTAGACGGAGACAGGGTTCGTCTCTCCGCATCCAGTGAATCGGTTGTACTCGGCCAGCATGGCCTGCCGTCCGTCAGGCCCATTGTCCAGAAATGCCGACCACGCGAGCGAATACTCGTCCTCGTCGAGCATCGGCACGTCCGCCTTGCACCGCCAGCACCACTGCACCTTCACGAAGCCCCCGGCGTAAGTGCGTCGCCACGATCAGCCGCCGCCGGCCGATAGCTCGCGCTGGAGCGTTTCGACCTCGTCGACCACGCGGAGGAACCGGCGGCCGAAGTCCGTTAGATGGTACTCCACCCGCGGCGGAACCTCGGGGTAGCTGACCTTCTCGACGATCCCGAAGCGCAGCATCTTCACCAGCCGTTCGTTCAGGACCTTCGTCGTCAGCCCGTCGGTCATGCGCACCATCGCGCCGGGGCGGTTGGTCCCGCTGCGCACCTGCGACAGCACGTGCAGCGACCACTTGCAGCCGATGATGCTCTCGACCATCTCGTGGACGTTCGGCCCGCCGGCGTCGCCGCCGCCGATTTCACGCGGATTTTTTTCGACCGGTTTCTTCGGATTTACAACCATTAGGTGCCTACCTCACCAGACAGTACCCGCTTGAGGGCCCTCGGGAACCATTCCTATTTTCGTCTCGTCGCCGCGGCATTCGGGCCGCGACGGCGATGACGAAGAGGTTTTGTCCCAAGGAGACTTCCATGAAGAGCACAGCCACATTCTACCACGCCGGCTGCCCGGTCTGCGTGAGCGCCGAGCAGAACGTCGCCCGGTCGCTCGACCCGGCGCGGTACGACGTCGAGATCGTTCACCTCGGCCACGAAAAGCGGCGTCTGCCCGATGCCGAGCGGGCCGGCGTGAAGTCGGTGCCGGCGCTGGTGCTGGACGGCCAGCCCTACCACATCAACTACGGCGCCGCCCTGAGCGACCTGAAGTAACGCCGCCGCCCGCTCGATTCCAGCACGATTCCCCACGCAGCGAAAGGATCGGACCATGAACTCGACCACCAAACGCATGTTGACCACCGCCACGACCGCCGTTTCACTCGGGCTCGCCGCCATCGCCTGCACCGCCGTCGCGGAGCCGCCCACCGCGACTGGCGAGCACGCCTCTCCCGCCGCGGCAAGAGCACGTCACTCCCCGACCACGACGAGCGGACAGACCCCCGCCGCCACGGCCGACCTGAAGCTGAAGGCCGTTGCCGTCGAATACCTGAAGGACCTGGACCGGCTCGGCTTCGCGCAGCGGGTCGGGGGGTCGGCGGGCGGCACGAAGCCGCAGGCCCTGGGCCGGATGGACGGCGCGCCGGTGATGGCATACGTGTTCCGCACGACGCTCAAGCCGGACGACCTCGGGTTCGGCGCGACCGACGGCCTCGTCGCCCTGGCCGTCACCAGCCATCCCGACTTCGACGACTCGCCCATCTGGGACGAGAACGCCGACGGCCGCTACGACAACGACGGCGGCACGTACCACAGCCACAGGGTCGTGCTCGTCGAGGACGCCCGCGCGCCCGGCGGCCTAGCCGTGAAGGAGTTCAAAAAGGGGACCGACGTGAAGACGCCCGGCACCCACCCCAAGCTGCCGCTCTACCTCGACTCCCCCGGCTACTCCGTCGTCCTCGCCGGCGACACGCTCCGCGTCCTCGTCCCGGCCCACCGCGTCAACAACCGCACCGACTTCACCTACGACGGCGTTACCGCCTTCCTCCGCCACACCCACGGCGGTGCCACGCCGCTGCTGGGCGTGTACGAGGTCTACAGCGCCGCCGCCGAAAAGGAGCCGGCGGCGTATCGCGTCCGGCCGAGGTAAGCATGGCGTTTGCCCCCGAAAGAACGAGCGGCCCCCACACCACGCGGGGGCCGCTCGGCCGAGGAGGCAGAGAACACGATGTTCCTCGTTATGTCGGTCCCTCGACGACCGGCTCGCAGTGCGGGAAGTGGCGTGGCAGGGTCTCCCTGATCAACTTCAGGATGCCGCGGACATGCCGGTGCCGCAAGACGTCGACGTGCACGGTGTCGCGGACGCCGTCGAGGTCATGGATCGTCCCGAACCCCGGCCGTTCGACGGCCGGGTAAAGCGTGTCGTCTGCCCAGCAGAAGACGCGGAAGTAGAAGTCGTTGTCCCGGTCCGCCGGGAACCGGATCGTGATGCGTCTCGACATCTTTGCGGCCCCGCGTGCGACAGCCGCACGAGCTTTCCACTCTTTGGGGGGCCCGGCCGGAGCCCGTTGAGTTTTCGTCGGCTCAACATTAGCCTCGGGTCATGCGACGAGTCATTGTCGACCCCAACGTCTGCAACGGTTTGCCGATCATCGAGGGGACCCGGATCACCGCCCAGACCGTCGTCGGGTTCCTCGCCGCCGGGGACACGATCGAGGACGTGCTGGTGGAGTACCCGTCGCTGACGCGAGACGACGTCCTCGCTTGCCTCGCTTTCTCGGCCCGGCTGCTCGGCCACCACTACTCCGTCGAGGCGGTCGCTTGAACGGCTACCTGCTCGACGAGAACCTGCCACGCCGCCTCACGTTCGTTCCGTCGCTGCCCGTCCTCCACTCGGTGGCCGCGCTCGGCGAAGGCGCGTCGGACGCGGCCGTCTGGGAGCACGCGCGGACGAACGCGCTGGCGATCGTGTCGAGGGACGCCGACTTCTCGGCCCGCGTGATGCTCGCAACGCCACCGCCCTGGATCGTCCACCTCCGTGGCGGCAACATGCGGCTGGCCGTCCTTCATGCCTGGCTTGCCGCGGCTTGGCCGCACGTCGAGCGGCTGCTTCCGGCGCATAAGCTTGTGAGCGTCTACGCCGACCGAATCGAGTCCGTCCGCGAGTGAGCGAGGACCGGCTGCACGCCCCGATTTGCCACTCCCATCAACTCGCCTGCGACGTCCGCACGAGCTTCTCCAGCGTCTCCCGCGCGCGGCCGGTGTCGATGGCTTCGTCGACTCTTGCGAGGCCGTCTTTCAGGTCCTCGGCCTTCTCCGCCACCACGAGCGCGGCGGCGGCGTTGAGGGCGGCGATGTCGCGGGGGGGGCCGAGCTCGCCGATCATGATCCGGCCGATGATGTCGGCGGATTCCTCGGCGGAACTCGCGCGCAGGTCAGACAGGCGGGCGTAGGGGATGCCGAGCGACTGGGGGTCGAACGTCCAGCTGCGGACGTCGCCATCTTTCAGTTCGCTGACGCGGGTGGGGCCGAGGGTGGAGAGCTCGTCGAGGCCGTCCTCGGCGTGGACGACCCAGGCGCGATTGCTGCCGAGTTCGCGCAGGACCGTGGCGAGGCGGTCGGTGAGCTCGGGGGAGAAGACGCCGAGCAGTTGGTGCTTGGCGCCGCCGGGGTTGGTGAGGGGGCCGAGCACGTTGAAGATCGTGGGGATGCCGAGCGACGTGCGCGCGGCGGCGACGAACTTCATGGCCGGGTGGTGGCTGCGGGCGAACGCGAAGCAGATGTTGGCGGCGTCGAGGCAGGCGCGGAGCTGGTCGGGCGGGAGCTCGAGCTTCACGCCGAGGCGCTCGAGCACGTCGGCCGAACCGCTGCGGCCCGACGCCGAGCGGTTGCCGTGCTTCACGACCCGCACGCCGCACGCGGCGGCGAGGACGGCGGCGGCGGTGGAGATGTTGAACGTCTCGCGGAGCGTGCCGCCGGTGCCGCAGGTGTCGAGGATCACGCCCCCATCGGGGTCTCCTTCGACGCTCACCACCTTCTCGCATGACGGTGGCGGCCCCGACGAGTTCCTCGACGGTCGTCCCCTTCGCCGCCAGCCCGACGAGCAGCCCGCCGATCTGCGCTCCCGCTGGCGACGCCGGACATGACGAACGAGAACGCGTCACGTGCCTCTCGGCCGGGTGAGGTCCTCGCGGCGGCAGAGCTTCAACAGGATGTCGCGGATCGGGGAGGGCATGGCCGCGGGTGAAGATACAGCCGGCGGGGCGCGCCCGCCATCACAGGATTGTGCAATCTTCTACCCGAAGGCCCGGGAAGGACGGGCACGATCTGCTCTTCTCGAAGGAGTCCGTTCGATCTCGCGGGACCGCCAGCCGAGTGCTGCGAGCTCATCGAACGCAGCGTCGTCACGGAAGCGACCCGCGCCATCTTTCCACCAGCGGGGTGACGCTGCCGCCGAGGCGCGGTCCCGTTCGGCGCGCTCGGGCTAGCTCGTTTATCACTTCACTGGCGGTGACGGCCCTGGCCAGACGGAAGCCTCGGTTGGTATTCCTACTCCACCACGCTCGCCCCGGCGGTGGGGCTGGTGGCGAAGAGCATCGGCTCCTTGCCGAACCGCTGCGGGTAGCTCTGCTTGAGTTGCTCGGCCAGCGGCTCGACGGCCCGGGGCTGGGCGAGGGCGACGATGCACCCGCCGAACCCGCCGCCGGTCATGCGGGCGCCGTACACGCCGCGGATCTTCACCGACTCCTCCACGAGGAAGTCCAGCTCCGGCGTGCTCACCTCGTAGTCGTCGCGGAGCGACGCGTGGCTCTGCACCATGAGCTGGCCGACCTCCTCGTAGTTGCGGTGGTGCAGCTCGCTGGCCGCGCGCGTCGTGCGCCCGTTCTCGGAGACGACGTGGCGGCAGCGGCGGAACACCACGTCCGACAGTGTGCCGCGCGCCGCCTCGACGTCGCTCAGGTGCACGTCGCGCAGGGCGCGCACGGTCGGGTTGGTTTGGCGGAACGCGGCGACGCCCTCCTCGCACTGCTTTCGGCGCTGCGCGTACTCGCCGCCGGACAGCTCGTGCTTCACCATGCTGTTGACGACGACGACGCGCAGCTCGCGCGTGTCGATTGGGATGAACTGCTTCGCCAGGTCGCGGCAGTCGAGCAGCATCGCGTGCCCCGCCTTGGCCCCGGCGACGATCGTCTGGTCCATGATGCCGACGGGGACGCCGGCGTACTCGTGCTCGGCCTTCTGGCAGAGCAGGGCGACGCGGCCGGGGTCCATCTCGGTGCCGGCGAGGGTGAGCAGGGCCCGCGCGGTGGCGACCTCCACCGCCGCGCTGCTCGACAGCCCGCCGCCGACCGGGAGCGTGTTGGAGATCAGCGCGTCCATCCCCACGAGCGGGATGCCCGCCGCCACGAGTTCGGCCGCCACGCCGCGGCTGTAGTTGTCCCACGCGCCCTTGGGGCCGGCGGCGATCTGGCCGCTGAGCGAGAACTCCGAGACGTTGTCGGGGAAGATCGTCGAGGCGAGGCGGACGCGGCCGTCGGTGCGGGCGCGGCAGACGATGCGCACCTCCGGCTCGATCGCCATCGGGAAGACGAACCCGTCGTTGTAGTCGGTGTGCTCGCCGATCAGGTTGACGCGCCCGGGGGCGCGGATGACGTGTACGCGGGTGCCGCACGCCTGGACGGCGGGGCCGAACGTGCGGTGGAACAGCTCTTTCACGTCCGGGTTCGGCATGGGCATTCCCGGCAATGTAAAAGTAGCGGACGGCCCGGGTCAAGCTGGGGATTCGGGCGGGCAGGCTTTATACTGCGCCCGCCGGCCCCGGCACGCGCGGGCCCGGGCCGCCGCCGCCGCACGCGACCCGAACGACATGAGCAACCTCGCCGGCCGATTCATCGTCTTCGACGGCACCGAGGGGTGCGGCAAGAGCACGCAGGTGCGCCTGTTGCGCGAGCGCCTCGCCGCCGACGGCGGGCCGGAGGTCGAGTTCGTCCGCGACCCGGGTTCGACTCGCATCGGCGAGCAGGTCCGGGCCGTCCTGCTCAACCCGGAGCACCGCGAGATGTCCATGCGGTGCGAGATGCTCCTCTACATGGCCGCCCGCGCGCAGATGATGGCCGAGACGGTCCACCCGGCCCTGGCCGCGGGCAAGCTCGTTTTGAGCGACCGCTTCGTCTCCAGCACGCTCGCCTACCAGATCGGCGGCGACGGGCTGGTCGCCGCCGACATCCGCGCCGTGGCCGAGGTCGCCATCTCCGGCCGCTGGCCCGACCTCACGGTCCTGCTCGACATGCCCGCCGAGGCCAGCATGGCCCGCGTGCGGCCGAAGTTCACCCTCTTCCCCAACGACCCCGACGCCGGCATGCAGAAGGACCGCATCGAGCAGCGCCCGATGGAATACCACGTCCGCGTCCGCGAGAACTACCTCGCCCAGGCCAAGGCCCACCCCGAACGATTCCGCGTCGTGAACGCCGACCGAGCGCCGGAACTCGTTCACGCCGACGTGTATGAGGCCGTGATGAGCGTGGGCCGTTAGGCGGGGTTGAACCGCGGAGACGCGGAGAGCGCGGAGAAGAGAAGAGCGAAGAGGTCGAGCCACCGATGGGGCACCGATGAACACCGATGAGCCGAGAAGTCCAGCGCTAGAACTGCGGCGGCGGTCGCTTCGTCTGATCGGTGTCCATCGGTGCCCCATCGGTGGCTAACAATCCCTCTCTGATTTCTCCGCGCCCTCGGCGTCTACACGGTTGAATCGCCCCCTCCACACCGCCCGCCTCCTGCCGTATCATCCCCCGCGTGAGCCAAGATCGATCCCACCTGATGACCGAGTTGCGCCTGCCCGAATCGATGAACCTCGACGCGATGTCGACCGCGGAGGCCGTCGCGCTGATGAACGCGCAGGACGCGGTCGCGGTCGCCGCCGTGGGGGCCGAGGGGGCGAACATCGCCTGCGCGGTCGACCTCGTGACGAAAGCGCTCGCGGCCGGCGGGCGGCTGCTCTACTTCGGCGCCGGCACGAGCGGCCGGCTCGGCGTGCTCGACGCGTCGGAGTGCCCGCCCACCTTCCGCAGCGACCCCGACACCGTGCAGGGCGTGATCGCCGGCGGCGAGTCGGCGATGTTCCGCGCCAAGGAGAGGGGGCCGAGGACAGCCCCGAGGGCGGCGCCGCCGACGTCGACGCCCGCCACGTCGGCCCGAAGGACGTCGTGATGGGCATCGCGGCCGGCGGCACCACGCCCTACGTCCACGGCGCGCTCCGCCGGGCGACCGAGCGCGGCGCCAGGACGATCTTCCTCGCCTGCGTGCAGCCGACGCCCGTCGAGGCCCCGGTCGACGTCGCGATCCGCCCGATGGTCGGGCCCGAGGTGCTCACCGGCTCCACCCGCCTCAAGGCCGGCACCGCGACGAAGCTCGTGCTGAACGCGATCACCACGCTGGCGATGGTGCGGCAGGGCAAGGTGTACGAGAACCTGATGGTCGACCTCCGCGCGACGAACGTGAAACTCTGGGACCGCGGCGCCCGGATCGTGTCGACGCTCACGTCGTTGCCGCGCGACGCCGCGATGGACCTGCTCCGCAAGTCCGACGGCCACGTGAAGGTCGCGGTCGTCATGCACCGCCGAAACGTGCCCGCCGAAGAAGCCCGCCGCCTGCTCGACGCGGCCGGCGGCCGGCTGCGCGCGGCGCTGCGTTGAGGATCTAGCCGGGGGAGGAGAATCCGAACCGCAGATTCCGCCGATGGCGCAGATAAGGACGTGGTGCACCGCATTGGCCGGGCACAAAGGTCGTCGCCTACGTGTGCAGCGCGTCATCCCGACGGGATGACAGTCTTAGGAATTCGGCTCGCTACACCTAAAGGGTTCGCTTTCGACCAGCGGGACTAGCGACATCTGCGGTTGCTTCTCGTATCCGAGTCTCCGCGGTTCAAATCGTCTTCACTTCCCCAGGAGGAGTCATGCGAACGTCCGTCGCCACGTCGCTTCTCGCCGCCTTCACCCTCACGTTCCTCTCTCCGCCTCCCGTCTCTGCGGCCGAGACCGCACAGCAGGCGCAGAAACTTAAGCGGCCGGTGACCGTCGAGATGGACTACCTGCTCTTCCTTCCCGAGGGGTACGGCAAAGAGCCGGGCAGGAAGTGGCCGGTGATCGTCTTCCTGCACGGCAGCGGCGAGCGCGGCACGGACCTCGAGAAGGTGAAGCAGCACGGCCCGCCGAAGGTGGTCGAGCGGAAGAAGGACTTGCCCTTCGTCGTCGTCTCGCCCCAGTGCCCGCCGGGCCAGTGGTGGCAGCCGATGCAGGTCGTCGCGCTGGTCGACGAGGTGCTGGAGAAGCACTCGCACGCCGACCCCGACCGCGTCTACCTCACAGGCCTGAGCATGGGCGGCACCGGCACGTGGGAGACGGCAGCCATGTTCCCGGAGCGGTTCGCCGCGATCGCCCCGATCTGCGGCCGCATCCATCCGAGGCGCGTGGAGACGGTGAAGGACCTGCCGACGTGGGTCTTCCACGGCGAGAAGGACCGCACGGTCCCGATCAAATCGAGCGAGGACGCCGTGGCCACCCTGAAGCGGGTCGGGGCGTCGGAAGTGAAGTTCGCCCGCTACCCCGACGCCGACCACGACTCATGGACCGTCACCTACGACAATCCCGAACTCTACGCGTGGTTCCTCAAGCACACGCGCAAGCCTGCGGCCGGCGCGGGCAAGGGCCCTTAGAACCTGTCTGAGAAGTAACGCGTGGGAACGTGGCGCAGGCGTCCCACTCGCGTTCTTCCAATCGAGACGCGGGCGGGACGCCCACGCCACGCCTGGTCCTTCGACGTCTCGAACACGTTCTTAGCTTCACAACGTTTGCGCCGCGGTTCGCTCGCGTGCCGGTCGAAGATCGTCGGTACGCACCTGATAGCCGCGGGCGGAAGCCCGCTGGTCTTCGCGCGTAGGACCGGCGGGCTTCCGGCCGCGGCCATCAAGTGACGTCTCATGCGTACTGTCGGTGTCATGCGTACTGTCCGTGCGCGCGGCAGAATCCCCCTCGGCGGATCAGCACGCCCGCGTGTATATGTGTACGGGTTGGATAACCGAGGAACCTGCCCATGCGCAATCGAACCCCGCTCGTCGCGATCACCCTTGCCGTCTCGGCCGCCCTCGCCGCCGCGCCAGCCCCGGCCGCCGACGAGGGGCCCGCCAAGCCCAAGCCGCTGCCGACGTTCCGGGTGCAGGAGATCGAGAAGTCGCTGAAGGTGGGGTATGGCGTGGTCGTCGCCAATGTGAACGCCGACGACAAGCCGGACATCGTCGTCGCCGACGCGGGGCGCGTGCTCTGGTACGAGAACCCCAGCTGGGAACGCCACACGATCATCGAGAACGACAAGGCCGGCATCAAGACGGACAACGTCTGCCTCGACGTCTACGACATCGACGGCGACGGCAAGCTCGACGTCGCGGCTCGGCGCCGACTGGCAGCCGGGCAACACGCGGGACGGCGGCTCGCTTCACTGGCTGAAGCAGCCGACCGAGAGCATCGCTCAGCCGTGGCAGGTCTTCCACATCGCCGCGCCGATCCCCACGCTCCACCGCGTCCCACTTCGGCGACCTCGACGGCGACGGCGGCGCGCCGAGCTGATCGTCGCCCCGCTGAAGGGGAAGGACAGCACCGGCAAGGCGAACTGGGAGGACAAGGGCGCGCTGATCCGCTACAAGATCCCCGCCACGCCCGCCTCGCCCGACGCGAAGTGGACGCCGGAGGTGATGACCGATCAGCTCCACGTCATGCACAACTTCTACCCCGCGCTGACCCGGGGTGGCGCGGCGTGATCACCGCGAGCTACGAGGGGCTCAACGCCGTGCAGCCCGACGAGTCGTCGCCCGGCAAGTGGGTGGTGCGGCCGAGTCGGTTCCGGCAATCAGGACAACCCCAAGGGCAGCCGCGGCAGCAGCGAGGTGAAGCGCGGGAAGCTCTACGGCGGCGAGTGGCAGATCCTTGGCGACGATCGAGCCGTTCCACGGCAACCAGGTGGCCGTCTACACCGCGCCCGCCCGCGGCGCGCGGGCATGCTGGCCGGCGAGGTCTGGCCGCGCACGGTCCTCGACGAATCGCTGAAGGCCGGCCACGGCATCGCGTGCGCCGACCTCGACGGCGACGGCGACGACGAGGTGATCGCCGGCTGGCGCGACGGCCAAGACCGGCATCAACGTCTACAAGGCCGCCCGTGTCGTCAAGGCCGCCGGCGACCCCGCCCGCCCGGCCGAGAAGGGGACCGAACTCGCCCCGCCGGTCACGTGGACGAAGCACGAACTCGACGACGCCATCGCCTGCGGACCTGTTCTGCTTCGACCTCAACGGCGACAAGCGGGTCGACATCGTCGCCTCCGGCCGCGCGACGAAAAACGTGCGGATCTACTGGAACGAACCGCCCGCGAAGTAGCGGCTGCGGGGCGTCGCTCCGGTCGTCCGTCTCGCTTTCACGCCAATGATGCCGGGCGAGGGTGCGTCGCGCTTGTTGTCCGTCGCCCGGGACTCACGTCGATCATCACCCATTTAGTGCCCATCCGAACGACCCCGCACCCCACGTTTCGCCGCAGGCCCGCCGCAGGTTATTCCGGATAGGCTCTAGCCGTCGGGCTTGCCCGCCGCGTTGCCGCGTCGGTCGTCCGCCGAGAGCGAATCGGCACGGCGTCACCCGCTACGCTTTGCAAACCTTCGTACTTACCCCGTCCAGGCTCCCGACGCGACTTGAACTCCGCGGACGCGGTGGGCAAGCCCGCCGGCCAAATATAGGGACGAGCCAGCGGACCGGGCTTATTTCGCACCGACAGGTTCGACCGCCGCCGCCGGGCCGCAACGGCTCGGTCAGCGCGCGATCCCACGGCCAGTGGGCCAGCGGCGGGGCGGGGACGCTCGCCAGGTCCACGGTCGGATCGACCATCGGCTGCGCGTCGCCCGTTCAGCGAGACGAGCGTCCGCACGCGGATGGCGGCCGGCGGCTCGCCCTCGGCCCGGCGCTCGGCGGCGAGGTGGCGGGCGAAGTGCAGGATCATGTCGGGGTGGACGGACATCACCCGGTACTGCCGCGGGTTGAGCAGCCGCGCGCGTCGATCGGCGTCTCCCGGCCGGTGGTCGGATCGACCGCGACGAAGTCGGCCCGGCCCTGCTTGTCGCGCAGCTTCATGTGCCACGCGAAGCGGTGGCCCTCCTCGGTCCACGAGACGTTGCCCAGGTACAGCAGGTGCCGCAGCGGCACGAGGCATTGCACCGCGAACCACGTCACCAGCAGCGACAACACGACGACCCGCGCGGGCGTTCCGGGCCGCCGTGCCGGTGGCAGCGCGCCGGTTCCGACGACGAAGCCCGTACTCGAGCAGGCCCCTGCGCGCGCGCCCGCGACCTCGTTTTGGTCAGCATCCGGTGCGCATCCCAGATAAACAGCATCACGCGGCGGCTGCGGCCGGCAGGGGGCGAGCTTCGCAGCGAGGCTTGGCGGCAGGAGGAACTGGGCGACTCGTCAGGGCCAGGCGGGGCGAAGTAGATGAACGTCGTGCCGAGCATCAGCCAGGGAAGATGCCGATGTCGAAGATCCGCGTTAGTCAGGTGGAACGCGACCGCCAGCGGCGCCGCGACGTGCGTGCGGCGCCAGAGGAGGGCGGGGGAAGATCAGCAGGTCGAGCAGCAGCCCGCCGTAGCTGAAGAGGTAGGGCATCACGTCGTGCGTGAGGATCGACCACGACGTCCGACGACTCGGCCGCCTCGCGCGCTGGAGCCAGAGCCGCATCGGCTCGCCCCGAGCCAGTCGGCGTTGAGCTTCGCGACGCCGCCGAAGCAGTAGACGAGACCGACCTGCGCGCGGATCAGCCAGAGCGACCACGCCGGCGCGTCCGACCGCATCGCCGGTCGCAGTCGCGCGTCGATCGACCACCGGCGGTGCGCGCGGGACGAAACGTCATCAGGAACGCCAGGAGGATGATGAGGTAGAAGTGGTTGAGGTGGTACGTCTTGTCGAGCAGTGGGAACACGTACGCGAACGCCGCCGAGAACAGCAGGCACGCCGCGCGTAGCAGAACCCACGCCGCGATGCAGGCCCGAGCAAGGCCATCACGACGAAGTGAACGATCATCCCCCTGCCCCGGCCAGTGGGCGGACCCGCGGAACCCGTCGTAAGTGAAGTGGACCGTCGTGCGGACCCAGTACTCCTCGACCCACCCGTTGGCGAGGTACTTCACCGCGTCGACGGCCATCAGCGCGCCGAACAGCACGCGGAAGAACACGACGAGCGACGCGACGTCGACGGGGGCGAACAGGCGGTCCACGACTGGCGGGCGAGGCGAACGTCCGAGATCGGGCGACCGCAGGCCGCGTCAGCGGTCGCACCGATGTGTCCGGCCGTAGCAATTGACATCCGCGTTCTCCGGAGCCCGATGCGGTGATGGAAAACGCTCCGACCCGCACCGTCGCGGCGCGCACGGCCGAGTCGCCGGGTCAGCGGTCGCCCAACTGTCGCTCCGCGTCCCGCGCGCCGTGGAGCACGCGGATTACGAACAGGCCGTCGGCGTCGGCGCGGTAGAGACGAGGTAGTTCCGGAAACCGGTGGATCGGCCAGAATCGGACGTCCGCCAGGCGCGGGTCGCGGAAGCGGCCGCGGGGCCCATCCCCGGCATCAGCGCGAGCTTCGCATAAGCTTCGCCCAACGTGTCGAAATCGAACCGCGGCGTCGAGATTGTCTTTCGCGATGTAGGCGAAGATCTCGTCCGCGTCCCGATCGGCCGCGGGACTGACGACGCGGAGGGTCACCGTCCGCCGCTCCCACTGTGGCGTTCGATCAGCGACGTGCGGCTGCGCGTCCAGTACGATTCGTCGGCGTCGACCGCGTCGCCGGATCCCAGGCCTTCGAAGCCGCGCGCGGTCGCGTCGTCGAACAGGCTGGTCTGGTCCGACCGGACGAGCGTCCACGTACGCGCTTGGGCGAGGGCGAACCGGCCGTCCGCGACCTGCTTCTCGATGAATGCGCGGGCGTCTTCGGAGAGATTGAGGTTCAGGCTGCTCATTACCCGGTCCTCCCGCTCCGATTCACCCCCGCTGCGCGTCGGGGTGACCTTCAGGCCCATCGGGCCGACGTAGTCGTCGGTGGGGCGGATGATGCGGTTGTTCTTGTGCTGCTCCATCACGTGGGCGGTCCAGCCGGTGACGCGGGCGATGGCGAAGATCAGGGTGAACAGGTCGAGCGGGATGCCCATCGACCAGTAGGTGCTCGCCGAGAAGTCGACGTTGGGGTTGAGGCTCGCCTTCTCCCCTTCGAACTCACCGCCTCGTCGCGCAGAATCAGGATGAGCCGCTCGCTCATCTCGTACCACTTCGTGTTGCCGGCGGCCTCGCCGAGCTGCTTGCTCATCTTGCGGAGGAAGTGGGCGCGGGTCGAACGTCTTGTAGACGCGGTGCCCGAAGCCGGGGACCTTCTTGCAGCTTGGCCGGGTCGGTGCTGGTGACCCAGGTGCGGACGGTCTGCTCGGCCTAGTCGGGGTCGTTGACGCTGAGCGGAGACTCCATCACGTCTTGTTCGCCCCGCCGTGCAGCGGGCCCTTCAGGGCGGCGGTGGCGGCGGTGACCGAGGCGTGCACGTCGGCGAGCGTGGCGGCGGTCACGCGGGCGGCGAACGTGCTGGCGTTCATCCCGTGCTCGGCGTGCAGCACGAGCGCGTCCATCACGCGGCAGAGCGTGTCGTGCGGCTTCTTCCCGTCGGGCATGTAGAGGAAGTTGCCGGCGATGCTCAGCGACGAGGTCGGGCGCGACCGGCTGCTGCCCGTTGCGCAGGCGGTGGAACGCAGCAGCGATCGTGGGAACTGCGCCGACGAACGGCCTTGCGGCGGTTGGCGGCCGGCTCGTTGCTCTCGGGTCCGGGTCGGTGGCCGCCAGCTGGCGGCGGTCGCAGCCCGTCCATCGGCTGGGTCTTGGCCGGCAGGGCCTTCAGCAGCGCGTCCGCGTGCGGCGGCAGCGTCGCGGCGGCGCCGAGGTCGCGCGCCCAGGCCGTCGAGCTCGCCCCGGTTCAGGAGCTTGCCGTCCCACAGGAGGTACGCACCTCCTCGAACGTGGAGTTTTCGACGAGGTCGCCGATCTCGTACCCGCGGTAGACCAGCCGCCCGCGGTGCCGTCGATGAAACAGATCTCGCTCTTGGCGGCGACGACGCCTTCCAGGCCCCCCGGCGGGCCTGGCGGCGGCGGCAGCGGCAGGTTTGGCAGCGGAGGAATCGGCCACGGTCATGGGACCCCAGTTCGAAAATAGGCGGCGCGGGCGATCACGATTTGCGGGGAGGAACGCCTGGACGTTCGTCTCGGCGGAAATACCGGCCCCGGGAACGGTTACAAGCACCGCAAATCGTCCGATCGACACACCGCCGGCTGGGGCCGCGAAGCGCTCGGGCGCGAGTATAGAGGCCGGCGCGGGGGCCCGTCAATCGACGCGCCGGGCCGCGGGTTTCAGAACACACCGCGACTTCAACGGGATGTACCGCCCGCACCGGCGTGGCCGCTTCAACGGGCCCGTGTGCCGCCCCGCGCTCCGTCCCCGATCCTATATCAGACGCGAACGCCAGGTCGGAGCGCACCTGCGATTCAAGGTCGTGCTGATGCCTATCGATCACGCGCAACGTGACTTCAATGCGGAAGGAAAAGTCCTGGCGTTCCAGAACGAAGCGAGGCGATCTGTAAAGTAGCGGCACCTCCGGCAATAAAGCGGCACTTGTGCCGTTCTCAATACCGGCCCCGCGGGGCTGCACGGCCGGATGACGACGGGAACCTCGGCCGAACGGGAGCACACGATGAACCGAATGACGATGCTGCTCGCCGTTGCCGCAATGCTCCTCCCCGGCGCTGCCCTCACCGCCCGCGCGGCCGACGCGAAGGACCTAAAAGGCTTGGAGTTCTACGAGCGCAAGGTCCGGCCGATCCTCGCGAAGAACTGCTACGGGTGCCACTCGGCCCGCGCCGACAAGCTCAAGGCCGGGCTGTCGCTCGACACGAAGGCGGGCCTGCTCCGCGGCGGCGAGCGCGGGCCGGCCGTCCTCCCCGGCGACGCGCGCAAGAGCATGCTCCTGCGGGCGATCCGCCACGACGACAAACACCTCAAGCCGATGCCGCCGAAGCAGAAGCTGTCGGCCGATCAGCTAGCGACGCTGACGCAGTGGGTGAAGCTCGGCGCCCCGATGCCCGCCGACGCCGTCAAGCCGCGCGCCGCCGCGAAGGGCGGAACGTCGAAGGGCGTCGCGCGGGAGATGGCCCCGGACGACTACAGCGCGAAGTATGACAAGATCCGCAGGGAGCACTGGGCCTTCCAGCCCGTCCGCCCGAGCAGGCCGCCGGCCACACAGGACGCCGGCTGGGCGAAGGGCGACATCGACCGCTTCGTCCTCGCCGGCCTCGAGGCAAAGGGCCTGACCCCGTCGGCCCCCGCCGACCGGCGCACGCTCATCCGCCGGCTGACGTTCGACCTCACCGGCCTCCCGCCGGCGCCCGAGCAGGTCGAGGCGTTCGTGAACGACGTCAGTCTGAACGCCTACGAGAAGCTCGTCGACCGCCTGCTGGCCTCGCCCGCGTTCGGCGAGCGGTGGGGGCGCCACTGGCTCGACGTCGCGCGGTACGGCGAGTCGACCGGCATGAGCCGCAACGTCCCGCTCTACTACGCCTGGCGGTACCGCGACTACGTGATCGACGCGTTCAACAAGGACAAGCCGTTCGACCGCTTCGTCACCGAGCAACTCGCCGGCGACCTGCTGCCCGCCAGGACCGACGCCCAGCGCGACGAGCAACTCATCGCCACCGGCTTCCTCGCGATAGGCACGAAGGACCTCAACGAGCGCCGCAACGAGCAGTTCGTGATGAACAACGTCGACGAGCAGATCGACGTGATGAGCCGCTCGATGCTCGGCCTGACGATCGCCTGCGCCCGCTGCCACGACCACAAGTTCGACCCGATCCCCACGTCCGGCTACTACGCGATGGCCGGCATCTTCCGCAGCACCGAACTGCTGGCCGGCGTCACCTCGCGGCAGGGCGGGCGCGAGTACTTCAAGCAGGACCTGCTCCTGCCCCTGAGCGGTAAGTCGGGCAAGCGAGATGGAGGCCGCGCGGAAGCCGCCGCCGACCAGCGCGACGCGGTGGGGGGCGCCATCGTCCGCACGGTCGCCGACGAGGGCGACGCGAAGGCCCGTCCCAACGCCGGCGCGTCCGCCGACGACGCGCGCGCCGCCCGGCGCGAGGCGCGGCGGAAGCAGATCAAACAACAACTGAGGCAGCAGATCCGCAGCGGTGGCGAGCGGGAGATCCGCGCGGTGACCGTCGGCGTGCGCGACCTGGCCGAGCCGCGCGACTGCAACGTGCTCGTCCGCGGCGAACTCGACGAACGCGGCCCGCTCGTGCCGCGCGGCGTGATCGCGCTGCCGAACATGCCCGTGCCGGCCGCCATTCCCGCCGGCCGCAGCGGGCGCATCGAACTGGCCCAGTGGGTGACGAGCCCGAAGAACCCGCTGACGAGCCGGGTGATGGTCAACCGCGTCTGGCAACACCTGTTCGGCCAGGGCATCGTCGCCACGTCTGATAATTTCGGCACGAGCGGCGAGTCGCCGTCGCACCCGGCGCTGCTCGATCACCTCGCCGCCGGCTTCGCGGCCGACGGGTGGTCCGTGAAGCGCGCGATCCGCCGGATCGTGCTGAGCAACACCTACCAGCAGGCCAGCGCCCACGACGCCGCCAAGCACGACGCCGATCCCGAGAACCGCCTGCTCTGGCGCATGAGCCCCAGGCGTCTCGAGGCCGAGGCGATCCGCGACGCGGTGCTGAGCGCGTCCGGCGGGATCGACCTCAACCGGCCGACCGGCTCGCCCGTGATCGGGCTCCCCCCGGTCGACCTCGGCCGCGGCCGGTCGTACGTCAACACGTCCGACCGCACGGCCCGCGCCCGCAGCGTCTACCTCCCGATCGTCCGCGGCCTCGTCCCCGACGTGCTCGACGTGTTCGACTTCGCCGACCCCACGCTCGTCACCGGCAACCGCGACGTGACGACGGTGCCCGCGCAGGCGCTATTCATGATGAACAGCCCGTTCGTCTTCGAGCAGGCGCAGGCGATGGCCGCCCGCCTGCTGGCCGAGCGCCCGGGCAGCGACGCCGCCCGCATCGACCGCGCCTACGCGCTCGCCCTCGGCCGCCCGCCGACGACGGCCGAACGGGAGCGCACGCTGAGCTTCGTCCGCAGCGTGAAGGAGGAATCCCGCGGCGGCAAAGGCGCGACGCCGGCCGAGGCGTGGACTGTCTTCTGCCAGGCCCGGCTGTCGAGCGCGGAGGTCCGGTATCGGAATTAGTTGCTAGTGGTGAGTTGCTAGTTGCTAGTTGCTGGTAGGCAGCGGGTCTTTCACGTGTCGACTTGCCGACCCGTGATCTCCCTTCCCGGTACGCCCGGGGAGACAGGGAGAGGATCTCGCAGCTCGACGCGGCCTGTGTGGGACGTTCCTTGCGGGATCCCCTCTCCCCCGCCTCTCCCCAGAGTACTGAGGAGAGGGAGTCAGCGAACTGGCAGACCAAGCGTGAGAGATCACGAGGACCGCTTTGCTTTGACGACCGCCGTACGCGATATGCTTTCTGACTCCTGACTCCTGACCCCCGAGATCCCCATGCTCCACCCCACGCTCCTCAACCGGCGGCACCTGCTCAAGACGGCGGCCTGCGGCTTCGTGGGTACCTCGCCGTTCGCGGGGCTCGCCGCGCAGCAGGCGGCGGCCGAGCGGATCGCGGAGGGGGCGCCGCCGTCGCCGCTGGCGCCGCGGAGCCCGCACTTCGGGCCGCGGGCCAAGCGTGATCTTCCTGTTCATGCAGGGCGCGCCGTCGCACGTCGACACGTTCGACTACAAGCCGCAACTCCGGGTCGATCACGGCAAGTCCGACCGCGCGCGGCAAGCCTACATGGCGTCGCCGTTCGGGTTCGCCCGCCACGGCCAGAGCGGGCTGCCGATCTCCGAACTGTTCCCGAGCGTCGCGAAGCACGCCGACGACCTTTGCCCTGCTCAACGGCATGCACACCGACACGCCGGCCCACCCGCAGGCCACGATCGCGCACACGGGCAACGCCCGCTTGTCCGCCCGTCGATGGGCGTGGGTGCTCTACGGCCTCGGCAGCACGAATTCCAACCTCCCCGGCTTCATCACGATCAACCCGCCCGGCGGCTTCGGCGGCGCGCAGAACTACGGCAGCGGGTTCCTCCCCGCCGCGTACGAGGGCACGCGCATCGACGGCCGCACGCAGGGCCTGCTGCCGAACATCGCCAGCACGTTCCTGTCGCCGAAGATGCAGCGCCCGCCAGCTCTGGATCTGCTCCAGGACATGAACCGCGGCATGCTCGAGCCGCACCGGCCCGAACGGCCAGATCGAGGGGCTGATCCAGTCGTTCGAGCTCGGCTACCGCATGCAGAGCACCGTGCCGGAAGTGATGGACCTGTCCGGCGAGTCGCAGGCCACGCTCGACCTCTACGGCATCGGCGCCGACGGGCGCACGTTCGGGCGGCAGGTGCCCTCATGGCCCGGCGTTTCGCCGGGCGAGGTGCGGTTCATCGAGGTGTCGCACGACGGCTGGGACCAGCACAAAGACCCGGCTGCTGAAACAGAACGCCGCCGCCACCGACGCCGCGATCGCCGGGCTTCTGACGGACCTCACGCAGCCCGGCATGCTCGACGACACGCTGGAGATCTGGCGCGGCGAGTGCCGCCGCACCCCCACGAGCCAGAACGGCGGCGACGGCCGCGACCACAACAACCGCGGCTATACGATGTGGATGGCCGGCGGCGGCATCCGGGGCGGCCTCCGCCACGGCGCCACCGACGACCACGGCGACACCGCCGTCGCCGGCAAGGTCCACACCCACGACCTCCACGCCACGATCCTGCACCTGCTCGGCCTCGACCACGAGCGCCTCACCTACCGCTACGCCGGCCGCGACTTCCGCCTGACGGACGTGTTCGGGAACGTGGTGCGCCAGATCATCGCGTAGGGGGCGAGACGACACTTATTCGGCCCGGCCGCGTCACTGCGGTCGAGCCGAGAGCCGTTCTCCCTCTTCCTGATACTCCGGGGAGAGGGCAGGGGAGAGGGGTCTTCGAACGTAGGGAAACGGCGGCGGCTCGCGGGACGCTGCTGCATCGCGGGTGACCGTTCCCGCGTGGGCCAGTCGAGAACCGACCTCCCTCTTCCCGGTACTCCGGGGAGAGGGCGGGGGAGAGGGGCGTTCAGCGTGCGGAAACGCGAACGGATGCCGGACGCGCTACGCGCGACCCTCCGGTCGCGCGCACGCGAGATGCGCAAGGCGATGACGCCGGCGGAAGCGAAGCTGTGGTCGAGGCTGCGGGCGGATCAACTCGGCGGGTTGCGCTTCCGTCGCCAGCAGCCGGTGGGGCCATTCATCGTGGATTTCTTCTGCGCACGGTTGAACCTCGTCGTTGAGGTGGACGGAGATTCGCACGGGGACGTTGAACAGCAGCGCGCGGATCAGGCGAGGACGGCCTACCTCGTGGAGCATGGCCTTGCGGTGCTTCGCTTCACGAACATCGAAGTGACGTCCAACTTGGATGGCGTGCTGGATGCGATCCTGCATTGGGTGGAGGCCCGGCGAGACGGCCCCTCTCCCCCGCCCTCTCCCCGGAGTACCGGGAAGAGGGAGTAAGGGCGCGGGTTGCAATAGCACAGATGCCGACGACCGCTGCTCGTGCAGGAACGAGGGGCCCGGCGTCAGTGGCGCCCTCTCCTAAGTACTGAGGAGAGGGAGGTCGGGGGGGTGACCACTCCAACGTCCGCGCAAGAGAAACGGCCCCTGAAGGGGCCGTCTTCACCTGCCGTGCTCTTTTCAATCTAACGACTCTTCACCGGAACCCGCGCCGCCGCTGGCGGCTGTAGCGGGTGAGCGCGTCCTCGATGATCGGGAACGCCTCCTTGGCCGGCTGGATCTCGTTCACCTCCACGACCTTGCCCTCGAGCTGCGTGTAGTCCTGGAAAAACCGCCGGAGCATCGTCAGCCGGTGCGGCGGCATCTCGGCGGCCTCGCGGTAGCTGTTGAACTCGGGGTCGTCGGTGGCGACGGCGATGATCTTGTGGTCCTTCTCGCCCTGGTCGATCATCGTCATGATCCCGATCGTCCGGGCGTGGATCAGCGTCAGCGGCACCACCGTCTCCTGGCACAGCACCAGCACGTCCAGCGGGTCGTGGTCCTCGGCCAGCGTCTGCGGGATGAACCCGTAGTTCGCGGGGTAGTAGACGTCCGAGTAGAGGATCCGGTCGAGCTTGATCAGCCCCGATTCCTTGTCGAGCTCGTACTTCACGCTCGAGCCGAACGGGATCTCGATGACCGAGTTGAACTCCTGCGGGATGTCCTCGCCGGGGGTGACGTCGTGCCAGGGGTGAATCATGGGGCGCTGCTCGCGTGCGGGGGCAAATGCGGTACGTCTCGGCCGGCCGAGATTCTATGAACAAGGTCGGAAAATCCAGCGGGCGCGCTTAACAATCCGTCGCGGTTTCGCGCGGTCCGATAAGGGAGCGACGTGCCTGTTTAGCGGGTGGGCCGGCGCTTCGAGTGGGGCGTTGCGTCGGTTGGGGGGAGATCGCTCGCGGAGGGGTTAACGTTTAGCCGCCGCTCGTAGAGCGGCGCGTTTTCGCACCGAGAGGTATCGCTTTGCGAGCGCTTGCGTTTCCGACCACCGAGAAGCGCCGCTCTGCGAGCGGCGGCTAAACGAGATGAGCGCTCACCGGGCCCGCAGGCGCCTTGGACCTTCGATCCCCCAACCCCGCGCGCGCTGATCCGTCCGCGCGACCTCACGCACGCCCGGGTTTCTTCCCGAAGCTCGCCAGCACGATGCCCAGCTCGTACAGCCCGATGAGCGGGATGATCAGTGCGACCGTCGTGGTCAGCGCGTCGCCGGGGGTGATGACCGCGGCGGCCACGACGATGCCGAAATAGACGTACTGCCGGCCCGAGCGCAGCGACTCGATCTCCACGATGCCGATCCGCTCCAGCGCCAGCACGACCAGCGGCAACTGGAAGCTCAGGCCGAACGTGATCAGCATCACGACCACGAGGTCGATGTAGTGCGACAGCTTGTACTCCTGCGCGAGCAGGTTGCTGGAGTTGAACGAGATGATGCGGACCTCGCCGCCGTAGAAGAACTTCAGCGCGCCGCGATCGGAGTCGAACCAGATCTGGCGCTCGACCGGGCCGGCCGGGTCGCCGCGCATCTCCGGGACGGTCATCACCAGCGGCGCGGTGGCGGGCGGGCCGCCGCCGGTGCGGCCGGGGTTTTGCGTCTGCACGCGGGCCGGCGGCACGGTCGTCAGGCCGGGGATGTCGATCCCGCCGTTCCACTCGATGAAGAACTGGAGCGTCCACGGCAGCACGAGCAGGTAGACGAAGAACATGCCCCCCAGCAGCAGCCCGATGCTCAGCGGCAGGTACTTCGTGACGTACTTGCGCTCGTGCGGGTAGAGCCCGGCGGCCACGAACTGCCAGAGCTGGTAGAGCATCCAGGGCGACGCGATGGCGGCGGCGGAGATCAGGCTGATCTTGATGTAGACCATGAACCCCTCGCCGACCTCGTCGACGATGAGCTGGGGGTTGATCTGCTGCTCGACGAGCGTGTCGACGAGCGGCGCGCAGAAGATCGTCATCACCTTCTGCCCGTAGAACAGGCAGACGGCCAGCGCGACGACGAACCCGATCAGCGCGTACGACAGCCGCCGGCGGAGCTCCTCGAGGTGCTCGCCGATCGTCATGCGGTATTCATCGGGGTCGAACTGCCCGTTCGGCTTGGTCGACGGGTCGTTCGGCGGCGCGGCGGTCGTCATCGCACGCATTGTACGCTCATTCCGCCCGGGGGTTGAAGGGGGCGGGGCGTGAGACGCAGGCTGGAGCGAGAAGCGGGGGCGGGAACGTGAGCGTCTTAGGTGATGACGAAGAGTTGAACCACAGAGTCACGGAGGCACGGAGAGGAGGCGGAGAAGACAAAGATAGAAGATGGAGGGTGAAGGATTGCGGAGGACGAACGAAGCAGATGCCGCGCCGCTCGATCCTCTATGTTCCATCCTCAATATCGTCCTCTGTCCTGCCTCCGTGTCCCTGTGACTCCGTGGTTCAATTTCGCCTGAGTTCGGTCGCAGCGGTTTGCCTTACGCCGCCAGCGGCAGCGCGTCGAACTCGACGGCGACGCGGTAGCCCATGCCGCTGGGGGCGCATCGGATGACGCGGCCCGAGGCGTCCCACCCGCCGCGGGTGCCCTGGGCGGGGAAGAAGACGGCGAGGCGCTCGCCGGCCTCGAGGGGGGTGTCGGTGATCGCCGACAGCCCGCCGAGCGACAGGTCGCGGAGCGTGAGCCGCAGGTGCGGGCGCTGCAGGGCGGGCAGGCGGTGGTCGGTGCGCTTGCCCTCGACGAGGGCCCGGATCTCCTTGCGCGGGAACACGCGGCGTTCGTCGCCGCCGTCCTCCGCCTCGCCGCTGGTGAAACCGGCGATCGACATGTTCGACATCTTCAGTTGGCCCTGCATAAGTCTCGCTCCTTTCTTCCACTCCGTGATGCACGGGCCGGGCGTCGGGCTTTGCGCGCCGGTAAGGCAGGCGGTCAAACGCTCGCGGCCGAACAACGTCTGGCGCGAACTCGCTGGCGACCCCGGTCTCGTGCGACTTTCCTTCCACGCGTTGCATCGACCACAGGGAAGGCAGGGTTTACCCAGTTACCCAAATTGTCCGCGCCGACGAAGGTGCATCCGATAAGGACACGGGTGGGCAGGCTGCCAGATAAAACGGCGCGATTCCCGGACTCGCCGACCCGGCAAGAAGTGCCGCGGCGAGAGAGGAAGACCCCGGAAGGACATCGTGCGGAGTGAGTGTGTCCAGAGGTGCTTCGACCCGAATTCACCGCTCGCAGCCCGTTTAGCCGCCGCTCGCAGAGCGGCGCTTCGGCGCGGGTCGTCGGTGCGATCTCACCGAAGAGCGAGCCCGCTTTGGCATCGCTGCCTAGATGGACGATCCCGACCGAATCAGACGATCGTGCGCCTCGTTCCCCCTCTCGCGCTCAAGGTGATGCAGTCCGCGAGCGAGCGACCGAACCGCACGTCCCTTCACCGGCCGGTCGTTTGCGCTAGAATCCCGCCGATGGCGTTCTTCGAAGACTTGTCCCCCTACGCGTACTTCCACCCGGAGCCCGACCCGTCGGGCACGGTGAACGTGGGGTGGCTCGACTGGTCGCACCCGATCCCCGTCGGCGACACGCCCGAATTGTTCCGCGCCAAGCTCCGGCGCCTCTGCGAGCGGCGGACGAAGCGCACGACCGGCCAGTACCTCTGCCCGTTCTGCTGGGGCACAGAGCGCCCGACGAGTTGGACCGAGCTGCGCGTCCCCGGCCGCGGCGAGCGCGTCTATGCCTCGCCGTCGATCGTCCACCACTACGTCGACGTCCACCGCTACAAGCCGCCGCAGGAGTTCATCGACGCGGTGATGGCGTGCGACGACGGGGAGGAGACCTGAACGCGACGTGCACGGTCCCGGCGTGCCTTGGCGTGCCACCCGTCGCCGACTATGAAGGACCCGCTCGTTTCCGAATGGACGAAGAGTTGAACCACGGAGACACGGAGACACGGAGGTAGGAGGAGAGACGAAGATGAGAGGATGGAGGATCGAGGAAGACGAAAAGCCGCGCGTGGTCCGTTCGTCTTCCTCGATCTTCCATCCCTCCATCCTCCGTGCTCGCCTTCTCTGCCTCCTCTCCGTGTCTCCGTGTCTCCGTGGTTCAATTCCACGTCATTCTGCTAGATGCACGACGACGAATCGCTCCCCCGAACGAACGAGGCGCTTTTGGCTTCAAATGAACAACGCGGCATCGTCCACCTCGTCGGCGCCGGCCCCGGCGACCCCGGCCTCATCACCGTGCGCGGCGCGGCGCTGCTGGCGCGGGCCGACGTCGTCGTCTACGACTACCTCGCCAACCCGCAACTCCTCGTGCGCACTGCGCGCCCGGCGTCGAGACGATCTACGTCGGCAAGAAGGCCGCGTCGCACTCGATGACGCAGGAGCAGATCAACGCGCTGCTCGTCGAGCACGGCGCGGCGGGCCGGCGCGTCGTGCCTCAAGGGGGCGACCCGTTCGTCTTCGGCCGCGGCGGCGAGGAATGCGAGGCGCTGGCCGCCGCGGGCGTGGCGTTCGAGGTCGTGCCCGGCATCACCGCCGCGCTGGCGGCCCCGGCGTACGCGGGCATCCCCGTCACGCACCGCGACTTCAACTCGTCCTTCACGTTCATCACCGGCCACGAGAAGGAGGAGGACTACAAGGAGGCCGAGGCGAAGCAGCGCCAGCCCGGCTCGGGCGCGAGCGACCTCGATTGGGCGTCGATCGCGAGGCTGCCGTGCGTCGCGTTCTACATGGGCGTGAAGTCGCTGCCGCGGATCTGCCAGAAGCTGACGGAGAACGGCATGTCGCCCGACACGCCCGCCGCCACGATCCGGTGGGGCACCACGCCGCGGCAGCGGACGATCGTCGGCACGATCGCCGACCTGCCGCAGCGCGTGGCCGAGGCGAAGCTCGCGCCGCCCGCGCTGACGATCGTCGGGCGGGTGGTGAGCCTGCGCGAGACGATGAACTGGTTCGAGCGCCGCCCGCTGTTCGGCCAGACCGTCGTCGTCACCCGCACGCGCCAGCAGGCGAGCGATTTGTCCGACCGATTGATCGTGTTCGGCGCGAACGTGATCGAGGCGCCGACGATCGAGCTGTCGCCGCCGGACGAGTGGTCGGGCGTCGACGAGGTCTTCGGCCGGATCAACGCGTACGACTGGGTCGTCTTCACCAGCGCCAACGGCGTGCGGTTCGCCAAGCAGCGCCTGCTCGAGACCGGCCAAGACGCCCGCGCGTTCGCCTCGGCCAAGGTCGCCGCCATCGGCGACGCCACGGCCGCCGCCGTGCGCGACGAGTTGTGCCTCACGGTCGACCTCTGCCCCGACAGCTTCGTCGCCGAGGCGCTGGCCGACGCGCTGGCGGCGGCGGGGGAGGTGCGGGGCCGCCGGTTCCTCCTGCTCCGCGCCGACATCGCCCGCCCCGTCCTCCGCGAGCGCCTCCAGCGCGACGGCGCCGCCGAGGTGAACGACGTGCCGATCTACGAGACGACGCCCGCCGCCGCGCTCCCGCCGCCGCTGATCGACGCGCTGGCGGCGCGGGAGGTGACGTGGGTGACGTTCACCAGCAGCAGCACCGCGAAGAACTTCGCGACCCTGCTCGGCCCGGATTATCGAGGGAAACTCGAAGGCGTGCGGATCGCGAGCATCGGCCCGATCACGACCGCCACGCTGCGCGAACTCGGACTGGAGCCGACCGTTCAGGCCGAGACGTTCAACCTCGACGGGCTGATGGCGGCGCTCGCGTCGTCGAGCGGCGGGTGAGGGAGCATGGGGCTCGGCACGACCGTTACCGCGGCCGTCGCGTGATGCCAAGCATCGCGTGAGCCGTCGCGGCCGCCCGCCGCCTCGGCGACGACGCGCTCGGCGGCGCGGGAGAAGAGCACGGCCCAGCCGGCGGCATCCTTCAGGGCCACTTCCAGTTTGATCCGGTACTGGTTCAGGAGCTCCGCATCGCGCTGCGCCGGCCGGGCGCTGCGGAGCTCCTCCGCCATCGGCAGGTGCATGTCCGCCTCGGCCAGCACGCGCATCGCGTCCTCGATGCGGCGGCGGACGCGGGCGACTTCGTTTGCGAGCGCGGTGTCGTGGGGGTGACCATCCATGGCGAACGCATTGTTGCCGCGCCGACGCCGCAAATCTTCCAGGAAATGCCGCAAACGCGCTACCCATTTTCGCCGACGAACGTGCCGAACCCGTACCCTCACGCCGCCGAAGTTCGAGAAACGACGGCAGTTCCCTACGAAAGATGCCGAGCACGCCACCGCTCAACGGAAGATGACGTCCTTCGTGACGTACATGGTCTGAAACGGCTGTGACGTACGCGCCCGTCCCGCCGTCGGGGCGAGCATGCCGTCTTGTCCCGCCGCACGTGCGCCTACGATCGGCCGCGCGGCGTCGGAGCACCGCGGCTACACCGCGTAGCGAGCGGGCGCTCGCGGGAACCTTCGGGTAAAACTCCCGCGGCGTTCGAAGTCGCCATAGGATTCGCCGCGCTGCTCCGGCCGCGCGAGAACTCACCGGACGGAGGCAAACACGATGGAAATGCGCACGCTCGGCCGCGGCGGATTGCAGGTTTCGGCGATGGGGCTCGGCTGCATGGGGATGTCGGACTTCTACGGCAGCCGCGACGACGCCGAGTCGATCGCCACCGTCCACGCGGCGATCGACGCCGGCGTGAACTTCCTCGACACCGCCGACATGTACGGCCCCTACACGAATGAGCAGCTCGTCGGCCGCGCGATCCGCGAGCCGGCGCGACTCCGTCGTGCTGGCGACGAAGTTCGGCATCGTCCGCGACCTGGCCAACCCCGCCGTCCGCGGCGTAAACAGGAAGCCGGACTACGTCCGCTCCTCCTGCGACGCGAGCCTCAAGCGCTCGGCGTCGACGTGATCGACCTGTACTACCAGCACCGCGTCGACCCGGACACGCCGATCGAGGAGACCGTCGGCGCGATGGCCGACCTCGTGCGACAGGGGAAGGTGCGGCACCTGGGGCTGTCCGAGGCGGGCGCCGACACGCTCCGCCGCGCGGCGGCCGTCCACCCGATCGCCGCGCTGCAGAGCGAGTACTCGATCTGGAGCCGCGACGTCGAGGACGGCCCGCTGCCCGCCTGCCGCGAGCTCGGCATCGGCTTCGTCGCCTACAGCCCGCTCGGCCGCGGGTTCCTCACCGGGCAGATCAAGCGCTTCGAGGACCTCGAGCCCGACGACTACCGCCGCCTCTCGCCGCGCTTCCAGGGCGAGAACTTCGACAAGAACCTCGCGCTCGTCGGCCGCATCGGCGAGATGGCAAAGGCCAAGGGGCGCACGCCCTCGCAACTCGCGCTTGCGTGGGTGCTGTCGCGCGGGCCGGACGTCGTGCCGATCTTCGGCACGAAGCGCCGCACCTACCTGCGCGAAAACCTCGCCGCCCTGGACGTGGAACTCAGCGAAGACGAACTCCGCCAGATCGACGCCGCCGCCCCCAAGGGCGCGGCCGCAGGCGAGCGCTACCCGGCCAGCATGATGCACATGGTGAATCGGTAGCGGCCGGCGACCCTGGCGTGGACGGGTCGCCTGGTAGTCGCGACGCCTGCGTCGCGGTTGTGGCCGAGCCACGAGTTTTCGCGGATAAGAGGTTCGCCGCTGCGCGTCGACCGCGACGCAGGCGTCGCAACTATCCTGGGGACGGAGCGTCATCAACCACCGGCGCGCCGTCACGCGGCGGTAGATCGGTCGCGCGACCTCCCTGTTCCCCGATACTCCGGGACGCGGGTGGGGGAGAAGGGTTCCCGCCGGTCGCGCGTCCACTTCGTGGAGTGTCCCCCGCGCGGCCCACCACGTCGCCGTAACCTCCGCCTCACTCCCGTGCCGCCGCCGTCGCCGGCTTGCCGTCGATCAGCTCGCGCAGGTTGTATTTCGTGTAGCGGGTGTGGCTGGCGACGTTCTTCGCGTCGGCGTTGGCGACGTGGAAGTCGAGCGTGTCGGGGACGAACAGCACCGACTGGATGTTGCTCGGCATGCACACCGGGCGGGTCATCAGCTCGCGGGCGCTCTCGGCGGTGAACGTGCCGAACTTGTCCTTCACGCGGCCGACCAGCGCCTCGTACCGCTCGCCGGCGCTGAGCAGCACGGCGTCGTCGACGGCGTGTTTCAGCCGCGGGTGGGTCTGGCCGGGGGCGATCGTCTCGAACGTGGTGGGCGTGGCGGCGATGCCGACGGCGGTCTTCTGGCGGCCGTCGGAGACGATGTAGTAGTACTCGCACGTCCGCGGGCCCTTGCGCATGATCGCGACGGCCTCCTCCAGCGTGTCGGCCTGCTCCATCACCTCGCGGAGCAGCTGCGCCATCGGCTTGCCGTCCCACGCGCCGTAGCCGCCGCCGCCCATCTCGCCGACGGCGATCCCCTTTTCGTTCATCGCCGTCACGGTGCCGACGAACCCGGCGTAGCTGGCGTTGACCCATGCGTGCCCGTGCTCGGGCTGGTGGACGATCAGCACCGCGTTCTGCTCGAGGCCCGCGCCCTTGAGGTAGTCGAGCACGCGGCCGTGGTAGACGTGCCCGTCCTTGCTCGCGCCCGGCAGCAGCGCGAAGCCGGAGCAGTGGAATAGCTCGGGGAAGAAGTTCGCCAGCCGCGCCTCCTGGCGGTGCACGCCGACCGCGTCGGCCAGCGCGTCCATCTCGCGCAGGACCTTCTGGTCGATGAACGGCTCGAGCCGCGCCTGCGCGCCCTCGATCTCGCCGAAGAACCACCGGCCCGTGCCGATCGAGCTGCCGACGCCGATGCCGTACAGGATCTTGTCCATCACGTCGCGGATCTCGGCCTTGAGCAGCTCGCCGTGCTGGCGGCCCATCTCGGCGGGCGTGCCCTTGAGGAACAGCACGCGCGTGCCGTCGATCCGCTCGAGCCGCCCGCGGCCGCTGCGGGCGACGACCTCGCGGGCGCCGACCGCCGGGCCGGCCAGCGACGGGATCTGCTGCGACAGCAGCGAGGGCCCCACGTCGAGGAACCGTACGAGGTGCGCCAGCGCCACCCGCTCCACCCGGTCCCCCGCGTTCGACGCCGGCCGCCAGGTGTCGGCCGTCGGGCGGTCGACGATCTCGACCTTCGCGAGGTCGAGTTGCACGTCGAGGCCCTTGCCGTTGGAAATCGCCAGCCGCGCGGGCATGCCGTCGTCGCGGCGGACCCATAACCTGGCCCGCACGCCCCCGGCGCGCTCGCCGAGCATCGCGGCCGTGAGCGGGAACGGCGCCAGCGCGAGCACGTCGCACGCCGCGCCCGCCACCTCCCGCGGCCCGCCGGGCGCGAGCGTCGCGTGGACGAGCAGCGGGACCAGCGCCAGCTGCTCGCGCGTCAGCGGCAGGGCGAGCGGCGCCAGCGTCGTGCGGTCGAGCTGATCGGGAAAGGCTTGGAACACCGGCACGTCCGCCGCGCGCTCGACCAGCGCGAACTTCTTGGCCGGGCACGTGCGCCCAAAGCTGCTGCCCGTCGCGGCCGAACGCGTGCGTCTTGCCGTCGGCGGTCGCCGTGACGCGCAGGCGGTCGGGCGCTGGAACGCGAGGTCGACGATCGCGCCGCCGGCCTCCTTCGGCAGACCGGTCGCCTTCGCCACCGTCACCCGCGTCCGCACCATCTTCGGGGCGGCGCCGGCTCCGGCTCGACGAGGGCCGCCCACCGCGCCAGCGATCGCGACAGCAGCCTGCGCGTCCGGCGGCGGGCCGTCCGCGGCGCGGCGCGTGACGGTGCGATCACGACGGCGACCACGAGCGCGAGCAGCAGCAGCGGGGCGGCGAGAAGCCGAACGTTGGAGGCCGCGGGAGTTCGACGCATAATGGGGTCCTGCGGTGGGGCGTGTGACGAAGGGCCGGCCGGCGACGGTTCGCCGACGCCCCGCCGCGGGCGTTGGCCGGCGGGCCGGGCCCACCTTAGGAGTGGCCCGACGGGCCGTCAACGCAATTCGCCGGCCGACCGGCCGCGCGAGGAAAGGTTTTGGCCATGCGATCGTTGCTCGCGCGACTGCCGTTCTCGTTCCTGATCATCGGGGTGGCTCGGCTACATGGGCTACCGCGGCGCCAAGGGCCTCGACGGCCCGGTGACGACCGGGGCGCATCGCGATCTACTTTATCGCCTCGGTCCTCGCGCTGTCGCTGTCGATGGCCGCCTTCCGCGAGCGCCACCGCCGACACTTCGCCGCCGACGACGACCAGCGACTGCCCCCGCTCTGATTCTCTCGCGGGACGCATCGGGGTGGACGGGTTGCTCCACGCTTTGCTGCCTCTCCGTCCGATCTCGCCGCCTCCGTCGATCCCGCGTTCGCCCGGACGTTTGCGTACCGATCTTCCATCGTTCCTGCCAAAGAAAGCCGCCCGTCGGGTGACGGGCGGCTCGTTGCTGAGACAAAAGATGGCGGGCGGGCGACGGGCTCACGGCCCTTCGGGGGAGCCGGAGCGGGAGCGGGAGCGGGTGCGGACGGGGCGGGCGGCGGCGGGCCTCGCCGGCCGACTTCATCGCCTGCTGCAGGCCCGTGCGGGCCGTCTGCAACTGCTGCTCGGCGGTCTCGACGGCCTGGGCGGCGGCCAGGTATTCCTGGTCCGACTCCAGCGCTCGCGCGCTCGCCCTCGAGGGCGGCCAGGTCCTGCTTGGCCGTGTCCCACTGCTCCTTCGCCGTGGCGACGGCCTCGCTCGACTGGACCGACTCCATCTCCATCTTCTTCATCGCCAGCCCGGCCTCGGTCAGGTCGGTCGTCAGCGTGCGGATCGTCGCGTCGTCGGCGTTGGTGGCGGCGTCGAGCGCGGTCTTGGCCTGCTCGCGGCTTGGCGACCGTCTCCTTGTACTGCTCGTTCGCGTTCAGCTCCGCCTTGGTCTTGCGCAGGGCGGCGTCGTAGTCGGCCCGGGCCTTGGCGACGCGGCTTCTGCGTCTTGGTGTAGTCGCCGGTGCCCTCGAACGACGCCTCGACCTTCGTCCG
Organism: Phycisphaerae bacterium; assembly: GCA_030448225.1. The sequence continues at coordinate 32,026 of JAUJNJ010000057.1, forward strand.
CACGGCGGCCAGGTCCTTCTTGGCGGCGTTGACCGCCGCCTGGGCGGCCGTCACCTGCTGCCGGGCGGTCGCCATCGCGGATTTGTCCGCCTGGGCCGGCGACGTCGAGGGCCACGCCGCCAGCGCCCGAAGGCGAACAGTCCGGCCACGACCGCTTTCGTCCACTGGTTCATCATGTCTCCTCTGCTGCGTCGGCCTCGCACGACCCGCCCGGCACCCGCGTGGCCCGGCCGGTCGGCATACCCCTAATGAAGTGCGACCTGTACCACAAACGTTAGGATAATTCCCGACGCCGGGGATCGGCGGTCGGGCGCGGGGCGGGCCGTTGCCGCCTCCGGTTGATTATACCGCGCCGGCGAATCAAATGTTTCGCACCCGCCCGCGCCGCGCCACGAGCCGCCCCGCGGGGCCGGCACGACCGCGTCGACCTACCCACACTAACAAAACCGGGCGGCCGCGTCAAAGCGGGCGCTTGTGCGATCGGCCTCGGCCGGTCACAATGCGGCGGTCCGAACGACGGGAACGACGGCCGCACGGGCTCGCCAAGGAGGCGCAGATGAGCGACGAAGAGACGGAGTTGCGGACGACGCTGTCGACGATGCAGCGGGAACTCGAGACCGAGCTGAGCACGCTCGGGACGTTCGTCGGCCGCTTCCGCGGGTTGGACGCGCCGGAGGGCGAGGACCTCGCCCGCAACACGCTGCGCGCGCCTACGAGGCCGTCGCCGACGTGCTGCGCATGGTCCGCCAGATGCGCGAGGAGGACCGCTCGTCCCTGCCCGGGCCCACCCTCGCCAGCCAGTTCCCCGAGACCGAAGACGCGGGGTTGGGGAGCGGATCGGTTAACGCGGTGCGCGCGCGCGCGGGCCTCGCCGGGGCGGACGGATGCGCGACCCAAGGGTGACTGGCGTGGTCACCTTAGGTGACCACGCCGCGACGACTGACGGGCATCGCGATCGCTCAGTTCCTTCGATTTTCCCAGATCCGATCGACCTCTTCGTCGACTCGGTACTTCGAAGCATCGCGGTGCCCCGTCACGCCCGCAGGTCGAGCCAAGCGCACCTCGTCGGGCGTCAGTTCGACCTCCAGTGCCCGCAGGCTCGACGCGGTCTGCGCGTCGACCGCGGGCCGATCAGCGGGAACGTCGGGAACGGCTGGCGCAGCACGTACGCCAGCCGCGACGTTGATCTCCGCCACGCCACGCTTCGCCGCAAGTTCCGCGCGCGCGGGCCTTGCGCCCGGAAGTTGTCGTCGCTGTACCAGCACCGGACGAGTTCCGCGTCCTCTCGCCGATCGGGCGCGGCGCGGCGTGAAGAACCCGCGCCCTGCGCCGACCACGCCAGCAGCGGCGTGCCGGTCCGCTCGTGCCACGCCCGGCTCTCGTCGTCGCTCGACGCGACGCACCCGGGCCACGCGCCGCCACCATCCGCGCGAGGCTGAAGTTGTTGCTGACGACGCCGAAGCCGATCAACCCGTTGCGACGCGCGTACTCGTTGGCGGCCTCGACGCGGGCCGTCGTCCAGTTCGCCGAACACCGTAATCCGCCCGGCCCGCGCGTGCTCGTTGAGCACGTCGACGAACTCGCCGACCGGCACCGCCTCGTCGTCGCGGTGCAGGCAGTAGAGGTCGAGGTGGTCGGTGCCGAGCCGGTCGAGGCTCTCCAGCAGTTGCCCCGTGACGGCGTCGGCAGCAGTCGGGCGTGTGGGCGCCCTTGCCGAGGATCACCACCCGGTCGCGCACGCCACGGCTGTTGACCCACTGGCCCAGCGTGCGGTCCGACGCGCCGCCGCCGTAGACGTGCGGTGTCGAACGCGTTGCCGCCGCGGCTCGAAGTAGTCGTCGAAGATCGCCATCGCCTCGCGCGCCTCGGGGTAGAAGCCGGCGAAGTCCGCGTCGATCACGAGCCGCGCGACCGGCTTGTCGATCCCCTCGACCCGCCCGTATTTCATCGCCGGCGCCGTCGGCACTCGCAGCGCGCCGCGACGGGCTGGCGGGCTGTGGAGTTTTTCCGCCTCGTACTCCAGCCCGATCGCCGTCCGCCAGCGGTCGAGCGTCCGCATGTTGCCGAGCGTGTCCGCCCAACTCATCGCGGGGAACACGGCCTGCCGGCCGGCGAGGTGCGCCGCGACCGTGTCGGCCTCGAGCGCGTAGAGCGACGCCGCGCGTCGACGGTGATCTCCCGCGGCGCGCCCGCCCGCGCGCGTGAGGACGATCCTCGCGTCGGCCTCGGGGTTCCACGGCTTGGGCAGGTAGATGCTCCCTCGGAGCCGAAGATCCGCACGACGTTCTCCGCCTCCACCGCCACGCCCGCCGACACCTGCGCGATCACGTCGCCCGGGAACCGCAGCACCGCCGACCACTCGTCGACGCCGGTCGTGCCGAGGCGGCCGACGGCCCGCACCTCCAGCGGCTCGGCGATCGTGCCGCCCGCCGCCACGCCGGCCACGAGCCGGGCCATCGACACCGGTAGCACCCGACGTCGAGGATGCCGCCGCCGCCGTGCGCGTTGGCGTAGAGCCGGCTGTTGACGTCGAACGGCGCGTTGAAGCAGAACGCGGCGGTGATCAGCCGCACGTCGCCGATCGCGCGTTCGCGGAGCAGTTCGACGAGGCGGGCGATCAGCGGGTGGCAGCGGTACATGAACGCCTCCATGAGGAAGACGTCGTTCGCCCGCGCGCGCCTCGACGATCGCAGTCGCCTCGGCGTGGTTCATCCCCAGCGGCTTCTCGCAGAGCACGTGCTTCCCCGCCTCGGCGGCGCGGATCGCCCACTCCGCGTGCAGCGGGTGCGGCATCGAGATGTAAACCGCCTGAACCGCCGGGTCGGCCAGCAGCGCCTCATAACTGCCGTGACATTGCAAGATGCCGAACGCCTTCCCAAACGCCTCCGCCGACGCGGTCGACCGACTCCCCACCGCCACGAGCGCGCCGGTCTTCGAGTCGGCCAACCCTTTGGCGAAGACCGTGGCGATGTTCCCCGTGCCGAGAATGCCCCACCGAAGCCGCGGCGTCTGCGTCTGCGTCATAGCCTGCTCTCCCTGCTTCCGCCGCACACAACCGGCCTGTTGCGCGGGCGGTGATGATACGAAACGACCGGTTCGCACGCAGTGCGTCACCCGCCGAACTCTCTCGCCGAATTGTGCGGCCTTGACCCTTGCCTGTGACTACGATGTCCGCGCCTCGCCGGCCGTTGCCCATGCGGAGCGGCGGCGGTTGTGCGTTGACGGCGGCCGCGGCGCACGGCAGGCTGCATGTGCGGCCGGCACGATCGTGTCCGTGCCGCCGCTCAGAAACTGGAGTCATGCACCCATGATCGCTTTCGAAGTCCGGCTCAATGACAAGCTGGTCTGCATCGCGGGCGCGGGAAGACTTGGCGGTGCTTAGCGGTCTCCGCCAGTGGAGTGTTGGGGGCGAAGACGGTGCCCCCGCGGCCGGGTGTAACGGGTGGCGATGTTCTACTCCGTCGGCGGGTTGACCGCCCGGCCCGATCGGGAGAAGGACGTGCACATGAATTGGAAGTCCATCGTGCCGCTGCGGGTGGGGGGCGTGCAAGTCAAGGTTCTCGAGAGCAAGAACGCGGACCGGCCCCGGTCGCGGAAGAGGGCGTCCGCAAGCCCGCGTGATCGCCGCTGCCACGGCGGGCATGGCGGGACGGTCATCGCCGCGGAGGCGGCGTCACGGAATGGTTACAGCACGAGGACGAGTTGATCATCCCGACGCGGTACAAGTGCAAGCTCCAGACGCTGTCGTGGCCCGTCGGGGCGGAGGCCGTCACGGCGGGCCTGGCGGGGCGCAAGCCGCACGTGGCGGAACTGTCGCTCGTGTTCCGAGACTCGCCGGTCCGGCGGGCGTCGGAGTTCCAGCGACTTCGTCGCCGTACGCCGTGCTGGTCGGCGAGTACCACGCGGCGACACGGCTCGGATATTGCCTCTACGCCGATGGCCGATCGCGGCGACTACGACGCCCGGTGGGAGGTGACGGTGAACCCCGTGCCGCGGCCGCTGCGGGCGACCGCGGCGGCGTTGATCCGGGACCACGGGTTCCCGGCGGTGGCCGACTGGCTTCGTTCGTCCCGCCGCGCCGGCTGGGACGGCCGGCCGCACCGCATCGAGCTAATATTCGCGTCGGCAGACCTCACGCTGTCACAGCGGTTCTTTGACGGGGTTTAGATCGCCCCGACTCGCGGGACGTTACGTGGCGTGACACCACTGCCCTCGATGCTCCTACGACGGCCGCCGCGCGGCTCGGCCGCCGCCGCCCGACATGTAGCGCATTTCCGAAGGTGGGATGATTCCGTGAAACGCCGCCTCCTCACGCTGCTTTCGGCCGCTGTCGCTGCTGATGTGCGTGGCGGCGTGCGTGATGTGGGTCCGGAGTTATTTCGCCTCCGACGAAATCATTTGGCGAACGGAGCAGATCGATCGCCGCGATGGGAAGGTTTGGAACGTCCGCACCACGGGCCTCCGTTCGTCCGACGGATGGTGGGCCCACCACGACTTCAGTGACGTGGGCTCGCCGGACACCCTGCCGCCCCCACTTCAGGAGAAACAGGGCCACTCGTACGACCGAACGACGACGTCCTACTGGAGTTCGGGCAAGCCACTGCACATAACGTTCGTCGCCACGCGGTTCGGCGGGCAGACGCCCGTGCCGTACTGGCTGACGGCGCTGATGCTCGCGATCCTCCCGGCGTGGCGAGGTGCCGCGCTGGTCATTCGACGGACGCAGGACCGCCGCCGGCAGGACCGGATCGGCCGCTGCCGCGCCTGCGGCTACGACCTCCGCGCCACGCCCGGCCGCTGCCCGGAGTGCGGCGCACAGCCGACGGGAGCATCTTCGTGATCCGAAGGTTATTCACCCTCTGCTCGGCCCTGTCGCTGCTGCTGTGCGGCATCGCGCTAACGATTTGGGCGAAGAGTTGGCAGACCAACCCCGACCGCGGCAGCTGGGGTTCCAAATCCTCGAACCGACGCGAAATTAGGAGTTACGAGGCATATTCACACGTGGGAGAGCTACATCTCGAGCTGTACTGGGAGACCCTCGATGAGCCGACGCCGGAGGAAGCCTACTGGCACTATCCCACACGCCGTTTGCATCACATCGAATATTCTGCCCCGATCACGGCCCTGTGTCGTCTCATGGTCCCGCAGCGGGCCCCCCGCTGGGGTCGCCGGGAGATAACGATCCGGTACCTGACGGTCGCCGCCGCAACCGCCTTGCTTCCGGCTGCGTGGGGCGCGTGGTGGGGCGTGAAGCGGCGCCGCACACGTCGAGACCGCGCGCTCGGGTTATGCCTCGCGTGCGGCTACGATCTCCGCGCAACGCCGGGGAGGTGTCCCGAGTGCGGGGCGACGCCTCGACCGTCGCAGTAGCGCCGCGAGCGATGAGATGGCGATCGGAGCGAAGAGACGACCAGAACGTTCTGCGCCGCAACGGGTACCTCATGTCGAGAAGATGTCGCGTGACATGATCCGCCCGCTCCGCTCCCCCGCGTCGACGAGGAAGGGCGACGACAGCAGCGGGGCGGCACACGCAACTCGGCGAAAACGCACATATTTCTTTAGGAGTGATCGAATGACACGGACCTCGCGCAACAGTCTTCTCGCGTTCGTTCTGGCCGGCGTCGCACTCGTCGCGCCGGCGGCGGTGGTCGCCGACGTCGGCCTCGGCGCTACGCCGCCGGAGGGGGCGGAAATGCTCATCGACGGCACGCGGGAGACGCTCGACGAGAAGTGGACGTACTGGGAGGGGCCTCGGTTCAAGTCGGCGCTGCCGATCAAGTGGAAGATCGTGGAGGACCCGCAAGACAAGGGGAAGACGGCGCTCATGACCGACGACCCGGCGGCGGCGGGCGGGAAGTACGGGGCGGCGGACATCGTGACGAAGAAGCCGTACCGCGACGTGCGCCTCCACGTCGAGTTCGTCGCGATGCGGCCGCGCGGCAACAGCGGCGTCTACCTCCACAACCGCTACGAGATCCAGATCCAGGACGGCGACAAGACCAAGCACGGGATGGGCGCGGTCATCAACGAGACCGAATCGCCGTACGAGCAGTACAACGGCACCGGCAAGTGGAACGCGTACGACATCGTCTTCCGCGCCGCCCGCTTCAAGGACGGCAAGCTCACGGAGCGGCCGCGCGTCACCGTCTACTTCAACGGCAAGAAGGTCCACACGAACCACGAGATCCAGAAGGTGTGGGGCGGCCCCAACTCCGGCGTTGACGGCGGCAACGACGGCGGCAAAGGCATCACCGACACGCCGGCCGGCCTCAAGCTCCAGGCCGAGGGGCACGACGTCCGCTTCCGCAACACGTGGATCAAGGAACTCGACCTCGCCGAGCCGAACACGGACTTCGACGAGCCCGTCGCCCAGCCCGCGCCGGCTGATGCTGATGCTGATGCGCGAAAGTAGATCGGGGGCGCCGCAAAACGGGAAGCGCCTGTCCGGGAGCGATTGCGACCCGCTGAAATGTGTGGTTCGCACTTGATAGCCGCGGGGGGAAGCCCGTCGGTCTACGCACGCGTCGTTGGTCGAGTCGTCCCGGGTTGATCGCCGGCAACGGCTTCTTTGCCGCCCGAGCGGACGGTGGGGGCGCGGCGACGGGGTCCACGCGGCCTCGGACCAGCGCGGCCGCCGGGGGCGCGGGTCAGACCGGCGTGAAGGTGAGCGTGTCGAGCATCATGCGGAAGCCGCGGGCGAGCGGGTTCTTGCCGGTGACGCGGAGGCGGAGGTACTGCGTGCCGCCGGCGGACGAGCCGTCGAACGTGACGGTGCCGAGCGGCACGTCCGCCCACGCCGGCCGGCGGCTGTAGAGGTCCTGCGCAGCCGTCCCGACGTCGGCGCCGGGGCCGTCGGGCGACGGGCCGATCGACGCCCGCCCCTGCCCGCCGCGGCGGAACTGCTGCGCCCGCAGCGTCAGCGCGTACGTGCCGGCGGCGGGAGCCTGGAAGGCGACGGTGACGTGGTCGTCCACCGCGTTGCCCATCACCTGCACGATGCCCGGCCGCCGGCGCTTGAACTTCCGCTTCGTCACCCTGTCGGAACTTGGACGCGACCGTCAGCGCCTCAACCTCCTGCACGACGGTCACGGGCGGGGCCGTGGGCGTCGGTGTGGGCGTCGGCGAAGGGGTCGGCGTGGGCGTGGGAGTCGGTGTTGGCGTTGGAGTCGGAACCGGTGTTGGCGTGGGTGTCGGCGTCGGCGTCGGGGTCGGCGTTTCGCCGAGCGCGGCGACGGGTTCGTAGGCGGTCAGCGCGTACTGTCGGTCGCCGATCGTCGCGGTGACGTTCCGGTCGGCCTCGATGCGGTCGACGCTGCCGTCGGGTTTCAGCGTCAGCACGAAGCCGGTGCGCTGTGCGAACGTGACGTCGGGGGGGCCGTCGGCGTCGAGGTCGACGCTCGTCCCCTCGCCGCCGGCCGCCGTGCGGCCGACGTAGACGTCGCCGCTCACGCGGCCCAGCGCGGTGGCGAACCCGTCGGCCGTCTGCGCAAAGCTCGCCCGCACGTCCCCGGCCGCGGGGTCGCCGGCCGAGCTGGGGTAGACGAACACGCGGTTGGCCGCGTCCGCGGTGACGGCCCGCACGGGCGAGACGTCGCCGTAGCCGCCGCGGACGCTCGCGTCGCTCTGCGTGAGCGACGGCGCGTCGCCGAGCACGAGGTAGTTCTGCCGGTCGCCGCCGGCGGCCGCGAACCCGGTCGACGCGACGCCCCCGGCGACGGTCGTGGCGAGGGTGGCGTCGCCGTCGCTCGTCAGCAGCGGCAGCGTCACGCCGAACGTGCCGGGGTCGGCCGACGAGGTGACGGTCGACAGCACGCCGTCGGGCGTGACGACCAACTCGTTGCGGAACGTTGGGCCGGGCGCCGCGCCGTCGCGCGGCGCGTAGTCGATCGTGAGGCGCACGAGCATCGGGTGGGCGAACCCCACGCTCAGCACGCCCTCGTACTGCTCGGGCACGCTCGCCAGGCGTTGCCACTGGCCGTCGTCGCCGACGAACGTGGGCGCGAAGCTCACGCCTTGGCCGGTGACCGGGTCGCGGAAGCCGTCGCCCGGGCCGAGGCGGGTGTCCCAGCCGGCGCGGCCGAAGCGGGTGACGCCGAGCGTCGTCCAGTACTGGTCCTTGAAGACGACGGTCGAGCCCTGCAGGCTCGCCTGCACGGCCATGCCCCCGGCGTCGGCGAACGCGCCGGCGAAGTACGGGTCGGTACCGATCGTGTAGCCGCCCGCCTCGGCCGGCGTGGCGGTGGCGGCGGCCCCGGCGGCGGCGACGGCCGCGCCGTTGGCCGCGCGGGCGAGGTACGTCTCGGCCATGTGGTACATCACGTAGCCGTTGTAGTTCGTGACGAAACTGTAGCTCGCGAAACCCACGCCCTGCTCGGGGTCGAACGCGTTCTTCGTGACCGAGAAGCTGCCGTCCGCCCGCTGGAACCGCCGCGCGCTCGTCAGCGCCAGTTCCGACGCCCGGCGGAACTCGCCCGCCCGCGCCGCGTCGCCCTCGGCCGCGTAATGGCCGGCGAGGCGCTCGAAGTTCACGCCGTTGACGATGTCGTTCCAGACGTGAGCGCCGCTGCGCCCGCCGGCCGGGCCCTCGCCGGTGGGGCCCTGGAGGTAGGCGCTGCTGGTCGTGCCGGCGACGACGATCGCCTCCATCTCGTCGCGCGACGGGCCGTCGTACCCGGCCGTCAGCATCGCCAGCAGGTTGCCGCGGGCGGCGGCGTCGTAGGCGTAGCTGCCGGCGTACCCCTCGGCGTTGTCGCCGGGGCGGGTGTCGTTGTAGAGGCCGAGCGTGTCGTCGAAACGCGACCGCTGCGTCTCGGCCCAGCTCTGCTCGATCCAGTCCGTCGCCTCGGCGCGGTCGATCAAGCCGCGCTGCGCGCGGAGCCACTCGCCCTTCATCGCGTACGTGCGCCAGTTGTGATCGAGGCCGTTGAGGATCAGGTCGCGGTCGACGCCGAGTCGCTCGCGCCAGGTCGCCATCGTCTCGGCGGGCACGAGCGGGGCGTAGAGGTCGAGCGCGCCGGTGACCGGCGCGAGGTAGAACTCCGCGTGGTCGTCCGGCTGCGCGTCGCGCCCGGCGGCGAGGGTGGCGGTGGCCGCGTCCATCGCCGCGACGCCTTGATCGAGCAGGTCGGCGGCGCGCCCGGCGCTCAGCCCCCGGCCGGGCGCGAACCCGCAGTAGGGGGTGGCGGATTGGACCACCCCGGGCGCCACCCGGTCCGAGATTCGCCCCCCCGCGGCCTGGTACTGCCCGATTGCGCGCACGACCTGCTCGAGTTCCTCGAGGTAGGTCGCGTCGGTCACGTTCGTCGGGGACGTCGGCCGGGCGGACAGGTGATAGGGGGAGCGCCGCGCGGCGGACAGGGCGGCGGCGGGGACAGTTCCGGCGTCGGACGCCGACGCCGCGAACAGCAGCCGACCTCCAGACGCTCGATAGGGCGAACGGGGCGCGCGGCGGTAGGGGTCGGGTAGATCGACCCATGCAGAAAACCTCGTTACCACCCCAGCTTAACCCCCGGCCCGGCGGGGCGCTGCGGCGGACGCCTCGTTGTAGCCGACGGAACCGCTGCGGCCACTGTCCAATCCGCTGCGGGCGTCTCGTGAAGCCTCACAGTAGGGAACGATGGTGCCGTGGGCAATGCTTGGGGCGGGGCGGGAAGGGGAAGGATGAAGGACGAAGGATGAAGGATGAAGCAGAATCCCGCCGACGGCTTTGTTCATCCTCCGCCTCGTTCGGTGGCTCCCGTCATGCCAGCCTTCTCTCTACGGATGACATGATTCATCACGGGCGAGTCACGTCGCTCGCCAAGTAACGTGACACGCTTCGCGCGCCGCGGGGCCACCCAGCGGCCCCTTCGAGTCTGCCCGCAGCGAGGTCGATGGCTTTCGCCGCGCGTTCGCCACGCGACCAGCGTCGCCAACGATCGCGGCGTCGAGTACGCTTCGCCGCCATGGCAAATGCGGCGACGAGGCGTGAGGCGAAGCGTGACGCGGGCCCCGGCCTGGCGGGGCGGCGGCGACGAGCGGGACCGCATCCCCGCCGCCGAGTACGCCGCCCGCCGCGAGCGGGTGATCAAGGCGTTGAAGGCCGCGGCGGCGGTCGTCTTCGCCGGCGAGCGCGCCGCCGCTGCTCGGCCGGTGGCGGCCCGACTACGGCTTCTACTACCTCACCGGCGTGCTCCGACGAGGCCGGGGCGGCCGTGCTGTTCGACCCGACCAACCCCGACCCGGACAAGCGCGCGGCCCTGTTCCTCCGCCCGCTCAACCCCGAACTCGAGCGCCGCTGGGACGGCTACCGGGCCAGGCGATTGCGCCGAGCTGAAGGAGCCGCACCGGCTTCGAGACGATCTACCGCGCCGGCATGCTGCCGCGTCCTCACGCAGCTCACCCGCCGGTCGAAGCCGCCTCGCCTGCCTCCACCTGTTCAGCACCTACCCCCGCCCGTCTCGCCCGATTTGGCCGTCTACCGCCAACTCGCCGGCTGCATCCTCGGCGTGTCGATCGCGGACATGACCGACCTGCTCCCCAACTGCGGGCGGTAAAATCGCCCGCGGAGCTGAACCTCGGCGGCAAGGCCGCCGCCGCCACCGCGCGCGGCTACGAGTACGCCGCGCACGATGCGCCCGGGCGTCACCGAGCGGACGTCGACGCGCGCTGGAGAACGGCTACCGCGACGGCGCGCCGAGGGCGTGGCCTACAACTCGATCGTCGGGCGCCGGCCTCAACGCCACGGTCCTGCACTACATGGACAACAAGCGCCGCGACGCAGGACGGCGATTTGCTGCTGATCGACTCGGCCGCCAGCTACCGTGGCTACGCCGCCGACGTGACGCGCACGTACCCGGTGAGCGGTCGGTTCACCGACGAGCAAGCGCGAGGTGTACGAGGTGGTGCTCGCCGCCCAGATCGCGGCCATCCGCGTCACCAAGGCCGGCAACCGGATGAGCGACGTCGACGCCGCCGCCCGCAACGTGATCGACAAGGCCGGCTACGGCGACAGCTTCATCCACGGCATCGGCCACCAACTGGGCCTGGAAGTCCACGACGTGAACCCCGACGGCCCGCTCAAGCCCGGCATGGTCGTCACGATCGAGCCCGGCATCTACCTGCCCGAGCAGAAGATCGGCGTCCGCATCGAGGACGACATCCTCGTCACCGCCAAGGGCAACGAGAACCTGACGGCGATGATCCCGAAGAACGCGAAGGACGTGGAGGCGCTGCTGGCAAACGCTCGCAACGGGTGAGGGAGCGTGGCGGTTTTCCGTACATTCGAGCGCGATTGCGTTTCGCCCTGGATCGCGCTCGTCCGCTGACGGTCGCTTGCGTTTTTGCGATGCTCGTGCGGTCGCGAAGACGCAAGCGACTTCTCGGTCCACTTTGCTTCCTCATCTCCGACGTCCCTTGGTTTTCCGTTGACCCCGCGCAGTTGGGGCGCGACACTGTCGTTCGTCCGGTGCGTGACGCGCACCGGAGTTTCACAGCCCGCCGCCGCACATGGGGTGTATTCACCCCCGGGCTTGGTAACCGCGGCGAGACAAGGACATGGCCGATGCGAAAGTTCGACGGCAGATCGCGATGCTCGCGGCCCGCCTGATGTACGACCGGGAAGAATCCGAGTACTTCACCGCCAAGCGCAAGGCGGCCAAGCGGCTCGGCGTCGAGTACAAGTACCGCCCGAAGGACCTCCCCTCCAACGCGGAAATCCGCGACCAGATCGGCGCGCTCGCCTTCGTCTACGAGGGGGACCGCCGCGACGAGAACCTCCTCCAGATGCGCCTCGAGGCGCTGCGCATGATGCGTCGCCTGTCGGCGTTCCGCCCGCGCCTCATCGGCAGCGTGCTGACCGGGCACGTCCGCAAGGGTTCGGACGTCGACATCCACGTCTTCAGCGACAACGCCTCGGCCGTCACGGCCGTGCTGGACGAAGAGCACCTGCCGTACACGGTCGAGCACAAGCGGGTCATCAAGCACAACGAGGAGCGGGTGTTCACCCACGTTCACGTGCGCGACCGCTTCGACTTCGAGCTCACGCTCTACGGCTCCGACAAGTTCAACTACCCGTTCAAAAGCTCGATCACGGGGAAGCTCATCGAGCGGGCGACCGTGCCGGAACTCGAAGCCCTCCTGCGGCAGGAAAACCCCGGCGTCGATCTCGACGCTGCGGTGGAAGACCTCACCGAACGACTCGACCGTTTCGAGGTCTACCGCATGCTGCTCGACCCGCTGGAGCGCGTGAAGCAGAAAGCCGCGTATCACCCCGAGGGGGACGCGCTCTACCACAGTTTGCAGGTGTTCGAACTCGCCCGGCGCGAGCGGCCGTGGGACGAGGAGTTCGTCACGGCCGCCCTGCTGCACGACGTCGGCAAGGCGATCGACCCGCACGACCACGTGGCGGCCGGCCTGGCGGCGCTGGAGGGGACGATCACGCCGCGGGTCGAGTTCCTCATCGCCCACCACATGGACGCCCAGGCGTACCAGGCCGGCACGCTCGGCCACCGCGCCCGCCAGCGGCTGGAGCAGCACGAGGAGTTCGAAGACCTGATGCTCCTGCGCGACCTCGACACCGCCGGCCGCCGCCGGGGCGCGATCGTGTGTACGGTCGCCGAGGCGCTCGCGTACATCCGCTCGCTCGACGCGGAGGAGGGTTGAAGCGTTGGGGGTGGAGGAGTGGGGAGTGGAGAGTGGAAAGTGGGTAGAAGCGTCGGGGGTTATCACCCTCGGCTGGTGAGTCGCGTCCTCCCTCTCCCCAGTACGCTGGGGAGAGGGCGGGGGAGAGGGGTTCGCGCCGTCGGCGTGCCGCGTCGTGTTGCGCCTGCCGCGCGAGCCCCTTCCCCCTCCCTCACCCCGCATGTGTGGCGGAGCACGCCCGACAACGGCCCGCTCCTCTACTCCCCAGCCCCCGCGCTTCGGATACGCTGCACGGCGTGAAACGGAAGAAGTCCAAGCATCGCCATCGGGCGGCGGACGAGGGAGCGTACGTCTGCCCGACGTGCGGCGAGTCGATCGTCGTCACCCTCGACCTCTCGGCCGGGCGCGACCAGCAGTACGGGGAGGTCTGCCCCGGGTGCTGCAACCCCCACTCGATCCACGTCGCGTTCTTCGGCGCCGGGGCCCCGCCGCGGGGGGGGGCGGAGGCGGAGTGGGGGGGGCCGCCCGGGGGACGCCTCTCGCGG
>JAUJNJ010000250.1 GCA_030448225.1 Phycisphaerae bacterium
ACATGAGCCGACCTTGTCGCCCCAAGCCCGCTCAACACGTGAGACACGCCCTAGCCGGCTGGCCTCCGAGCCGTGGAGCGGGCGTACGGGTCGCACGGGCACGTGAGGAGCGGTCGGAGCGTCGCCGCGTGCAGTGAGCGCTACGGGACGATTGCGTATCCGGCGTCGACGCCGACGCTCAGGTAGGCGGCGAGCTCGCCAGCCAGTTCTGCGCGCAGCACGGGCCTGTCCTTGGTGGCGGAGGTGAACGGGTGCTCGCCACCGCTGCGGGCGGCGTAGACGCCGTCGAGGAAGCCGTTCAGCTCGTGCACGGTGATCCAATCCTGCGGACGAAACCACCGGTTCTCGTCGACCGGTGCGGCACCGATGGCCGCGAGCAGGTTCGCGCTGTCCTCGTGGATACTGCCGTCGTCGTCGACGTAGGCGTCCGGGACGGACTCCGGTCGTGTCCCCCCGAGGGCGTCGAACAGCCGCGCCGCGTAGGTCGCAGCCTGAGCCCGGGTGAACAGGTTGCGGGGCGCGAAGCTGTCCGGCCGGTTGCCACGCATGACCTCCCAATGCGTCACGCAGTCGATCGCGTCGCGGTACGGGTCGCCGTCGATGTCGGTGTAGCCGGCGCTCTGCACCCGGTCGGACGGGCACGCGGCGTCGAAGGAGGCACCGGTGTACGGGGAGGTGCGACGCGGCGGAGCAGACGCCGGCTGGCCCTCCTCGACAAGCAGGCCGAGCGTGCGGGACAGGAACGAGCCCATCTGCTCGCGGCTGACCGTCGCGTCGGCGCGGTAGGTGCCGTCGGCCGAGCCGCCGGTGACGCCGGCCTCGGCGATCTGGTTGATGTAGGGCTCGAACGGCGTGCCGTCGTCGTCGCTGAACCGGTCGCCGTCGGACGGCAGCTGCTCGTCGGACAGGAACTCCGCCGCCAGCGCGAGGAACTTGGCCATCTGCCCGCGAGTCACCGTCCTCGACGGGCTGTAGGCGCCGCCGCCGGTGCCCGACACGATCCCGACCGCCGCAAGCTGATTGGTGCGCAGTTCATGCGTCCCGCCGTCGTCATCGCTGAAGGCGTCCTCGGGCTCGGCGGGCAGGACACCGCCGGCCGCCTCGACCGCGCCGGCGATGAAGGTCGACATGGCCGCCCGGCTCACGCCCAGCGACGGCCCGTACTCGTTGCTGCTCCGGCCCTGCGCGATCTTCCACCAGACCACGCAGTCGACTGCCGGCTCGTGGGCGCTACTGGCGCCGACGTCGCTGAAGCCGTCCTCCGGGACCGAGCCGGCCGGGCAGACGACCTGCGTGCTGCGGGCGGCGGTCGGCTCCGCCGCGGCGGCGAAGGTCAGCGGAAGCGCAGTCGCCGCCACGGCGACAAGCACGGCGGGAGCGAGCGATCGAAGGCGCACGATGTCCTCGAGAGGTCGGAGCGTTGGGACGAACAGGATGCTAGGTGCCATAGGTGCCCTCCGTCGGCGGTTCAGGGCAATCCGAACAGACGTACTGCCCTGCCAGTGCCATGCCGCCGAAGGAAGCGCCGACGCACAGCGCGATGCACGCCCGCCGCAAGCCACAAGACCAGCGCGACGGCTCCCGACGCATCCCGTCGCCGGTAGCCTCGGTCGGTGACGGACCTCGACCCGCGCGACGACGTGGTGCCGCCGACTGAACCGGCTATCCGGCGTTGGGCTGAGCTGCGGCGCGGTCCTCGATGCAACGAACGGCCTGCTCGACGCGTCGAAGCGGCATGCCGGAACGGATGAAGGTCGTCTTGTTAGCGGCAGCCGGCGGCCTGCTGCTGGCTGCGATTCTTCTTGTCCTCAACGCCCTACTCGCACAGCAGTCCTTCTGCGCGCAGCCCGCAATCTGCATCGTGGGGCCGAGCGATACGGAATGCCGCCCGGTCGCAGCGACGTGCCGCCGCGCGGGCCTTTCGACGCAAGCGGTCATCGCGCTCGGCGCCGCGACATCTGTTGCCGGTGCAGTCGCGGCGGCTTTGAGTCGCCGACGCTAGTCCGCCCCCCGGTAGGAGCCCCCGTGGACGACGGCCCTGTCCTTCGCCGCCTATGTGGTCGGCGCGCTTCAGGCGGGCGGGCACGGGTAGCCGTAGTGCTCGGCGAGCGCCAGCGCCCTCTCGTCCCAGCCGCGCCGCAGCTCAAGGTAGTGCTCGCGCGCCTGCTCGTTCGCGCGCAGCGGCACCCCGGCCGCAACGAGGCGCTCGCGCGCGCTCGCGTAGTCGGCGAGGCGCTGCCTGTCGTCGGTTTCGTGCGTGCGGCGCGGCCGGCGAGGTCGGACGTCCGCGTCGTGACGTACCACGTCGCAGTACGCAGGGCGAATGCCGTCCCCCAGCTACTCGCGAGGACGTCCAACCTCTGGGTGTATAGTAGAGGGCAGAATCAATTCAGAAGAAAGAAAAGAGACGTTCGAGCAGGCGGCAAAGACCGATCATCGTAATACAGATCAAAGAAAACAACAAGCAGAAACTCATAAAGAACCAGGAACCACTACAACACGAAAAAAAACAACGCGAAAAAATAAGACTACTGTTCTTCTTCACCCATCCCC
>JAUJNJ010000251.1 GCA_030448225.1 Phycisphaerae bacterium
CGGGAGCGGGCGTGAGAGTGGCTGCTGGGATCGTTGCTGCACGTCTCGCGTCGGCCGCGCATCACGTCCGTCGGCCACGGGGGGAAAACCTTTGCCGCCGTCGACGGTACAGGATAGTCTGGAGGCGTCTTCGGGGGAGATTTTCATCCCTTTTCGTCCCGGGTTCGTCTTGCCTCAGGCTGCGGCCGGTCCGAGTTGCGCTCCGACGAGCGGCGGCGGGCGTCATTGGTAGCACCGTCGTTGTTCGCGGGGCGTGCCCTTTTGTTCACGGGGAGTAGTACATGAGGACGGGTTCACGTCTGAGTCGGGCGGCGGTCCGTGCGCGGCTTCACGCCGCGTGCGCCGGCGTTGCGGGAAGGTTCCGTTGGGCGTCGACGCCTGCCGCGGCGGACAGCCGTGGCGCGCGCGTCGAGCGGCTGGAAGGCCGCACGCTCCTGACCGCGGTGGCGCCCGAGGGGGGCGAGTTCAACCTCAACACCACCGGCTACCACATGCAGCAGACGCCGGTGCTCGCGTCCGACGCCGACGGCGATTTCGTCGCCGCCTGGCAGAGCCAGCACTACGGCAACGGATGGAACGTGTTCGCCCAGCGCTTCGACTCGGCGGGCGTGAAGCGGGGCGGCGAGTTTCGGGTGAACACCTACAACGGCAGCATGCAGGTCCAGCAGCAGGTCGCGATGAACGCCGACGGCGACTTCGTGGTCGTCTGGACGAGCGCTCACCAGGACGGCGACGGCGGCGGCGTCTACGCGCAACGCTTCGACGCGGCCGGCGCGCGGCTGGGCGGGGAGTTCCGCGTCAACACGACGGTCGCCGGTTCGCAGGGTGCGCCCGAAGTGGCGATGGGCCGCGACGGCGATTTCGTCGTCACCTGGATCAGCAACGGCGGCGTCTACGGCCAGCGGTACACCGCGGCGGGCGACGACATCGCCGACGAGTTCCGTGTCGACCCGCCGACGGCGACGCCGGCCGCCGCGCAGTCGACGTCGGTCTCGATGGCCGACGACGGGTCGTTCGTCGTCGCCTGGCAGAACCGCGACACCAGCAAAGGCTGGGTCCAGCGGTACGACGCCGCCGGGCGCAAGGTCGGCGCCGCGTTCGTCGCGCTGGAGCTGGCCGGGCCGAACATCGACGTCGAGCACTACGACGGCGGGCGATTCCTCGTTGGCGGCGGCTACACGTTCCGCCACTACGACGCCGCCGGCGACCCCCGCGGCGACGCGCAACTGCTGCTCGGCGGGGGCGGCGGGGAGTGGGACTGGTCGGTCGGCCCCGCCGGCGACTTCGTGATGACCTACGCCGGCGGCGTGTACCAGCGTTTCGACGCGGCCGGGCTCCCGATCGGCCTGAACCTGTACGCGTACACCGACACCACATTCGCCAAGGCGTCGTCGTCGGTCACGCTCTCGGACGACGGCAAGATCGTCGTCGCCTGGACGAGCATCCTGCAGGACGTGGAGAGCCCGGGCGTGTACGCGCAGCGGATCACGCCGGTGGCCAACCCGGCAATCGTGGGGGACCGCGTCTGGGCGGACGTCGACAGGGACGGCGTGCAGGACCCTGACGAGCCGGGCGTTGATGGCGTGCAGGTGCGGCTCTACACGGCCGGCGGGGTGATGGCGGGCAACACCATCACCGCCGACGGCGGCCAATACCGGTTCGACAATCTCCGGCCGGGGCAGCAGTACTTCGTCCAGGCGATCCTCGGCACCGGCGGCGCCTGGGGCCCGCTCGACCAGGGCGCCGACGACGCGCTCGACAGCGACGTCAACCCGACGACCGGCCGCTCGGCCGTCTTCACGGCGGCCGCCGCGGGGCAGGCCGACCCGTCGCTCGACATCGGTTACGTCGCGCCCGCCGCGGTCGAGGGGTTCATTTGGGACGACCTCGACAAGAACGGCGTGCAGGACGTCGGCGAGCCCGGGCGCGCCGGCGTGCCCGTGCAACTGCTGAGCGCGTTGTCTGCGGTCGTGGCGAGCACGACGACCGACGCCGCCGGCACCTATAAGTTCGCCAACCTCAAGCCCAACACCGAATACCGCGTGAGGGTCGTCGCCACCGACGCCTACCGCCACGCGCCCGCTGACCAGGGCGCCGACGACGCGCTCGACAGCGACGCCGATCCCGCCACCGGCCTCACGCCGCTCTTCACGCTCGCGCCGAACCAGATTGACCGCTCGCGGGACGTCGGCCTGCTGCCGCGCACGTTCGTCCGCGGGACCGTCTTCCGCGACGCCGACGCGGACGGGCAGTTCGACGCCGACGAACCGGGCGCCCACGGTCACACCGTCTACGCCGACACGAATGCCAACGGTCGACTCGACGACGGCGAGTCCCGCGCGCTGACCGGCGGCGACGGCCGCTTCGGCGTCGAGGTGGACCCGGGGACGCACCGCCTGGAGGTCGTCGCGGCGCCCGGCTGGACGTCGACGACGCCGGCCGCCGCGCGGACCGCGACCGTCGCGCTGGGCGGGACGGCGAACGGGGTGAACCTCGCGCTGCGGCCGACGCCGCCGGTGCAGTACGTGACGCCCGCCGCGGCCGG
>JAUJNJ010000252.1 GCA_030448225.1 Phycisphaerae bacterium
GTCGTGCTCACCGAAACCGGCCTTGAGGTAGGGCGGCGAAAGTGTGCGGACAAACTCGTTCCAGTCCGCGACCAGGGCGCGGGCGCCCAGCGTGTTCGCGCCCGCGGGCGGGGAAATGTCGGCGAGTTTGACGTAGGACGCGGCGTGCGCGGCGTTCAGGTCGTCCAGATTGTTCGCGTAACGGTCCTCGACGTACTTGACGTACAAATCGGCGTCGCGCGTCAGGTAGCGCGGCACGACCTCGAAGGTGCGGGCGTAGTCCACCTGGCTTTTGGTAGCCGTGCTGACCATCAGCAGGAACGGATACACCGTGGTCAGCGCGCCTACGAACAGAACCGCGTATAAAACCGCCAGGCCGGTTCGCACACGCCACGAGCGCCGGCCGACGCGCGCGATGTGGCTCATCGGTCGGGCGAGGATTTCCGCGAAGAACCGTTGATTTTGGCGTTCGCCGCCCGTTCTTCCAGGAAGGCTTGTTCCTTCGCGGCGAGTTCAGCCGCCGTGGCGCGCTTGACGGCCGAATCGCTGCCGCTTTCGCTCGCGCCGTCGGCTTTCGGGTCCGCGCGGTCCACCTGACTTTCGCCCGAAACCGGGTCCACCGCGCGGGCGGCTTTGCCGACGGCCTTTGCCTGCGCTTTCGCGGCCGGCGAAACGGGGGCGGGCGCGCTGACGCTGCTCCCCGCCGGAGCCGGACGCAGATCGGCGACCGAAACGAGCACGGCGTAGTTGAGGGCGAAACTTTTTTCCCGTTCGCTCAGGCCCGTGCGCGCGGTTTCGCTCAGGTTGTCCAGCCAGCGCGACCGCATTGCCTGTTCGCCCTCTTCGTGGCGCGCGCGCACCTCCGGGGGAAGCGAGTCGCGGTCCACCTGAACGGCGGCCTCCTCGCCATATAAACGAAGAACGGTGCCCCGAAGATTGGCGTAGTGCGCGAAGTATAAACCGCTTTTCACGTCCCCGGCCGTCGCCTCGCGCGCCGCGATGAGGACGGTGTCCCCCTGTTTGATTGTGTTGATTGTGCCGGCCGCCGCTGATGCCATGCTCGTAAAAAATCCCCCGTACCTTTGCCCACGCACTGTTCCGCTGCTTCGAGTGTACGTTTGGGGAATGCCTTTGTCAACGCGGGCAGCGCGGCGCGCGCTTGCGCGCGCAGGCAGGAACCCCGCGCGCATTCGACGAACCGTGCGAGCATGATACACGTGGGCATCATGACGGTTTCCGACCGCTGCTTTCGCGGTGAGCGCGACGACGTTTCCGGCCCGCAGATCGCGGATCTGCTTCCGCGCGACGAGTACGAGGTTTTCCTGCTCACGCGCGTGCCCGACGACGAGGGCGAAATCGCCGAGCAGATGATGGCGATGTGCGAAGCGGGTTGCGACCTTGTGCTGACGACCGGCGGGACAGGCTTTGCTCCCCGGGACGTCACGCCGGAAGCGACGGTCTCGATCCTGGACCGCAACGCGCCGGGCCTGGCCGAACTGATACGCTCCGAAGGAATGCGCCGAATGCCGCTCGCCGCCCTTTCGCGTGGCATCGCCGGCATCCACGGCCGAACGCTGATCGTGAACCTGCCCGGATCGCCGTCCGGCGTGCGCGACGGGATGGAAACGCTTTTGCCGCTGCTCCCACACGCCGTCGCGCTGCTGCGGGGCGAATCCGGAGGCCATGCCTGACAGCGAAGCGGTCGCGACCGGGGCCGCCCCGCTGTCGTTCGATCGCGTCGCCGCGGACTACGAACGTACGCGCTTTTTGCCGTCCCACGTCGCGCGCGCCGCCGCCGACCTGATCTGCCGGGACCTGCCCGCCCACTCGTTCCTGCTCGACGCGGGCGTGGGCACGGGCCGCTACGGCCGCGCCCTTGCCGCGCGCCACGCGCGCACCGTGGGCGTGGACGTTTCGCGCGTGATGATGGACCATTTGCGAAAAAGCGGCGGATGCCATGCGGCGCTTCCCCACCTCCTTCAGGCCGACCTGCGCGCGCTGCCGTTCGGCGACGGTAGGTTCACGGGAGCACTGGCCGCCCACGTTTTTCACCTGATCGCCGATTGGCGTCGCGCACTTGACGAAGTTTGGCGTGTTCTCGCGCCCGGCGGTGGAACCCTGTGGATCGCCCGGGAAGAGGAGGACGATTTTCCCGTGCGATCGTATTACCTGCGCCGCGCCGCTGAGCGTGGCGTGCTGCCCCAAAATCCGGGCGCACGAACAGCCCAGGTACTCGATGCTCTCCGCAGCATCGGCGCCCGCGTGCACCCGCCGAGCGCGGCCGTGGAGGTCGGCGCCACGGTAGTGCTGGCCGTGCCGGTCGGGCCGCTCGAGCTGCTCGTCCCGAACCGGATTGTGCGGGTCGTCGACGACCCGGGCAGGGACGGGTATGCCTACGGCTCGCTCCCCGGTCACCCCGAGCGAGGCGAGGAGAGCTTCTTCGTCGAGCGGCTCGACGACGGGACCGTGCAGGGCACCGTCTGCGTCGACGCCGCCGGCGGCAACGGCCTGACACGAGCGGCCTACCCGCTCGTCCGATGGGCGCAGCGCGCCGCGGTGCGGCGGT
>JAUJNJ010000253.1 GCA_030448225.1 Phycisphaerae bacterium
GGAGTACCCGGAAGAGGGTGAGAGTTAATCGTCAAGTCACGTGTGACGGACCGATTTTGTTCAAACCGTTAGGCGCTCCTACTTCTTCACTTCGCCCGCCGGCTTGTCCTTCGAGACGACGAGCTTCCCGCCGCCGCCGGGCACGGCGTTCACCGTGAGGATGATCCGGTCGGTCATCTCCTCGCCGTCGGCGGTGTCGAGCGAGTAGTTCACCTGCATCTGCATGCACGGGACCATCGGCTCGGCGAGTTCGAGGAAGACGGTCTTCCCGTCGGCGGCGAGTTTGGCGCTCTTGACCTCGACGGCGTCGTGGCCCTGCTGGTCCGGGTTCTTCAGCGAGAAGTCGGACGAGCCGTAGCCGCTGGTCCAGCGGTAGTTCCACCGCTCGACGCCGTAGCTGCCGGGGTCGTTGGCGGTCTCCGGGTCGAGCGGCTGGGTGAAGGTGATCTCCAGGCCGTTGGGTTTGACGTGCAGTTCCTCGGGCATTCGGACGGGCTTGCCGGTGTAGCGGACGCGCTGGAAGCAGGCGTCCTTCGCGGCGCTGGTCTGCCAGCCGCGCAGGCCGCAGAGGTAGAGTTGGCCGTCGGCGGGGCTGAAGCGCGCCCGCATGATGCCGGACTCGAACTTCAGCCCGAACGCCACGACGCCGCCCTGCACCTCGCCCTCGACCTCCTCCTTCATCACCTTGAACAGCCGGCACTGGCCGTACGAGAGGTGGAGCAGGTCGCCGCCGAACGGGCCCCACTTGTCGCCGGGCGGCACCCACACCTGCGCGCCCGAGGAGTTGTCCCACGAGTGGGGGATCCAGCAGAGCGGGTTCTGGGTGACGGCCGGCGGCGTCGGGCGCTGGGCGAGGTCGACGACGCCGTAGAACCCGCCGGGCTTGATCCAGTTGAGGCGGCACTGCGGGGTCCAGGTGCCCTGGTTGTCGCCGCTGGTGAGCTGGCCGTCCGGGCCGACGCCCATCCCGTTGGGCGCGCGGAAGCCGGTGGCGACGGTCGAGAGCGTCGAGCCGTCCTTCGAGAGCTTCATCAGCGCGCCGTGGTGCGGCACGAGCTTACTGAAGCCGCCGCCGCCCGGGTTCACCGGGCCGCCCTTGATGAAGTAGAAGTCGCCGGCCGGGTCGGTGTGGAGGTCGAAGCTGAACTCGTGGAAGCCGGGCGTGATCGTGACGTCGTTGTTGAGGTTCTCGTAGAAGTCGGCCTCGCCATCGGCGTTGAGGTCGTGCAGGCGCGTGATCGCGTCGCGGCCGTGCACGTGGACGACGCCGTCGACGATCTTCAACCCCAGCGGCTGGAACAAACCGGTGGCGAATCGCCGCCACGTGAGCTTGTCGAGCTTCTCGTCGATGCCGCTGACGACCCAGACGTCGCCGCTCCACGTGGAGAGGGCGGCGGACTTGCCGTCGGGGAAGAAGTCGAAGCCGCCGAAACGGATCCACGCGTCGTACGGGTTCTTCTCCGGGACGGGGATCGTGTCGACGACGTACGCGCCGCCGCGCGCCTCGGGCGACGCCTTGGGGTCCTGGTCGCCGAGGACGCCCTTCACCTCGATCGTCTGCGGGTAACGCGCGGGCCCGCCCTTCGTCAGCGCGTCGAAGTCCACCGGTTCGCGCCGGGCGGTCAGCGCCTGGCGGAACGCGGGGGCGGCGGCCTTGTCGCCGCCCCAGAGGACGAGCGTGAACTGGCGCGGCTGGTCGTGCGGCGGGAGCGTCAGGTGGATCCGCGGGCGGTTGCCGGCGCGTCCGATCTCCCACGCCGCCCCATCTGGGCCGCCGACCAAGCCGGCGGCCACGTTCGTCTCGCCGCTGGTGAGGATTGCGACGTTCGGGCCCGCCGGCCCGGCCTTGGGCCACTGGAAGTCGGCCGGCTTGACCTCGTCAGGGCCCGCCACCTTCCCGTCGCCGCCGTCGGTCTCGGCGACGAGCATTGTCATCGGCTGCTTCGAGGGCGCGACGTGGAACGTGCGGGTGAAGATCTGCTGCTCGCCGGCCGCCTCGACGCCGGGCGTCTCGAGCACGTCGACGCCGCCGACCGTGTAGGCGAAGACGACCCGGTCGCCGTGGGCGTAGAGGCCGCGGTAGCGTAGCCAGTCTTTGGGGAGGGGGCCGAAGGGTTCGGGGCGGGGGTCGGCGAAGTCGGTCGTGCCGGGCCTGGCCCAGCCGGGGCCCTGGCCCGTGCCGAACTTCACGTCGCCGCCGACCTCCGGGTTCGGGCCGTGGCTGCCGTCGAACGCGACGCCCTTGAGCGCGAGGAACTCGCCGCGCATCAACATCGGTTCCGCGTTCTGCTCGAGCAGCCGTGCGGCCCGCTCCCAATCCCGCGCGGCGAACAGATGCTCCATCGCTTCCGGAAGGAGCCCATGCTGCTCGAACCAGGCGCCGGCCCGCCGGTGGAGGGTCGCCACCGCCTCCTCGGTCGCGCCACTGGCCAGGCGCTCGCGCAAGACCTGCGCAAAGAGATGATGGTAGGGATACCAGTGCCGCGCCTCGTCCAAGGGGACAATGAACAGGTTCCCGCGCTCCAGCGCCTCGAGCG
>JAUJNJ010000254.1 GCA_030448225.1 Phycisphaerae bacterium
TTGCGCGTCATCAGGGATCAACCGGCAGATCCGCTGCCCGGGCGATAACGAGGTGCCGGCGGCGACGGCATGCTCGACCGTTCCGGCAGCGGACGCTTCGACATCCGCAGTTGCCTTGTCCGTCTCCAACTCGAACAGCCGCTCCCCCGCCGACACGTGCCCGCCATCAGGCACGTACCATCGAGACAAAGTGACGTCCGCCCCGAAGTCCGGGGAGCAGAAGTCGTGTGCGGGTTCGTTGTTGCCCATCTCCCGCCCGATTCCCGAGATGGCTTTCGCGCGCGAGCGCCGCGATGGGTCCCCCACTCTTGCATCGTCCGGGCGGCGCGGACCGCTCGTGCGGGCCCCGGACGCGGTCGCCCGATCCGTTACTTCCCAGCGGGCTGGGCGGCGGGCGTGGCGGGCAGGGCCTCGATCGTCCCCTCTTTAAACATCGTCGCGTACGGGTTCGCCGCCGCCGTCACGTCCTTCACTTCCACCTTCTGGATCACCTGCGGCGTGGTCGGCTGGCCGGTCGCGGGGTCGGCGATCGGCGTGGTGGCGATCGCCTTCACCGCGTCCATCCCCTCGATCACCCGGCCGAAGACCGTGTACTTCTTGTCGAGCGCGCGGGTGTTCTCGTAGTTAAGGCAGATGAAGAACTGGCTGCCCGCGCTGTTCGCGAACTCCGACCGCGGCATGCCGCCGGGGCCCTCGCTCGGGTCGCCGGTGCGGGCCATCGAGAGTGTGCCGGCGACGTGCGGGCGGTCGTTGAACTCAGCGCCGATCGAGAACCCGGGCCCGCCGGTGCCGTCGCCCTTGGGGTCGCCGCCCTGAATGACGAAGTCGGGCACGATCCGGTGGAACGTCAGCCCGTCGAAGTACCCCTCCCGCGCGAGCGTGAGGAAGCTCGTGACCGTGTTGGGCGCGACGTCGTAGTAGAAGACCATCGTCAGCGGCCCCTTCTCGGTCTGCATCGTGGCGTACCGCAGCGGCTCGACCTTCACGACCATCGGGCCGGGCGGCGCGCCGCGCTTGCGGTTCTCGCGGACCTCGACCACGAGCGGCGTGCCGGCGAATACGGTCGGGGCGGCGGCGCCGACGGCGTCACCCTTGGCGGCGAACAGGACGTACGTGCCGGGCGTGGCGAGTTGGTTGTACAGCGGCCGCAGGTCGACCGTCTTCTCGCCGCTCACCTGCGCCTCGGCACCCGCCGCCTCGAGCCGGCGGCCGGCGAAGTCGGTCAGGACGAGCGTCGTCTTTCCCTCGGCCTTCACGTTGACGTTGATCGGCGCGTTCGGCGGGAACCACGCCTTGGCCGGCGCGAGCACCGCCGCCGCGACCGTCAGAATTGCTGCGAACATCGATCCCATGAATCCTCCGTTGCCATGTAGCGGGAGCACGGCGCTCCCCGATCCGGCGTGCCGCATGTAGTTGGCTCCGTTGCGAGCCGCTTCGAAAGGCGCCGGCCACCGTCGCGCCCGCGGCACGCCCGAGCGTCCTCCCGCGGACCCTCAACGATACGCCCTGTCTACTCGAACACGGTTTGGCCGCACTCGCGTTCAAAACGGTAGCCCTGTCCGGCGGACAAGGTCGAGGGCGAGCCACTCGCCAACCAAAACCAGCACGGCGACCGCGTACGCCGCCACCGCGCCGTTTGCCCTCCACCCCGATGAGTACCCGCGGCGCGACGCGGCGTGGAACAACACCGCGGGAACGAGCAATCCCAGCACCCATCGCACGGCGATGATCGTTCCGTCGCCGGCCCAGAGCATCGGGACCGGCCGCCACGCCTGCAAGAGCAGGAAGGCGCCGATCGAGAGGATCGAACGCAGAGCGAACGCCGCCGTCAGCGCGCGGCCGTCCCGCCCGAGGGGCGCGGCGGCCGCGGAAGTCGGCATCGCGGCGCCGGGCGTGATCGCCCGGGCCATCGCCATCCCCGCCATCGCCGCCGTCCCGGCCGACGCGAGCGTTTGCAGCCCGACCGACAGCGCCTTCGGCGGGAACACGACGGCCGTTCCGCGGAGCAGCATCAGGTCGTGCAACAGGTTGCTGCCGGCGAGCACCGCGACGACGAACACCGCGAAGGCGACGACTCGCTGCGTCACCACGGCGCGCGTGAGGCCGAGGGCGAACCCGCCGATCGTCAGTGCGAGCGTCGCCACCACCAGCCCGGCCTGAATTCGGCGGAAGAACGGCGGCGTGTCGGCGACCTCCGTGCGGAGGGCGTAGAAGACACAAGCCGCCGCGCAGGATACGAGCGACAGCAGCGCGAGTCGGCGATCCGAGCGGACGCCGACGCGGCGCGGAGTGGTGGCGATCGCGAGCATCAGCCCGCCGGCGAGGAGGATGAGGAACGTCGCGGGCATCGCTGGCGGACGCGCGGGGCGGCCGGCGGTGCGTTACCCCCCCGCCGGCGGCGGGACCTTCCGGTCGCGCGAGCGGGCCGCACCCGCGGCGGCGGCGGAGGTCGAGGCGGGCGAGCCGGCGCGTTCGGTCACCCAACGGACGAGCGTGCGGACGCCCCAGCCGGTCGCCCCCTTGGCGTA
>JAUJNJ010000058.1 GCA_030448225.1 Phycisphaerae bacterium
TGCCGGCGGCGACGCCGAAGCCGGCGAGCGTGGCCGTCACGGCGTCCTCCAGCGCGTGGACGTAGCCGCCGACGCTCAGGCCGTGGTCGTTGAGGCGGACGATCGGGTAGGCGACGAGCTGCCCCGGCCCGTGGAACGTGACGTCGCCGCCGCGGTCCGACGGCACGACCTCCACGCCGAGTTGCGCCAACCGCTCGGCCGACGCCA
The DNA here is from genome assembly GCA_030448225.1 of Phycisphaerae bacterium. Next base: position 208 of record JAUJNJ010000058.1, read on the forward strand.
GCAGGTTCCGCTCCACGCCCGCCCGCCGGCCGAACGTGATCACCGGCGGGTGCTCGACGAGCAGCACGCGCTCCGCGCCGCCGGCCAGCACCTCGGCGTGGGCCGCTTCTTGTAGCGCCCACGCCTCGCGGTAGTTCATCATTCCCAGGTCTTGCGCTTTCATGAGGTACGGGATTATAGGGTGGACGGGCGCGGCCTTTCCGCACCGCGCGGGGTACGCGTCTCCCTACGCCGGTTGCCAAGTACAGGCTGCCAATCCTTGATATTGTCTCGCCATGCGCCTTCTGACGGATGAACAACGCGTGCGGATCCGAAAGCTGGTCTTAGACAGGCAGGTGGTCGCGGCGTGGGCCGCCTACACCGCGTTTACGGGGCTCGGCAGACGCCAGGCCTTCGCGTACGTACACGATGTCGAACGAGCCCTGATCCGGGAGAGTCCGGAGCAGTTCTATCCGCCGACGTCGGGCATGCCGGTGTTCAAGCTCCTGTCCGAGGACCAGCGCCGTGAAGCGGCGACGCGGCTACGCGCCGGTGGGCACATCCAGGCGATCGTGCTCGTGAGGCGTGCGACCGGTTGTGAGCTGAAGGAAGCACAGGAGTACGTGAATTCCCTGCAGTACGAACTCGGCCTCGCTCGGGTTGAGCCGCCGGAGACGGAGCCGGAGAAGGAGAGCGACATGGGAATGGCGGCCGAGGTGTTCGCGATCGGGCCGTTCTCGCATGGGGTGGCGGATTACTTGGATTACACGGTCGAGATGTACAAGAACGTTTCCCACGGCGCTCAAGTTGTCGCGACCGCCATCTTCGAAGGAAACGGATCCACCCAGAGCCGGGAGTTGGCCGCCGCGCTCGGGATCGACCCGTGGGATTTCAGCCAACACGTATTCGACCCGGGGGGCGTCGACGCCGAGCAACTGGAAGCATTCGATGCGTACGGCTGGGAGCGATTCCAAGCGCTGCGTGCCGCCGGATTCACCTTCTATTTCCGTCCCAACGGTTGACCGGGTTTGGCGGCCCGGTCCGGCCCCGCTTATCATGCCGACCAAGCCCGATTCACCCGCGGAGAACCGCCTCATGCCCCGACTGTCGTTGTTGACGTTCCTCGTCGTCCTCTTCGCGTTCACCCTCCCTGCCGCGGCGCAGCAGTCGACGCCGCCCGCCGCCGCCGCGGCCCCGGCGAAGCCCGTGTCGAAATCGACGCCGCCGGATCAGATCAAGGTGCCGGCCGGGTTCAAGGTCGAACTGCTCCACTCGGCGACCGAGGCCGAGGGGTCGTGGATCTCGATGGCGGTCGACGACAAGGGGCGGCTCTACATCTCGCCGCAGAGCATGACGCCGCAGGGCGGCATCCTGCGCGTCACGCTCGACGACGCGGGGCGGGTCGCGAAGAAGGAGTGGCTCGCGCCGAAGGTGGGCGTGGCGATGGGGATGCTCTGGGCGTTCGACTCGCTCTACGTCAACGGCCAGGGGCCGGACGGGCAGGCGATCTACCGCCTGCGCGACACGAACGGCGACGATCAACTCGACGAGGCCAAGCTCTTCAAGAAGGTGCCCGGCGGCGCGGGCGAGCACGGCGCGCACGCGATGGTGGTCGGGCCGGACAACAAGATCTACATCGCCCACGGCAACAGCACGCCGCTCGTCGAGGGCGTCGCGTCCGACTCGCCGTACCGCCACTGGCGGGAGGACTTTCTGCTGCCGCGGATCATGGACCCGGTCGCGACGTTCTTCGACAACCTCAAGGTCCCGTACGGCCACGTCCTCCGCACCGACGCCGACGGCACGACGTGGGAACTGTTCGCCGGCGGCTTCCGGAACCAGTACGACATCGACTTCAACGCCGACGGCGAGCTGTTCACGTTCGACTCGGACATGGAGTGGGACATCGGCCTGCCGTGGTACCGCCCGACGCGCGTGATGCACGTGACGAGCGGCGCGGAGTTCGGCTTCCGCGAAGGCAGCACGAAGTGGCCGGAGTACTACTCCGACTCGCTGCCGGCGGTTGCCGACATCGGGCTGAGCTCCCCCACCGGCGTGAAGTTCGGGACGAAGAGCCGTTTTCCGGACCGGTACAAGCGGGCGCTCTTCGTGATGGACTGGACGTTCGGCCGCATCCTCGCGGTCCACATGAAGCCGGACGGCTCGACGTATACGGCGAAGAACCCGCTGCCGAACCCGTACTACCTCTCGGCGCCCACCGCCGGCGGCGACGTCGAGGAGTTCCTGGCGGGCAAGGGCATGCCGGTGGCGGACCTGGAGTTCGGCAAGGACGGCGCGATGTACTTCGTCGTCGGCGGCCGGGGGACGCAGAGCGGGTTGTACCGCGTCAGCCACGACGGCAACGCGATGCAGCTCGCGGAACGGATGCGGGACGCGGGACTCAGGGCGCGGCGGGCGCTCGAGGCGTTCCACGGCAACGACGACCCGAAGGCGGTCGCGGCGGCATGGCCCGCGCTGGGCGACGCCGACCGCTTCCTCCGCTACGCCGCGCGGATCGCGGTCGAGAGTCAGCCCGTCGCGCAGTGGCAGGAGAAGGCGCTGGGCGAGCAGAACCCCCGCGCCGCGATGGCCGCCCTGCTCGCGCTGGTGCGCGTCGGGCCGACCGACGCGCAGCCGGCGATCCTGAAACGGCTGGGCGCGTTCCCGCTCGACGCGCTGCCGGACGACCTCAAGCTCGAAAAGCTCCGCGTGATCCAGCTCAGCTTCATCCGCCAGGGCCGGCCGTCGGACGAGATGGTGAAGACGGCGATCGAGAAGCTGTCGGCGCAGTACCCGGCCAAGAGTTTCGCGATGAACCGCGAGCTGAGCCAACTGCTCGTGTGGCTCGGCGCGGAGGACGTCGTCGGCAAGACGCTGAAGCTGATGGACGCGGCGTCCGACCCGGCCGAGCAGATCTGGTACGCGTACGTGCTGCGCGAGGCGCGGGCGTGGACGCCGGCGCAGCGCGAGGCGTACTTCTCGTGGTTCGGGCGGGCGGCGTCGTTCAAGGGGGGCAACAGCTTCCCGAAGTTCATCCTGAAGATCCGCGACGAGGCGATGGCGAAGGTGCCCGAGGCCGAGCGCCCCGCCGTCGCCGCGATCCTGAAGCGCAAGCCCCGGGTGGCGGCGACGAACGCGCCGGCGGCCCGGCCGGCGGTGGCGCGGAAGTTCCAGAAGCAGTGGACGACCGCCGACCTCGCCGGCGACCTGAACGCCGTCGGCGCGGGGCGGAACTTCGAGCGCGGGTGGGAGATCTTCGCGTCGCAGCAGTGCCTGACGTGCCACCGCTTCGGCAACGAGGGGGGCGGCGTCGGGCCGGACATCACGGCGGTGTCGAACCGCTTCAGCCGGCTGGATTTGCTCGTGTCGATCCTCGAGCCGTCGAAGGCGATCAGCGAGCAGTACGCCGGGTACGTGATCACCGACAACAAGGGCAAGCGGCACTTCGGCCAGATCGCCGAGGAGAACAACGACCTGACGACCCTCATCACCGACCCGCTGACCGACACGCGCGAGCGCATCCCCCGCGCGTGGATCACCGCCAAGCGCATGTCGCCGGTGTCGACGATGCCGACCGGCCTGCTCGACGTGCTGACGAAGGACGAGGTGTACGACCTGCTGGCGTACATCGAGGCGGGCGGGAAGGCGGAGTCGCCGCAGTTCCGGGCGAAACAGTAGGCGTGCGCCCGTGGCGCCGCGGCCGACCACGACGCGCCGTTGAACAGGGCACGCCGGGCGACTCGACGACGACGCGTGGGCGCGGGCCGGCGCTTCACATAACTTTGACCCCGCCGCGCCTTGCCGCCGGGCGCGGCCGCGCTAGCATCGGGGACGGGAACCGATCGATTCAGGGAGGTGCTGGCGTGCGGTACAAGCTACTGGGCAAGTCGGGGTTGCGCGTGTCGGAACTGTGCCTCGGCACGATGACGTTCGGCGAGGACTGGGGCTGGGGCGCCGGCGCCGACGAGAGCCGCAAGATCTACGACGCGTTCCGCGCCGCCGGGGGCAACTTCGTCGACACCGCGAATCTGTACACGAACGGCACGAGCGAAAAGCTGCTCGGCGACTTCACGCAGGGGCACCGTGAGCAGGTCGTGCTCGCGACGAAGTACACCAACGCCAACCCGGGCAAGGACCCCAACGCCGGCGGCAACCAGCGGAAGAACATGGTGCAGGCGTGCGAGGCGTCGCTGAAGCGCCTCAGGACCGACTACATCGACCTGTACTGGCTCCACGCTTGGGACCAGATGACGCCGACCGACGAGGTGATGCGGGCGTTCGACGACCTGGTGCGGCAGGGCAAGATCCTCTACGCGGGCGTCAGCGACGCGCCGGCGTGGTGGGTGGCGCAGGCGAACACGATGGCCGACCTGCGCGGGTGGACGCGGTTCGTCGGGCTGCAGATCGAGTACAGCCTCGTCGAGCGCACGGTCGAGCGCGAGCTGATCCCGATGGCCGCCGCTTTGGGGCTGACGGTGACGGCTTGGTCGCCGCTGGCGATGGGCGTGCTGACCGGCAAGTACACGAACGCCGACGGGACGCCCAAGGCCTCCAGCGGCCAGCAGGGCCGCTACGAGCACGAGATGATGTCGAGCTTCGCGTCGATCGACGAGCGCAAGCACCGCGTCGCCAAGGCGGTGATGGACGTGGCGAAGGAGGCCGGACGATCGGCCGCGCAGGTCGCGCTGGCGTGGCTGCGGCAGCGGGCCGTGCCGGTGATCCCGATCATCGGCGCCCGCAAGATGAGCCAGTTCGACGACAACCTCGCCGCGACGACGTTGGCGCTGTCGCCCGAGCAGGTGCGCCGCCTCGACGAGGCGTCGGCCGTCGACCTCGGCTTCCCCGCCACGTTTTACGCCACGCCGATGGTCCGCACGTTCGCCTACGCGGGCACCCGCGACCTCATCGACGCCTGACCGGGCGGCGAGAAACGGTTCGCCCGCGAAAGAGCACGGCGGCGGTCGAATGTCGTCGCCGAGCTTTATCCATTGTGTCCGCTGAGGCGTCGGCGGTAAGCTACACGGATCAGCTTGGTTCAACGTGTGGCGGATGTCCGCCCGCCCCGGCCAGGCAGAACTTACAGGAGTGAATCCCATGAAGCACCTCATCATCGCCCTCATGCTGCTCGTCGGCGCCACCGCGGTCATCGGCTGCGAGAGCAAGGCCGAAGTCGACGACGACGGCGCGTCGATCAAGGTCGACAACTAACCCCCTGCCCCGGCCGCACCTGTGGCCGGGCGACGGGGACGACAATGCGGGCGGGCCCCGCGCTCGGCTTCACGGCCGGGCGCGGGGCCCGCTTCGTTTTCGCGCCGCCGCCTTGGCGAACGCCGGAGCGGGCCCTATCTTCCCCCGACCGTCTGCCCGAGCGCTTTCCGATCTGGCCCGGCTGGCTCATGGCGGCGGCGGTAGCAGTTCCTTTGTTCGCTCGTCGTTCATGCAGCTCAACCCGCACCAGGAAGAGGTCGCCGACCACGTCAGCGGGCGCATCCTCACGCTCGCCGGGCCGGGGTCGGGCAAGACGAAGACCCTCACCGAGCGCACCGGCCGGCTGATCCGCAAGGGGGTGCCGGCGTCGTCGATCCTCTGCCTCACGTTCACCAACAAGGCCCGCGACGAGATGCGCGACCGCATCGAGGCCGTCCACGGCGACCTCGCCAAGAAGGTGTTCGTCAGCAACTTCCACGGGTTGTGCGGCATCATCCTCCGCAAGCTCGGCGGCCCGCTCGGGTACACCGAACGCCTCACCGTCTGCGACTCCGACGACCAGATCGACCTCCTGCTCCAGGTCGCCCGCAAGCGCGGCATGGAGCCCACCAAGCCCCAGGCCCGCGCGCTGGCGTACGCCGCGAATGACTGGCGGGAAAACCTCGGCGCCGACGCCGACCTCCAGGCCCTGATCGACGTGAAGATCAGCGACGCGGAGTACGAGGTGATCCGCCGCTACTTCGAGGTCCTGCGCGCCCGCAACCAGACGGATTTCAGCGGGCTGCTGTCCGAGACCGTCCGCCTGCTCCGCGAGGCGCCCGAGGCGCGCGAGCGGCTTCAGAAGAAGTTCCGCTTCATCCAGGTCGACGAGTACCAGGACACGAACCGCGCGCAGAACGAGATCGTCGAACTCCTCGCCGACGCCGAGGACAACGTGCTGGCCGTCGGCGACGGCGACCAGTCGATCTACTCCTGGCGCGGCGCCAGTCCCGACGGCATCCCCCGCTTCATCGAGCGCGGGCGGGCCAAGACCGGCCGCTGCAAGATCGTGAAGCTCGGCATCAACTACCGCTCGACGGCCGAGATCGTGCGCGTGGCGGATCAACTCATCCGGTGCTGCGCCAACCGGATCGACGTCGAGTTCAGCACCGTCCGCCAGGGCGGCGACCCGGTGAAACTCGCCGCCCTCCCGACGCCCGAGGACGAGGCCGAGGGCGTGGCCGAGTCGATCAAGAACGTGATCGGGCTCGACGGGACGCCCGCGCGCGAGATCGCGGTCTTCTACCGCACGAACGACATGAGCCGCCTCGTCGAGCAGTCGCTCGCCAAGCGGCAGATCCCCTACCGCGTCGTCGGCGGCGGCAGCTACTACGACCGGATGGAGGTGAAGGACGTGCTGTCGATGCTCCGCTTCCTCTGCAACCCGAAGGACGGCATCAGCTTCGCCCGCATGGCCAACAAGCCCGCCCGCGGCCTCGGCGACGCGCTGATCGGCCGGCTCGAGGCGTACGCCGAGAAGCACGACGTCGACCTGCTGACCGCGATGGCCGACGCGTGGAAGATCTTCGACGAGGGGGGCAAGGGCCTGAGCGAGTCGGCGCAGAAGGCCGTCGCCGAAGCGCGGCAGATCTTCGGCCTGCCGATCGGCGGGCGGTCGGTGTGGGCGGTCGTGATCGACGTGCTGGCGCGCACGAAGTACGACGACTGGCTGAAGGACCGCTACGAGGAAAAGGGGGAGTACGAAGCCCGCCGGCAGAACGTGAACGAGTTGACGAACAGCATCGCCGACTTCTGCAAGCGAGCGCCGCGCGCCTCGGTCGGCGATTACCTCCAGAGCATCTCGCTCTACACCGACGGCGACCACACCAAGGACGACAACGCCGTCCGCCTCATGAGCCTTCACGCGAGCAAGGGGCTGGAGTTCGACGTCGTGTTCCTCATCGGCTGCTAGCACGGCCTGCTGCCCCACGAGAAGGCCGTGCAGGACCGCGGCGACGAGGGGACCGAGGAGGAACGCCGCCTCTGCTACGTCGGCTTCACGCGGGCCCGCAAGGTGCTGCGCGTCACGTGGTGTAAGAAGCGACAAGATACGTTCGCCCGCGCCAGCACGGGCCGCTACCGCGCCAGCGTCCCCAGCCGGTTCCTGCTGGAGGCCGGCCTGATGACGCTCGACGAGTACCAGACCGCCGTCCGCGACGCCGTCGCCGAGAACAGCCCCCGGGGGCTGATGTCGAAGCGCACAGGCTCGGGCAAGGGGACGCCGAAGGCTAAGCCGAAGCGCGAAGGTACCTGACCAGCCACGACGCGGGGCCGCGGGACGTGTCCGCAGGACGTGGACGTGGCCGCGGGACGAGGACGTGTCCGCGTCGCCTCGTCCGGGCCCGATCCGCATCCGGCGGCGTCCGTGCGGGATCGCCCCGGGGCCCGCAATAAGCGGACGCGTTCGGCAGCCCGAATGCCCGCCCGATATACTGCCGCCGCGATGAGCGCGTCCGACGACCAACCTTCACCGATCCCCTGGCGGCACCGCCTCTTCGTGATCATCTTCGGGCACGAGACGCCGGCCGGGCGGGCGTTCGACCTGGCGCTGATGGCCGCCATCGCGGCCAGCGTGGCCACGGTGATGCTGGAGAGCATGGCCGAGGTCCGCGCCCGCTTCGGCACCGCGCTGGTCGTGGCCGAGTGGGCGTTCACGATCCTGTTCACGATCGAGTACCTGCTGCGCCTCCTGAGCGTCCGCCACCCGCGCTCGTACGCGCTGAGCCCGCTGGGGATCGTCGACCTGCTGTCGATCCTGCCGACCTACCTCAGCCTCCTGCTCGGCGGCGCGCAGACGCTCACCGTCATCCGCGCGCTGCGATTGCTGCGCGTGTTCCGCGTCCTGAAGCTCCCGAGCTACACGAGCGAGGCCAGCCACCTCACCGCCGCCCTGCACGCCAGCCGGCGGAAGATCACGGTGTTCGTGTTCACCGTGCTGACGGTCGTCCTCATCGTCGGCTCGCTGATGTACCTCATCGAGGGCCCGGAGAACGGCTTCATCAGCATCCCACGCAGCGTCTACTGGGCGATCGTCACGCTGACGACCGTCGGCTACGGCGACATCGCGCCCAAGACCGGCGTGGGGCGGTTCGTCGCCAGCGCGGTGATGATCCTCGGCTACGGCATCATCGCCGTGCCGACCGGGATCGTGACGGCCGAACTCGTGTCGATGGACCGCGGCGCCTCGCCAGGCCGCCGCTGCCCCGACTGCCAGCGCGCCGGCCACGACGCCGACGCCCAGCACTGCAAGTACTGCGGCGAGCCGCTCGAGGCGGGGTGAACGCCCGCTGCCGCGCGCGCGCGCGCGCGGGCCGGGTTCGCCTCGGTCGTCGATCCACCTGCCGCGCGTCCTGTGAACTGCACCACGCACGAGCGGTCCCGCCGCCGACGACTGGGGAATCTTGTCGTTTTTAATTTTTGCTCCAGCGCTGCCTGGGTGGCAGGATCGTCGGCGCGCGCGGGGGCCGGTCCCGTCGGGCGACGGGTCCATTCCCCGCAGCCACGTCTCACATCGCGAAAGGGGTCACCGCATGAGCACGGGAACACTCGGCAGCGCACCGGCGCGCCTGGCCGCGGGCGTCGCGGGCCGGTACGCGCGGCGGGCGAAGGAGCGGGAGGAGAAGCTGGAACGGGTCGAGAAGGACGGCGTGTTCGGCGCCGCCGGCCTCGCGGCGGCGGTGCGGCGGACGGCGCACATGACGCTGGCCGAGGGGCGCACGCTCGTCGCCGACGTCGCCCCGCCGCCGCCCGCGGGGGCGCTGCCGGCGAAGGCGGGCAAGACGCAGGAGAAGGCGTTCGAAGCCGTCGTCGGCGGGCTGGACGACTCCGACCACGTGAACTTCTTCGCCCGCGGCATCCGCGCGGCCCGCGCGGTCTGCCGCCTGACGCAAAACGGGGAGCCGGTCGGCACCGGGTTCCTCGTCGCGCCGGGGCTGATCCTGACGAACCACCACGTGATCCCTTCGTCGGAGGAGGCCGCGTCGTTCGTCGCGGAGTTCGACTACGAGCTCGACGTCGAGGACCAGCCGCGCCGGCCCGTCGTGCGGTTCGCGCTCCACCCCGCCGCCGCGTTCGTCACCAGCGGCGCGGACGACCTCGACTTCACGTTCGTCGCGGTGCGGCCGACGAGCGTCGACGGGCGCGAGCGCGTCACGACGTTCGGGTGGCACCCGATGGACGCCCGCACCGAGAAGATCCTCGAGGGCGAGCCGGTCGTCGTCATCCAGCACCCGCGCGGCGACCCGAAGCGGGTCTGCCTGTTCGCCGCCGAACTCGTCGACCGCCTCGAGGACTTCGTCCACTACACGACCGACACCGACGCCGGGTCGTCCGGGTCGCCCGCGCTCAACCGCGGGTGGCTGCTGGTCGGCCTGCACCACGCGTCGATGACGGCCGACGAGCGGCGCCGCGGGCACCGGGTCGTGGTCAACGAGGGCGTGCGCATCAGCAGCATCATCGACGCGCTGCGGACCGGCGCCCGCATCGCCAACGGCACCGAGGGCGCCGACGACCGCGCGGCGGTGCTCGAGGCCGTGACCCGGCCCGAGGTGGTCGCCGACGGGCGGCCGCAGTCGCCGGTGATCGACGCCGCCGTCGCCCGCGCCACCGGCCGCGGCCCGGCCCCCGGCGCGAACGTGCTGCCCGGGCTGATGCAAGAGCGCACGGTGATCAAGCGGCACGAGCCCGACCACTTCGACCGCCGCAACCCGTCCGGCCAGGGTTACCAGCCCCGGTTCCTGGGCGGGCCGAGCGTCCCGCTGCCGGGGCTGTCCGGTTCGGTCCGCGACGACGCGGCCCGCGTGGGCGGTTCGGGGAACCAGATCGAGCTGAAGTACACGCATTTCTCGACCGTCCAGTCCGCGTCCCGCCGCCTCCCGATCCTGACCGCCGTCAACATCGACGGCGCCAAGTCGCGGCGCCTGCCCCGCACGGCCCGAGACTACGAGGCGGCGGACAAGTGGTTCTACGACCCGCGCCTCGACGAGGACCGGCAGCTCGGCCCCGAGGTCTACGACGGCACGCCGTTCGACTTCGGCCACATGGTCCGCCGCGAGGACCCGGTCTGGGGCGACGAGAACACCGCGAGGATGGCCAACGACGACACGTTCTACATGACCAACTGCGCGCCGCAGCACTCGAGCCTCAACCAGCGGACGTGGCTCCGCCTCGAGAACGCGGCCCTGGAGAGCGCGCGGCAGAACGGCGTGCGCGTCAGCGTCTTCACCGGGCCGGTCCTCTCGCCGCAGGACCCGACGATCCGCGGCGTGCAGGTGCCGATCGCGTTCTGGAAGGTCATCGCCTACCGCGCCGACGGGCGACTGCGCGCGCACGGGTTCATGCAGTGGCAGGACGAGCTCGTCGACGAGATGGGCGACCGGTTCGAGTCGTTCCGACAGCTCGGGGCGGCCGCCGAGTATCAAGTCCCGATCCGGGATATCGCGCGCGACACGTCGCTCGACTTCGGGCCGCTCGTCGACGCCGACGAGGACCTGGCGTCCACCCCCGAACGGGCCGGCGGCGCCCGCCCCGCGGGAGCGATGCGTCGCAGGCTCAGCGACCGGCTGATCGACACGCTGGCCGAGCGGCTGGCGGGGGCGGCGGCCGACGGGGACGAGGCGGCGGACGGGCCGGCGCCCGGCCTCGACGCGTCGTACGCCGACCGCCAACTCGGCGACGACCCCGCCCCCGGGGTGCAACTCCACCGCCGCGGGCCGTCCAGAACGGCGGCGGCGGCGGCGGCGGCGGCGCCGGCACGGCCGAGATGATCCGCCTTCTGAGGCAGATCGATCGGTCGCTGAACGAACTGTTGCAGGGCGCAGCGGTGAGACGCCGACGAGCGAGCGCGCGCGAAAACGCCGGCGGCCCCCGAGGGCCCGCCGGCGTTTTCCGTTTCCTATCGCGCGCCGCGACGGGCCGGCCGCCACGAGGTTGGGGCCGCCGTTACGCGCTCATCGCCAGCGGCAGCGTCGGCGCCTGCTGTGCCGGCGTCGTGGCGATCTCGTCGGTGACGACGTGGAACTTGCGCAGGCGGTGGCGGCCGAACGACGTGATCGCCGCCACGTCCGCGGCGTCGCGGCCGCGGCCCATCAGCACGCGGCCGATGCGGGCCTTGCCGTGCCGCGTCCATCGGCCACCAGCGGCCGCCGAGGTAGACCTCGTAGAACGCGGCGCGAAGTCCATCGGCGTGGGGTCCGGGTCGGCGTCGATGTCGCCGAGGTAGCCGGTCGCGTAGCGGGCGGGGATGTTCGCCCGGCAGAACGTGATCGCCAGGTGCATCATGTCGCGGCAGACGCCGGTGCCCTCGGTGTAGGTGTCGAGCGCGGTCTTGTTCGGCCGGGCGAAGCGGTAGCCGAACTTGATGTTCTTGAAGACCCACTCGTTGATCGCCAGCGCCCGGGCGCCCCCCGCTCGGCAGCTTGCCGAACAGGTCCCACGCGATCGCCGACAGGCGGTCGACCTCGCAGTACCGGCTGCCGAGCAGGTACGGCAGCGCGCCCAGCGGCAGTTCGCCGGCCGGGTGCTGTGGCGACTCGATCGTCGGCTGGGGCTCGGGCTCGTAGGCGTCGTGGAAGACCGCCTCGTGGCGAGACGCGCAGCAGCCCGCCGGGGCGACGACGCGGCCGCAGCGGTTGCCGAAGGCGTCGGTGAAGGTTTCGATCCCAACCTCCGGCTCGACGAGGAGCCGCTCCGGCCGGTCGAGGCGCGCGACCTCGGGGTGGACGTAGAGCATCAGCAGGATCGCCGTCGACGCGCGGGCAGTTCAAAGTGCATGTCGAACCCGATCCGCAGCGCGGCGGGCGGCCGCCGGCGCAGCGCGGCGGCTGGGGCTGGACGGGGGCATCAACAACGAAAACGGCAGCGTCAGATCAGTATTCACGGCGTGTCCCTTGGCAACATCCTCACTCACGCGACACGCTCGTTAGATCGACCGTTGAGCGACCGGCTTGTGGAGAAAACTCCGCGGCCGATAACAAGCCGCCCCACGCCCCGCCCGCGGCCCGCGCGTGAGGTGACCCACCGACCGCCCGCCCGGCCCGTCCGCTAGTTCGTGTGGAAAACCACGGGAAACCCCTATGACCTCGTGAGGTGGTGCGGCTCGCGAGAGCGTTACGTCCGCGTGCGTGGAAAGGCGAGAGCATCGAATTGAGGGGGGAGCGACGGCGCGAGCGGATCGAAGGTCCAATGCGCGGAACGGTGCAGATCGCAGACCCACGCCGGCCCAGAGCGTACCCGCGCCGGGCCGGATCCGGCGCGAAGATCCCGCCCGGGCGCGAGTACGCTCTGGGCCGGCGTGGGGGGACGGGCTCGGCGTTCTCCCCGCGCGAGCCGATGACGGGCGACCCTTCCTCCGCGTCCGACGCCTTGATCGTCTTGACAAGGTCTCCGCCCGAACATCCACCCCGTCGCGTCTCGGCTTAACACGTGGCGTTCCCGACGGAATCCGACCCCGAAGAAACCTCTACCCCCGCGGCTCCGGCGGGCCTACAATGCCCCGAACGCATCTCTTCTTGGACCCCCGACAGGACGCCGTTCATGCGACGCATTTTTCGCCTGTTCCGCCCCGCCGAGCCGGTTCAGCCGGTGCAGCCGTGGATGCCGTCGGCCGACCAGCGGCGGCAGTTGCTGGCGCTGCTCTCGGAGATCGGCCTGGACATCGTGACCGAGGCCCGCGGCCCCGTCCCGCTCACCGCGTTCACCCGCCGGGTGATGGAACGGCTGGGCCCGCAGCGGCAGCGGTTCGGCCCGATGCCCCAACTCCAGTTCGCCGACGGCCTCAAGGCCGTCATCCGCAGCATGGAGCACGACCGCCTGCGCATCATGAGCCCGTCCGACTTCCCCGGCGTCGGCTACGTCTTCAACGCCAAGGACCCCGACACGTGGCCGGTGCGCACGAGCCGGTAACGATCCGAGCGGTTCAAACGCGACCGGCGGCGGATCGATCGGAAGTGCAAGCGCGCCGAAGGCCGCCAGAACGCCTTACACCCCGTTCGCGCGGTACCACCCCACCGTCGCCTTCAGGCCTTCCTCGAAATCCACCACCGGCTCGTAGCCGAGCGCTGCGCGGGCGGCCGTGAGGTCGGCCAGCGAGTGCTTCACGTCGCCGGCGCGGACGGGCTCGTACGTCGGCGTGAGTTCCGGGCGGCCCAGCGCCTCGGCCATCCCCTTCGCCAGTTCGTTCACCGACACCGCCCGGCCGCACCCCACGTTGAGCACCGCGCCGGCGAAACGGCCGGGACGGCGGGCGGCCAGCAGGTTGGCGTGGACGGCGTTGGCGACGTACGTGAAGTCGCGCGACTGCGAGCCGTCGCCGTAGATCAGCGGCCGCTTCCCCGACAGCATCGCCCGGGCGAAGGCGGCGATCACGGCGGCGTACGCGCTGTTCGCGTTCTGCCGCGGGCCGAAGACGTTGAAGTAGCGCAGCGAGACGGCGTCGACGTCGTAGCAACTCGCGTACGCCGACAGCAGCGCCTCGCCGGCGAGCTTCGTCGCGGCGTAGGGGCTCATCGCGTGCGGCGGCATCGTCTCGACCTTCGGCAGGACCTCGCTGTCGCCGTACGCGCTGGAACTGGCGGCGAACATCACCCGCCGCACGCCGGCGGCGCGGGCGGCTTCCAGGACGTTGAGCGTGCCGGTGGTGTTCGCGTCGTGGAACCGCCGCGGCTCGGCCACGCTGCGGGGGACCGACCCGAGGGCGGCCTGGTGGAAGACGTACGCGCACCCCTTGGCGCAGCGGGAGAGCGCCTCCGTGTCGAGGATCGACCCCTCGACGAGTTCGACGCCGTACCGCGGGCCAAAGCCGGCCAGGTTCTCCCGGCTGCCGCCGTCGAGGTTGTCGAGCACGACGACCGTCGCGCCGAGCGTGGCCAGCGCCTCGACGAGGTGCGACCCGATGAACCCCGCGCCACCCGTGACGAGCACGCGGACGTCTCGGAAGCCGTCCCGGTGAAGCGTCGACCAATCAATATTTGCCATTGCGATTCTCACGTCTCCAGCGGAGCCGTCGCAGGATCGCAGGGCCGCGGCGCGGCGTCAACGCTCGGGCGGCCGCCGGCGGCGGTGCATGGCCTATGGCGGGTCATCACTCTGTGCGCGGCGAACGGTGTCGGCCGATTCGGCCGGAGCCAAAAGAGATCATTCGGAGGATGACGCCGCCGCCGTCGTTCGCGCCAGGAAGCGCGTGGCGAAGACGAACCACGGCGTCACGGAGGCACGGAGACCGGAGGGAGGACGGGAAAACCGGAGTAAAAAGCAGGAGATCTTTTCGACTTTCCGGCTCCGTGTCCCGCTCCGTGCCTCCGTGCCTCCGTGGTCGATCTTCAGTGGCTGAGACTATTCGGCGCGCGCGGTGCGGAGGGGCGTCATCGCGCCGCCGGCGCGGGCTGCGTGGCCGGGGGCGGCGTGACGACCTGGAACCCGAGCGACTGCGCGGCCTGCGCCGCCGGCACGAAGGCGACCGTGCCGTTGTCGTACAACACGTTCGCGCCGCCGCCGGGCCCGCCGTGGTGGCCGAGGGGTTCGTACACGAGTGGCTGGCCGGTGGTCGCGCCCCGGCGGGCCTTGAGCCCGCGGCCGAGGTAGACGTACGACTGGTGCGCCGGCAGCGCCGCGTTCGCCGCCACGAGTTGCGGCGTCGCGCCGCGCGCGGGGGTGTCGCCGCTCGCCGGGCAGACGAACGACGTCGACGCGATCAGCCCGGCGCCCACGAGCGACTCGAGCGTGTCGGGGTAGGCCCCGCCGTTCGCGGCGGCGTAGGCGGCGAGCGCGGTGCCGATCTGGCGGAGGTTGACGCCGCATCCCAGCCGCTCCGCCGACGCCTGCGCCCGGTTCCGCGCCGGCACGAGCACCGCGACCAACCCGACGAGCGCGAGCAACACCACCGCGACCACCGCGATCAAAATCCCCTTGCCGCCGCCGCCGCCCTCGCCGCCCCCGCCGAAGCCGGCGCGAGCGGCGCCGGGCTCGTTCGCGTACGTCTCGGCGGGCGGCGCGGGCGGCGCCGCGGCGGGCGGCGACGGATCGACGCTGACGGCTGGCGGCTGCCTGGGGCGGCGGCGTCGGTCGGAGCTTCAAGCGCCAGCCGCGTGCCGAGGCGGAACCCGACCGGCGGCATCGCGAAGAGCGCGTTCGCTCCGCGTCGACCGTGAACTGCCGGGTGCACTTCGAGCAGGCGAGGTGTGCGCCCGCGGTACAACTCGTGTTGCATCGCCGTCATCACGACCGGCTCCCGGCAGTGCGGGCAGGTGATGAACGTCGGGTCGGCTGCCATGCCGCTAGCTTCGGCGAAAACCCGCCGCGGGGGAAGGGTGGGGGAGTTGAAGAGTGGTGGTGTGGTCGGGTGGTGGAGTGGTGGAGCCGTACCGATTGCTCCCTACTCCACCACCCCACCACCCCACTACTCCACCACCTCCTTCCTGCCCCTTCCGCAGGCTGGCGGCGGCGCGCCGAGGGCGAGGAAGGCGAAGGAGAGGGAGACGGCCGTCACGCCCCACTGGGCCGCGGTCTTGGGCACGACGCGGCGGGCGGCGGCGAGCCGCCCACGTCCAGGCGGCGTCGAGCCACGCCACGATCTGCACGACCGCAGCGGGCCGAACGCGAGCAACACATCCCCGCCGCAGCCGCCGGCGACGAACCAGAGCTGCCTGCCGCAGCAGGTACGCGTACACGTACGCCAGGTACGCCCCGCCGCCGCGAGCAGCACGGGCGTGAGCGTGGCGCGCCCGGCCCACCGCGGGGAGACCTCCAGCGACGCCGGGTAATGGAACGACAACGCGATCGCCAGCGCCGGCAGCCGCGACGCGGGCGAAACCGACGTTCATCCGCGCATCGCCCGCGGGCGTCGCGGCCGACGATCGTCGCCAGCCCCAGCAGGATCGGGCGCGACGTTCGCGAGGTAGAAGTCCACCTTGTACACCCAGTGCAGCATGCCGAGGTATGCCACGAGCGAGAGGAACGGCACGACCGTGTAGAGCGCGCCACGTCGCCGCGCACGCCGGGGCCGCCCGCATTGTGGAGTCGGTCGCCGCCGGGCCACTGCCGCAAGACCTCGAACAGGACCAGCAGCAACCCCGCCGCCCACCACGCGGCGTAGAGGTGGCCGGCGGTGATGCCGGAGTGGATCCGCCCGGCCGCTCGGCCCACTTCAACACGCACGGCACCGCCGCTGCGCCGCGAGCAGTTGTGCCGCGGCGAACGCGAACGTCCGCCGCGGGAACCGCACCGACAGCACGGCCAGCACCAGCCCCACCTTCCCCACCGCCAGCACGAACGCCGCCGCGTTGACGGCCACGCCGACGCGAAGGCTAGTGGCGGAGGTCTCGGCGTAGAGGAACGTGAGGTCGACGAGGAACACGAGGTCGAGCAGCAGCAGCGTGCGGCCGTCGCGGTGCAGATCGTGGCGGACGATCAGGTAGAGCCCCAGGCCGATCAGCATCAGCTCGCAGACCTGGAGCGTGGCGAGCAGGAGCAGCAGTTTCGCCAGTCGCCCGACCGCGTCTCCTGCGCGCTGCTGGAGCCGCGTAGCAGCCGGCGATCATGCACAGCTGCTGAGCAGGTAGAACGGGTTGTGGTGGACGAGGAAGCCGACGAGGCGGGTCCGCAGGCCGGGGGCGGGCATGGAGCGGGGACGGGGAGGATTCCAGGGTGCTCATGTCAATACCCTGGGCGCGCGCGCGGGCGGGAGTGGCCGGGGCGGAGATCGGTCGCGCGATGGAAGGATGAACGGGCGCGGTGAGCCCGCGCGGCCGGCAGGCCGACGCGCGTGTGCCGCCGACGGTCCTCGCGGCCGGGAGGCGCGGGGACGGGTGTCGGGGATGTCGGATCAACGCATGCAGCCCCCTCCTTTCGGACTCGCCGGGCCGGGCCGCCGGAGGAAGGAAGGATGGATGACGGGCGGCGGCCGTCGGTGGAGGGCGATGCGGGGGTGGCAAAGAGCGCCCGCCCCGCGGCCGCTCCCGGGCGGCCCGCCGGCGGTGACGATCAGCCGATTATCGCAAGCGCCGCCGGCGGAACGAAGCAAAATCCGCAAACGCTTTTAGCCGCCGCCCGAAGGGCCGCGCGTCCCCGTGAATGAAGTGATCTTCGCGCTTTGAACGGAGCAAAAAATCAGCCCGGGTGACGCGAGAGTCGTTCGGCGACTCCACGTCACCCGGGCTTTGTTGCGGCGCCGTCGCGCCGGATCTGCCGGGATTATCACGCCGCTCGTCTCGACCTACCGGCGGCGCCGGCGTTGCTGCTGGGGCTGGGCCGCGCCGACGCGCTGCTGTTCGCTCGTCATGTCGGCGACGACCCGCTCTTGCGCCGCGCGCTGATCGGGCAGCGCGGTGTTGTCGAGCGGGGTGAGGCAGCTGCGCGGCATCGCCGCCAGCAGTTCCTGCGTCTGCGCGAGGCTCTTGTCGTCGGGCATCGTGCGGCCGACCTCGGCGGCGCGGTCCTGCAGGCGGCGGAACTCCCGGGCGTCGGCGACCGGCTCGCGCCGCCACTCCCGCGCCTCGCGGCGGTTCTCGAGGCTCGCGGTGCGGGTCTGGGCGGCCTTCACGCGGTTGGCGAGGCTCGGGTGGTCGCTCATGATCTCCGGCGTCTTGTCCAGCCCCTTGTCGATCATGTGCTGGAAGAAGTCGTCGAACTTGTCCGGGTCCCACCCGGCGCGGACGTAGAAGATGTAGCCGAGCTTGTCGGCCTCGGCCTCGTCCTGCCGGGTGAAGTTGCTGCCGATGAACTGCCCGGCCAGCGCCGCCGCCCCGCCGAACGCGCCAGCGTACTGCGCGCCGCTCTGGCTCCCGCCCGCCGCGTACCCTAGCCCGGCCGCGCCGAGGCCGGCGGCCATCGTGACCATCTGCCGGTTCATCCCCTTGTGCACGTGCCGCGCGTAGACGTGGGCGAACTCGTGCGCCATGACGGCCGCCAGCTCGTCCTCGCTCTGCGCCTCGCGGAACAGCTGCGTGTAGATGTACATGTGCTCGCCGCCGGTCGTGAACGCGTTGAGCGTCTTGCTGTTGACGAAGTGGAACCGCATCTTGCCGTCGAACATCCAGCTCGCGTCCTCCTTGCGGTTCTCGGCGGTCCCGCCGCGGCGGCGGTTGTAGTCGGCGGCGGCCTGGATGACCCGGTCGCCGACGTCCTGGAGGTACTCGGCCAGCACCGGGTCCTCGACCACCGCCGGCTCGAGCCCGGAGTGGAACTGCCGCGCCTGGCCGACGACCTGCCGGTCCGACGCGCACCCGCCGGCCATCGCCGGCAGGAGCCCGGCGGCGAGCAGCACGAGACATTTCAGGATAAGGTTGGCGCGGTTCATAAGTCAGACCTCTCGTTTGTTGCGTTGCTCGCGAGACGCTGCCCGCGTTGATCACCTGCGAGGATCGCCGGCGCCCCGACGTGCGACGTGTCGTCTCCCGGCCCGCGATATCCCACGCCGAGGGACGTCGCCCCACGTGTGCAGTTCGGTGCTACCCGTGGGCCCGAAATCCCTCGATGCCCTCGGGGATGACGAGGCCGGCGTTGCCGAACGCGTTGTGACGTCCTTCGCCGGGGTCGGCGGCACTCACGGGCGGCACCGCGCCGGCCGGCCATCACTTCAATTGCTGCCGTCGACGTTTGGATGTTAGCCGTCGCCGCCGGATTCGTCAGCGCCGGGCCCGGGCGAGCGGGCGGCGACCACGCCGGCGGCCACCACGCTCACCGCCACGACCGACGCGACGGCCGCCGCCCCGTAGGTCGGGTCGCGCACGCCGGAGACGAACTGCGCCGCCGCCCCGGCGCCGGGGCCGAGGATCGTGCCCAGGCCGATCAGCGCCTCGTGGTAGCCGCTGTGCTCGGCGCTGGCCTCGCTCAGCACCATCCCGAAGTAGAGGCTGGCCGAGTAGATCAGCGCGAGGCAGAGCCCGAGCACGAGTTGCCACCCGATGATCCACGCGAGCCACCCGGCCGTCCCCGGGTCGACGAAGTTCGGGAACGGCCACGGCAGAGTGATCCCCAGGAACGCCAGCAGCATCATCACGGTGGCGGCGAGCATCGTGAGCGGGCGGGCGTGCCACCACGTCGTCCAGCCGAAGTAGAAGAACCCGCCCCACCGCGCCGCCAGCCAGACGCCCGCCGCGAGCGTGCGGAACTCCGGGTCGAGGCGGGCGATCAGCGGCAGCGACGGAACGATCGCCATCAGCCCGTTGGCGACGACGAACGTCGACGGCAGCGCGATGCGCGACAGCCACAGCGCCCGCGTTCGCACCCGCAGCACGTCGGGCGGGACGACTGCCGGCCGCGCGTCGTGTGAGTCATCGTCCGCGGCGATCGTCGCGCCGCCGCCGCCGCCACTCTCGGCGCGCGGCCGGGTGAGGACGAGCACGAGCACCGCCGACGCGTCGACGATCGCCGGGAGCAGGAACAGTCCGGGCGGCCAGAAACCAATGACCGCGCCGGTCATCGCCACCGTGACGGCGCTGACGCCGGGCCAGACGACGTTGTAGACCGCGAGCCGGCGGGCCATCCCCTCGTGCGTGAGGCCGGTGCAGACGAGGCTTTCGAGGCTCGTCCAGACGAACGACGAGCCGAGCATGTGGCACAGCAGCGCCACGACGAGCACCTGCGGCGACGACCGCCCCGCCGCCGCGACGCCCGCCGACAGCGCCATCGCCGACAGCGCGAGCATGAGCGTGGTGCGCAGGCCGAGGCGCGCCGTCGCCCGCTGGGCCGAGAGCGCGCCGAGCGTGAAGACCGTGCCGAGCGACGCGGCCAGCAGGAGGTTGCGGCCGGCGCCCCAGCCGAAGACGTAGGCGGTGTAGAAGAAGACGCCGATCGTCATCAGGTTGGCGGCGTGGGCGGCGAGCGCCTCGACGGCGTAGAGCGGCGCCGCCGGCTCGGGCGCGGGCCGGGCGGCGAGCGCGGGTGTTTTATCGGGCTTCACGCGGCGCGCCCTTCCCCGGCGTGGGCGGCCGGTCGGGCGGGCGGGGTTGGGGCGGGTCGCGCGGCGTTCATCTCGCACCGGCCGGGCCCGGTCGTGGCGGCGCGGGGCGGCCGGTGCGGTGCCGATAATGCGCCGAAAGGCAAAACAGCGGAACGGCGATTTGCTCGTCAAGATCCGCCGCCCGCGGTGCCGATTCAACCCCGGGCGACGACGGTCGTGCGGGCAGGACGCCCGACGCCGACGGACGCCACGAAACGCGACGCACGCGTTCGCGGACGGACGGGCCCCGCCAAGGAGAGACGGGGCCGCTCGACCGCGATCTTCTCGGACCGTACAGCACAACCCGGAGATGCACGGCGGAAGGACTCGCCGGCCCACCCGACTTTTCCCCCGGAGGAACAGGGCCATGACCAGTCCCACCCAGCGCCGCCGCAACCGCACCCGCACCCGCGCCTCGTCCCCCGCCGCCGACGTCGCCTGCCCGCTGCCCCACGTGGACGACGCCGCCGGCGACGCCCGCCCCGAGGCGGACCACGTGGTCGCCAGGCGGATGCTCGAACTGCTCCGCGCCGGCGCCGACTTCCGCGCCCGCAAGGTCCGCCGCCTGCGGGCGGCCGTGCGCGTGAAGGCTTACGAGAACCAGTTGAAGCTGACGATCGCCGTCGACCGGATGCGCGCCGACCTGGAGCGCATGGGCGAGCCGACGGAGGAGACCCCCGCCGCCGCCCGGGCCGCGGCGGAATAACGCCCGGCGTTCGCCCTACGAAATGCAAACCCCCGCCCGGCCTCGCCGGGCGGGGGTTTTTATTGTCCACGCTTAGATGCAGTTCGTCTGTCCCTCGCGTGCGCGTCCGATCTTCAGCACGTGGAGTTTACGCCGGCGCCTCGCCGAACAGCGCGTCGACGAAGCGCTTCGGGTCGAACGTCTCGATGTCCTGCGGCGTCTCGCCGAGGCCGATGAACTTCACGGGGATGTTGAGCTGTTCCTTGATCGCCAGCACGACGCCCCCCTTGGCGGTGCCGTCGAGCTTGGCGAGCATCAGGCCGCTGACGCTGATCGCCTTGCCGAAGTTCGTGGCCTGGCTGACGGCGTTCTGCCCGCTCGTGGCGTCGAGCACGAGCAGCACCTCGTGCGGCGCGCCCTCGATCCGCTTCGACACCACGTCGCGGATCTTCGTCAGCTCGCGCATCAGGTGGTCCTGCGTGTGCAGCCGCCCGGCGGTGTCGACGATCAGCACCTCGGTGCCGCGGCTCTTGGCCGCCTCGCAGGCGTCGTAGGCGACGGCCGCGGGGTCGGCGCCCATCTTGTGCTTCACGATGTCCACGCCGATCCGCTCGGCCCAGATCGTCAGCTGGTCGACGGCCGCGGCGCGGAACGTGTCGCTCGCGCAGACCATCACCCGCTTGTTCGCCTGGTTCTTCAGCAGCCACGCGAGCTTGGCGATGCTCGTGGTCTTGCCCGCGCCGTTGATGCCGGCGACGAGGATCACCGTCGGCCCGGCGGCGGCCGAACGCAGCTCGCGCGTGGCGGGTGCGTCGTCCTTCGTGAGGATCGACAGGATCTCGTCGCGCATCACGCGGCCGGCCTCCTCGGCATTGCGGATCTTGCCGAGCCGCCAGCGGTCGCGGACGGCGCCGATGATGCGGTCGACGTTCTTCACGCCCATGTCCGACTGGAGCAGCCGCTCGTCCATCTCGACGAGGAACGCGTCGTCGATCTGCCGCCCGGGCACGAACAGCGTCCGCACGTCGGTGTTGAGCACCTCGGCGGTCTTGCGCAGCGCGCCCTTCAGCTTGTCGATCGTCTTGGAGAAGAAGCCCATGGTGTTAGGGGTCAGGAGTCAGGGGTCAGGAGTCAAGAGTCACAGGTCGGTCGGTGCGTTGGCGTCGGATGGTGGTTCTTGACTTTTGATTCTTGACTCTTGAACCCCCGTCCCCACCAGCGCCTGCCGCTCCTTGTGGATCGAGTCGAGGACGCCGTTGATGAACGCGGGGCTCTGTTCGGTGGAGAACCCCTTGGCGAGCTCGATCGCCTCGTCGATCACGACCTTCGGGGGCGTGTCGGCGCTGGTGAGTTCCCAGACGGCCAGGCGGAGCAGGTTGCGGTCGACGCCGGGCTGGCGACGGGGCGGCCACTGGGGTGCGAGGCGCTCGACCCAGGCGTCGCTCGTCTCGCGCTGGGCCCAGGCGCCGCGGGCCATCGCCAGCGCGTCGCGCCGCAGGTCGTGGTCGTCGGTCCCGCCCTCGATCGACTGGCGGGCCATGTCCGGGTCGTCGTGCCCGTGGGCGTCCCAGAGGAACAAGACCTGCATCGCCAGTTCGCGCGTCTTCCGCTTGTTCAACATCGACCGCCAGTATAGATGGTGAAGGATGAAGGCGGAAGGATGGGGGACGAAAAGCGGAGGCGGGAAAGCGGGATGCAGAACGTCGAACGTCCAACATCGAACACTCAACGTCGGACGAAGCGGCGGGACTTCGACTCCCGCTTCGACGTTGGATGTTCGACGTTGGATGTTCGATGTTGTGCCTTTCTCAGCTATCGCCGCGCCAGCGTCATTCGCATCGGGTCGCGCGGGCGGAGCGTGATCGTGGGGATGAGGCGGAGCGGGGTGTCGGGGTTGACGAGCGTCATCCGCCAGCGGCGGGCGATCGTGGCGATCACGAGCATCGCCTCGGTCCAGGCGAACGCCTCGCCGATGCAGCTGCGCACGCCGCCGCCGAAGGGGAAGTAGGCGTAGCGCGGGCGGTCGGCGGACTTTTTCGCGCCCGGGCCGAGCCAGCGGTCGGGGTCGAAGCGGTGCGGGTCGGGCCACCAGCGCGGGTCGCGGTGGGCGACCCACTGGCTCATGATGACGACGGCCCCCTTCGGGAGGAAGTAGCCCTTGGGGCCGACCGTCACGTCCGCCTGCGCCTGGCGCGCGAGGATCCAGGCCGGCGGGAAGAGCCGCATCGACTCGGCGACGACCGCCCGCAGGTACGGCAGGCGCTCGACGTCCGCCGCCGTCGGCAGCCGGCCGCCCAGCACCTCGTCGACCTCGGCGTACATCCGGGCGGCGACGGCGTCGTTGAGGGCGAGCAGGTACCACGTGAAGCTCAGCGCGTTGGCGGTCGTCTCGTGGCCGGCGGTGAAGAGCGTGAGGATCTCGTCGCGGAGCTGCGCGTCGCTCATGCCGTCGTCGGCGTCGGCCCCCGAGCGGGCGCCGTCGGGCAGCAGCACCGCCTCGTCGCCCCCGGCGTCGCGGGCGCGCACGAGCGTCGACAGCAAATCGCCGCGGTCGACGCCCGCGGCACGGTTCTCGGCGATGAACGTCTCCACCGTCGATCGGATCGACGCCAGCGCCCGCTCGAAGCGGTAATTGCTCGGCAGCGGCAGGCGGTTCAGGACGGGCGCGAACGGCGACGTCGCCCGGCGGAACATCTTCACCATGACGTCCATCGACCGGCCGATCGCCTCGACCTCGCGCTCGAGTTCTGAGCTGAACAGCGTCTTGGTGACGATGCGCAGCGTGAGCTTCATCATCTCGTCGTGCATGTCGACCGTCGCGCCGTCCCGCCACGACAACGCCGACCGCTCCGACAGGTCGACCATCGACTGCGCGTACGTCGCCACCCGGTTCGGGTGAAACGCCGGCTGCGACAGGCGGCGCTGGCGGCGGTGGAAGTCACCCTCGCTCGTGAGCAGCCCCTCGCCGAGCGTCACCTTCGCCGCCCGCAGCGCGGGGCTCTTGGAGAAATGCTCGGGCTTGGCGACGAGCACCTCGCGCGTCGCCTCCGGGTCGTTCAGCACGTACCACTGCAACGGCCCGGTGCGGAAGCTGGAGAGGTCGCCGTACTGGCGCGCGGTGCGGGTGAGAAACCCGAGCGGGTCGGAGCGAAACGCGTAAATGATCTGCCCCGGGAACCGCGCGCGGGGGCCCGCGGGCGGGGCGTGGGTGGCGGTCGTCACGGGCACATGATGGGCGACGCGCCGTCTTTGGGGCAACCCCCGGCGAACGGCGCGCCTCATTTACCTGGGGCGCGATGCGCCGCCAGACGACTTAGCCACCGATGGGGCACCGATGAACACCGATGAGAATCCATTGATCTGCATCCATCGGTGTTTATCGGTGCCCCATCGGTGGCTAGTCAGCTTCTCCGAGGCTGGCGGCGCGCGTATCGCGCTGCGTCACTTCCACTTCGCGTGGCCGACGAGCGCGATCATCTCGACGGCCGCCTCGGCGGCGTTGACGCCGGCGTGGCCGTGGGAGCCGCCGATGCGCTCGAGCGCCTGCTGCTCGGTGTTGGTCGTCAGCACGCCGAAGATCACCGGCAGCGCCTCGGTGACGGCCACGGTCTGGATCCCGCGCGCGCACTCGCCGGCCACGAAGTCGAAGTGCGGCGTGTCGCCGCGCACGACCGCGCCGAGGCAGACGATCGCCGAGAACCGTTTCGACTGCGCCAGGAGCTTCGCCGCCACCGGCAGCTCGAACGCGCCTGGCACGCGGTGGACCTCCACGCGTTCCCGGCCGAGCCCCAGCGCCGCGAGCCGCCGGACGCACCCGGCGAGCAGCTCGTCGACGATCGGCGCGTTGAACCGCGCCGCCACGACGGCGACGCGGCAGTCGTCGGGAATCTCGGACGCGATCGGCGCGGGGGACTGCGTGCTCATGGGACATCGAAGGTAGGACGCGGCGCGAGGGAAGTAAACGGGGAGTGGGGAGTGGGGAGTAGGAGAGTAGTGGTGTGGTGGAGTGGTGGAGTGGTGGAGTGGTGGGGTAAAGAGAAGAGGACGATGCGTCGCGGGGGCGAGTCACGCGCGTGCCATCGGATCCCGTACCCGCGACCCGCCGCTTCGTCCCCGCTCGCGGGAACGCGGCGAAGGTGCGAAACCCAGAGCGCCGCTCGCACGTCGATCGCGGACTCACGAGAGCCCTCTCCCCCTGGCGTCACGATCCGCTCACCCACCACCCCACCACCCCACCACTCTCCTACTCCCCACTCTTCCACTCCCCACTCCCCACTCCTCCTTGCCCCCCCGCCGCTCCGGCCGTACCTTTCGCCGCGTCCCCATGCTGAGCCGGATTTCCCAACGCCTGCTGACACTGCTGCAACTGACGCGGATGGCGCTGGTGTTCACCGCGATCGCCGACGCGACGTGCACGGTGCTGCTGTCGGCCCGCAGGGCCGCCGGGCCGGACGGGTCGCTCATGCTGCACGTCGACGGGCGGCAGGTCGTGCTGGCGGCGCTGGCGAGCGTCGGGCTGTACGGCTTCGGGATGAGCCTCAACGACATCATCGACCGCCGCCGCGACAGCCAGATCGCCCCCGGCCGCCCGCTGCCCAGCGGCCGCGTTGGGCTCTACACGGCCTACGGCATCTGCGCCGGGCTGGCGCTGCTCGCGTGCGCCGCGGGGTGGGCGTACGCCGACCTGATCGACGACCGGATGACGCTCGTGCTCGTGGTCTGGACGGCCCTGCTCATCGGTTTCTACGACCTGGCGGGCAAGTACCTCGTCGCGCCGGGCCTGCTGACGCTCGGGCTGATCCGATTTTTCCACGCCCTGGTCCCCGACCCGCAGGTGCCGCTGCTGTGGCACCCGCTGCTGCTGTGCAACCACGTCGCGCTGCTGTCGACGGTCGCCTACGTGTGGGAGGAGAAGCGCCCCGCGCTGACGAAGATCCACCTGTGGGGCGTCGGCGGCGGGCTGGCGCTGCTGAACGCGATGGCGGTCGTGCTGATCGCCCGCCGCGACCCGGGCCGGCCGCTGGCCGACAGCCTCGACTTGCGCCCCGCCCTGCTGCTCCCGCTGGCCGCCGCCGTCGCGTTCGTGGTGTTCGCCTCCGTCCTCCGCCGGCGCGGGCCGACGTCGCGCGAGGCGGGCCAGAAGCTGATGCTCTTCGGCCTGCTCTGGCTGATCCTCTACGACGCCGCGTTCGTCGCCGGCTACGTCGGCGACTGGCGCGCCACGGTCGGCGTGCTGGCGCTGTTCCCCGTCGCCTACTTCTCGGTCCAGCTCATGCGCTGGTGGTCGAAGCTGCTGACGCTCTCGCAACGCCCGACGTTCAAGCGGGCGAAGACGTGAGCCGCCGACCGCGGCACACGTGACTCACGCCTCGGCCGCTTCCGAGCCGCGGGTGAAGACGTCGCGGACGCCGGGGCGGGTCAGGAGGACGTAGAGGAAGACCGGGATGACCGCTTGCAGCAGGTGGTCGCGGAGCAGGCCCTCCCACGCGGTCGTCCGCGTGCCGCCGGACAGGCGCGCCGGGCCGTCGGCCATCATCCACAGCTGCAGGATCAGGTGCGACGCCGTCCCGGCGATCATGCCCCCCGCGACCCACACCGCGACCGTGCGCCAGACGGGCCGGACGGTCACGCACAGCACGCCCCAGACGATCCAAAAGGCGCCGCACAGCCCGACGAGCGCCCGGGCGACCAGCGCCGCGTAAACCAGCGTCGTCGCCGCCCCGACGGACGTGGCGCGCACCCTCGGCCGCCCGCCGCCGAGCGCCGGGGTGCCGCCGTAGAGCGCGTGGACGGTTTCCAGCGCTTCCAGGAGCGACGGTAGGCCGATCGTGCCCACGATCACCCCGGCCGCGGCGGCGAGGTTCAGCAGCGTCCGCAGGTCGCGGTGCGCGGGGTCGAACGCCGGTGGGAACACCGCCGGTGACGAAGTCGCGGCCGGCCCGGCGTGCGCCGCGGCTGCCGGGGCGGGCGCGCCGGCCTCCGCTTGCGGGCCGAACGAGACCTCGAACCCCCGCGTCTCCTCCCGGACGTCGTCGGGGCCGACGAACTCGGCCAACGCCTTGCGCACGTTGCCCGAGATGAGCCCGCACGCGATCCCGCACGCCGCGTAGAGCAGGAAGGTGGGCAAGCCGCGGCTCGACGCCGACTGCGACGACGTCCTTGGCGTTGCGCGGCCGCGGGTCAGGAGCGTCCGCACGCCAGGGTCATTGGCGTCGGGCGCGTTCATGGCGGCGGCCGCCGACACGATCGAGAGGAAGATGCAGCCGGCCAGCACGAAGCGGATCTTGCCGAGGTTGTCGAGCAGGTGCGGCCGGACGTCCGCCGCCGCGCCGGGCGCGGCCTGCACGAGCAGCCGGAGCCCATAGAACGCCAGCAGCGGGAACCCGCCCGCCAGCGCGAGCCGGCCCCACAGGATCCACCGCCCTTGCATGGCGGTGCCGACGTACGCGTCGATCCCCGCGTCCCCGCCGAACACGAACGGCCACGCCGCCCCGAGCAGCCCGACGGCCCCGACGACGATCGCGCCCAGGCCGATCGCCCGCGTCCGCGACGTCGCGCGGCTGGCCGCGTGCGACGCGACGAGCGGGCCCGCGTACGCCAGCGACGGCGGAGCGGACATCAACGGCGGCGGCAGCGGTGGTGGAACGGACACGTCGAGCCCTCCCTGGATCGGCGAACGTTACCCCGGCGAGCCGCGACACGCGACTTTCGGTTCAGTGGTGCGCCGTTGATCGCCCGAACTCTGTGCGACGCAACGGCGATGCGGCCGGCCGAGCCCTCGCCGCCGGCGGACGCCGCGCGCCGCTCCGCGCCGGCGCGACGGCCGCCCGAGTCGCGGCGGGGCCCGCGGCCCCCGCGAGACGCGCGCACGAAAGGGGCGCGGCCCGCGCGGGCCGCGCCCCTTCGTCGTCGTCGTCGTCGTCGTCATCGCGCTCGTGCGCGCCGTGCGCATCGGAGCGGTTCCCCGCCACCGGAGCGGGCCGCCCGCGCCACAGCGGCCCGGGAGTGTCCCGGCGCGCGCCCGCGCGGGAACGCGGAACACGCTCTAGGCGCGGCGATCGTCGTCGTCGTCGTCCTCATCGTCCTCGCCGCCGCTGTCGTCGGCGGGGGCGAAGAAGCGATCGTCGCGGTCGGGCGGGTTGTCGGTCGGGAAGACCGCGACCGCGAGGTCGCGGCCGTCGCCGCCGCGGTGCTGGATGTTCACGTACAGCACCTCCTCGTCGATGTCGAAGTAGATGCCCGTGGGCTCGGCGGCCGAGTCGGTCGTCGAGGCGAGCGCACCGTCTCGCTCGCCATCGCGTCGCGGCGGTCGGCGTCGTCGCCGTCGTCACCACGGCTGCGCCAGCGCGGACGCTGTCGCCGCCGTCGCCGCCCTCGTCGTCGTCGCGGTCCGGCGGCCCGCCGGGGGAAGGCGGCCCAGATGTCGTCGCCGGGCTTCGCGATTGGCGAGCCGCCCGGGTCCTCGGTGATGAACAGGTTGCCGGCGTCGTCGAGCCGCGAGGTTGTCCGGGTCGTCGAAGTCGGCCGGCGCGTTGGGAGCGTCGACGTCGCCGTCGCCGTCGGCGTCGCCGGGCGTGTCGCGGACGTAGTCCCAGACGAACGTCTCCCCGTCGTCCTTGGGGTTGCGGCCGGCGTCGGCGAGGTCGATCGCCAGGACGCGGTCCTCGCCGGTGATCGCGACGTAGAGCGTGTCGTCGAGCGGGTCGGTGCGGCCGGTGATGACGTCGGTCTCCACGTCCTCCGGGCGGTCGTAGCCGGTCGCGCCGACGGCGGCCGCGGCGACGTCGGAGTCGACGCACCGTCGCCCGGTCGAGCGGCACCCACGTCGCCTCGCCCGTGCGGTCGGCGTTGGCCGCGTCGTCGACGCGCAAGCGCGAACAGTTGGCCGCTCGACAGGTCGTTGCGCCGGTCGGGCGTGAACTTGTAGATGAAGCCGCCTGGCCCTTCCTGGAACGGCGAGTTGTCGACGCGGCTGGTCTCGGTGATGCCGTAGAGGTTGCCCTGCTCGTCGAAGCGGATCCCCGTGCGACCGCGACCCGACCGCCGGCAAGCGCGCGGATGCCGTCGCGGACCGTGTCGATCGTGCCGTCGTCGTCGACGTCGACGCCGGGGCGGTCGACGATCCGCTCCGCGCCGCGGGTCGAGCTGCGACGGGTCCTTGCGGCTGACGAAGAACTCGTACATCAGCCCCGCCACCGCCTCGAGCGCCGACGGGTCGCGCAGGCGGGCGACGTCGGTCTCCTCGGCCGCGAGGACCGTGCCCCACGGCGTCCAGGCGATGCCGTCGAACCGCTCGAAGTCCGCGCGCTGGGCGAGGACCTCGGTCAGGCCCGTCTCCAGGTCCGTCACCGAGACCTGCCCGCCGCCGCCGGTCTCGTGCGTGCGGTAGAGGAACCGGCCCTTCTGCTTGCCGGTCTCGTTCTGCGTGTTCATGTCCCACAGGTCGATCGTGCCGCCGTCCCCTCGCGGGCGAACACGACCTGCGAGAAGCCCTCGGGCAGCACCAGCGGCTGCTCCGGTTTCCGCCCGGGAACGCCGGCGCCGACGTCGGCAGCGGCTGGAAGTCGCCGAAGTCGGCGGCGAGCAGACGCCGCCCCTCCAGCGGCTCGACGGCGCGCGGGCCGACGACGAGAGCAGCGACGACGACGACGACGTGACGGCCGAGCGGGTGGCGCGCGCGGTCTTTCGATGATCCATACTTCTCCTCTTGCCTTGCGGAGACCCTGGTCCTCCCGGCGTGGGCTCCCGTGCCCGCCCCGGCGAGGGACGGACTGTGTGCGACGCCCGCTAACGCCGCGGCCGTAGCGCTTCGGAGCAAGAAGAAACCGATCGCGCCGCGCAAAGCCGGACGCCGCCGGGGCGATTGATGCCGGCGGGCGTGGGCCGGCTCACACGAATCGGATTCTTCGGGCCGCGACTTCGTCACCGCGCGCGATTTCCCGCGCCCGCCCCGTGTGAGCAGAGACGCGCGCGCGCACGAGCCGGGTCGTCGGAGACAGCGAGCGACAACTGACGCACCGGGCTGCTCCGCCCCACCCGCCATGACGTCCGATGCACGCGCCGACTGATCTGCCGGCCATGCCTTGCGCGGAGCGGCGAGACGTCGCAGCGAACGGCAACAGGGCTGCGTCGCCGCGTCGAGCCGCAGCGGACCCCTGCCGGCGCCGAGCAGGAACGGCGACGGCCGCGCGGGAAGGGTGACATGGGCGAGGGCGGGAACCGAGGGAATCAACGGCGACGGCCGTTCATCTCGCCGAGGCCGGCGTGCGACGCGGCGCGTCCGCCGCGCCGCGCCGCGGCCGAACGCGGCGAAGCACCTGCCCGACGTAGATGATCCGCCACGTGAACGGGGAGAAGAGGCTGCCGATCGCGCGGGGCGAGCGGAGCATCGTGCCGGTCACCATGCCCGCGCTGCGGAAGAACGTGCCGAGCCGGCCGCGGCGGAGGGCGTCGAGGCCTTCCTTGCCGTAGAGGTTCGCGCGTTCGAGCTCGATGTACGCCGGCGGCGGGTAGTTCTGGGCGCGGGCGAGGATGCGGCAGATCTCGTCGAGGCGTTTGTGATTGCCGGTGGCGGTCTTGTTGTCGTGGAGCCAGCGGAAGTGGGCCAGCAACTTCGGCAGGTACGCAACCTCGCGCCGGCGGCCACCATGCGGAGCCACAGGTCGTAGTCCATCGCCCAGTGGATCGAGACGTCGACGCCGCCGACCTTGTCGTAAATGTTCCGCCGAAAGAACGTCGCCGGCTGCACGAGGAAGTCGCTGTAGCGGAACAGCGCTCGCGGCTGTACGGCTCGATGTGCACGCACGGGGCGCGATGTGCCGGTCCCGCGTGTCGGTGTAGTCGGCGTCGCCGTAGACGAGGTCGATGTCGGGGTTGGCCGCGAAGAACTCGGCCACCGCCCGCCGCGCCCGGCTCGAACGTGTCGTCGGAGTTGAGCCAGCCGAGGATCTCGCCGCTCGTCTGCTGAAAGCCGCGGACGATCGCGTCGGACTGCCCCTTGTCCTTCTGCGACACCCACCGGAGTTTCGGCCCGAACGATTTCAGCACGTCGACCGTCTCGTCGGTGCTGCCGCCGTCCATCACGATGTAGTCGACGTGCGGGTAGTCCTGCTCGAGCACGCTCCGCACGCACGGCCCGATGAACCGGCCGGTGTTGTAAGACGGAGTGACGATGGCGACGGAAGGGAGTTGCGGCATTCCGGGAACCCTCTCCCCATACTCGGGAGAGAGGGCAGGGTGAGGGGCGGAACGTAGAGTTGCGTCCGAGTCGCCGTCACGCGACACGCCGGTGCAGCCTGCAGCGTCGCCCTATCCGTTTAACCGCTGATTCGAGTCAAGATCCGCGGCGCGCTACACTTGCCCCAGCGTGAACATGTATCGATCGGTGTTCGGACGACGCTCCGCCCCTCACCCCTGCCCTCTCCCCGAGTACGGGGGAGAGGGTTCACAGCGTGAATCCCGCCGCCTTTGGCCGTTTCCGCGTTTGCACCACCGCGCGCCGGTCGCCGCGCCGACGACGGCTCCGATCAGCATCCCGCACGGCGGCGACCGGCCCGCAGCAGATACGCGCCCACAATCCAGCCGCCGCGGCAGATCCAGACGAGTGCGGACATCCAGCATACGAACCAGAGCCGCCAAGGCGCAATACCCACTCCGGCCCGGCCGGCCACCGAAAGGGACGCCACATCCTGGACGCCGCCGCCCAGGCCAGCGCCCGCGAATGCCGCCGCTCGCAGAAGGAACTCCAAGCAGGAGAACGCCCCTTCGCAGGAGGCGCGCGTATTCGAGCACCCGCATGGCCGCCGCCGCTCCATCAGGAGGTCAAAGGGTGAACCCCTGCCGCCTTCGCGTCGTTGTAGAACATCTTCACGGTCTCGAGGCTGTAGGCGTCGAGGTCCTTGTTGACGAGGCTGAGCTTCTTCAGCACGTCGTTGGTGACCGTGATGATGTGGCAGCCGACCGCGTCGGCCTGGAAGATGTTGAGCAGTTCGCGGGGGCTGGCCCAGATCAGCTCCTGGGCGCGGGTACGGGCGCAGCATCTCGACGGCGGCGGACATCATCGGGACGGGGTCGCGGCCGGTGTCGGCGACGCGGCCGGCGAAGACGCTGACGTAGCTCGGGCGCGTCGTCGCCGAGGGCGGCCGACACGTCGCGGACCTGCGCGCCAGCGTCATCGTGCCGCCGTCACGTTCAGCTTCACGCCAGCGCGGCTCAGCTTCCGGATCGTAGCCGCGTAGGCGGTCTCGCCCTGGCAGTTGGTAACCGGGATCTTCACGTAGACGTTGTCGCCCCAGCCGGCGATCTCGTTCGCCTGCCGCTCCATCTCGGCGAACTCGTCGCAGAAGACCTCGAAGCTGATCGGCTTGTCGGGGATCGCTCCGCAGCACGTCCTTGCAGAACGCGCGGTAGCGTCGCCGATGCCGGCCTTACGCATGAGCGTGGGGTTGGTCGTCAGGCCGGCGATGTGCGGCGGCGGGCCATCTCGAGCATGCCGGCTGCGGTCGGCCCCGTCGGCGAAGATCTTGACGTTGAGTTTCGTGATGTCGACCGTCATGTCCTCGGCTCCTGCTGCTGTCGCTGCTGTCCGCACCAATCGTTCGATGATACCGGCCGCTTCGTATAGATCGACCACTTCGTAGTCGGGGAGCAGCGTTCCCCCGCTGTAGGGCAGATTCATGAAAAACGTCGCACCCCGCGGCCTGCCCGGCGGCCACGTCGCTCCAACGGTCCCCGACCATGAAAGCGTATAGCGCGTCGATGTCGTGGCGCCTTGGCGGCGTCCAGGATCAACCCCCGCCTTGGGCTTCCGGCACGCGCAGGCGTCGGTGTTGTCGTGGTAACAGGCGTAGACGGCCGTCAGCGGCAGCGCTCCATGAGGTGGGCGTTGATCGACTCGACCACGTCCCGTGCGTCTGCGTCCCCGCGCCACGTCCGGCTGGTTCGTCACCACGATCAGCGGCAACCCCAGCTTCGCCAACTTCTCCAACGCCTCCGGCACCCGCGGCAGGATTTCCACCTCCGCCAACGTCTGCGGCGGGTACGGCGTCCCCCCCGCACCGTCGCCTGGCTGATGATCACGGTCGAGGAACACGGCTGGGCGGAGGAAGCGGGGGGAGTGGCGGAGTGGGGTGTGGGGTGTGAAGAACCGGATGTGAACGACATGCCGCCATCCTCTTCACGCCCCACTCTTTCTACTCCCCACGCCCCCACTCTTGACGCGCAGCGGACTCCACTTCGTCTGCGCCGCCTTGCGCCGCCGGGTGGGAGACGAGCAGGTGCCAGACGACGGCCTGGAACGCCCTCCCCGGAGTGCGGCGTGACGTTCTCCGCTGACCGTGGGCACGATCACCACCGCGTCGCCGGGCGCGGGCGGTGTAGCCGTTGCGGCCGACGATGCCGAGCACCGTCGCCGACGTCCTTCGCGTGCTGCACGGCCTGCACGAGGTTGGGGCTGATGTTCTTTTCCAAATCGCCGCCGCCGACGCTGAAGACCATGATCGCGTCGTTCTTGTTCAGCCGGCTGCCGTCGCAGCAGTGTGGACGAAGACGGTTTCCACCCCTCGTCGTTCGTGCGGGCGGTGAGTTCGCTCACGTTGTCGGTCGGGGCGTAGGCCTCGAAGCCGGCGATCTTGCGGAAGTCGTTGACCGCGTGCGAGCAGTTCGCCGCCGATCCGCCGACGCCGAGGAAGAACAGTCGCCCCCCTGCCGCGCACTTGGGCGAGGCGTTCGACGATGCGGTCGATGGCGGTCGCGTCGATCTGCGCGAGGATCTGGGCGGCCTCGGCGATGAAGTCGGTGGTGAAGGACAAGGCGGTGTTCCTCTGGTCGGTTCCCGGGCGGAATGAACGCTGGGGCGCCGCGGCCCACTCTGTGGGCGCCCCCCGAACGCCATGACAGCTTGCTCCTACGGTTCCCGCGGACTCGGGATCGCCAGCACGAGGCTTCGTAGTGCCAAGATAAGGACCGCCGAAAGATAAGGCCCATGGGCGCAGCGGTCGGGCCGCTTCAGGCGATCTCACAACGCGCTCGATCGTCGAGCAGCGGCGGACACCTCGCCGCTGACAGCCTCGCCGCACCTCAGAGCGTGTTTTACACGGCGGGAGCCGCGAGCGCGTGCGCGGGGCGTTTGGCCTGCCTTTTTCCGTTCGAGACGCGGGCGGGACGCCCGCGCCACGCCCGGTCGGTCGACTTCTCCGGCACGTGCTCAGACCTTCTTCAAGCCCTTGCCCTCGCAGGCGGTACAGGGGTGTGGCCCTTGTCGCAGGTCGCGGGGCATGGGGGAGCGCGTCCTTGCGGGTGGATGCAGGTTCGGCAGGGGTCTTCCTGTTGCCGCCGCACGTCGCGCAGACGGCGATGGACGTACCGCCGCACGCGGTGCACTTGCCCTCGCCGACGACCTCGCCGTTCTTCACGTAGATCAACTCGCCGATGTGACGCTCGCTGAAGTACATCGAGGTCGACCCCCTTCTGGGCGCGGAACAGCGCTCTCGCCGTTCTGCATCGTCCACCCGCCCACGTCCTTCTTCAGGCACGGCTTGGGCAGCAGCGCGCCTTGCCAGCGTCGCACTTGCCTCGCAGTCGACGAGCAGCTCGCCGCCGCACGTCTTGCAGTCCTTCCCTGCGGCGGGGTCGTGGGCCGTGCCTTTGCAGGTGGCGCAGGCGATCATCGCGCTACCGTGGCAGGTGCCGCAAAGCTGGCCGGCGTGCGCTGCCTTGAATGCCTCGACCGCCTCCGCCCGCGTGAGGCCGTTGGAGACGCGGGTGACGTCGCGCCACGAAACGTTCACCGTCTCCCCCTCCGCCGCCGGCTTGCCCGCGGCGACGAGTTGCAACGTCACCTGCTCCGGATCGGACGACGTCAGCCGGCCGCGGACGAGCGACCCGTCGGTCTTGGTGATCGTCACGATCGGCGCCGGCTTGGCCGCGGCCGGCTTGGCGGGCTTGGCCTCCACCTGCCCCCGCACGAGCGTCGCGGCAGACAGCGTGAGCAGCGCGAGGACGACGAGAACGACGGAACGGCGGGCGGTGCTGGACATCGGGATGGCCCCTCCTGAGGGCGGCGAGAACGGCGAGGCGGGATCACGTCCGCGGCGAGGCCGGCCGTGACGCCAGGTACTGCCGCGCCTCTTCCAGCGCGGCCGGCGTGCCGATCTCGTAAAACCGCTGCGCCACTTCGTACCCGACCATCCGCCCCTCGTCCACGAGGGCCGTGTAAAGTTCGGCCAGATCGAACGGCCGGTCGGGCGGGATGCGGCCGAGCACCTCCCGCCGCAGCAGCGCGACGCCGTAGTCGATGTGCTGCATGTCCGGCGTCTGGGCGCGCTTGTCGTATCGCACGAGCTTTCCGTTCTCGAAGACGGCGTTGCTCTTGTCCCAGCGGTTGCCGTTGCGCAGGACCGTCATCAGTCCCTGCGCGCCCGACCGATCGAACGCCGCCAGCACTGCCGCGTAATCGATGTCCATGTACGAGTCGGCGTACATCACCCAGAAGACGTCGCCGAGCAGGCGCGACGCCCGCAGGATCGCCCCGCCGGTGCCCATGAGCTTTTCGCCGTCGTAGGAGTAGGTGATCTCCATCCCCCGCCGCGACCCGTCGCCGACGTGCTGCTCCACCCGCTCGCCCAGGTACCCCAGGCACATCACCGACCGGCGGATGCCGTTGCGCTGCAACAGGTCGAGCTGGTGGTCGATGAACGGCTTGCCGGCGAGTTCGACCATCGCCTTGGGGATCGTCTCCGTGATCGGCCGCAGCCGCGTGGCCAGGCCGCCGGCGAGCAGTGCGGCGGGGACTTGGGTGATGTCGAGCATGGCGGCTGCCGGGGGCGAAACTTGGTGTCGGCACTTCGACTAACTGACCATTCGCCCGGCGTTCGCGTACCCGCCCGTGACGATGTCGGTCGCGACGTCACGGGATGTGCGGTGGTAGATCATCGGACCGACGAGATCGATCTCGTTCCGGTAGTTCAGGATCGCGCGGACCGGGCGGTCGCCGTCCAGACCATGCTCGTCGCGCAGGTGTTGCTCCACGTCGTTCCAGAACGCGTGAATCTGCGCCACCGGAAGCCCGATCTGTTGTTGTGACATTGGCCGCTCCGTTTCCCTCAAACGGTGACAACGTCCACGCCGTAGTCAACGCCGCGAAGACCTCCCGCGACGACGTCGTTCAACACTCTGACGCCCGCGGCGGTGTGAAAGCTGTACTGGTCGGAATCGAGCATCGCCGACCTCTGTTGCCAGAATGCCGCGACCGGTCCGCAGACCAGATCATACCACGTTGGCGTCCCGGTTGCGTCGCGCTCGTGATGGTGGACCACCGCGGGCGTGGTGAGCGTCTTGCGGATGCTCGCCCGGCAGTGCTGCACGAAACTCCAGTACTCCTCGGCATCGTAGTGGCCGCGGACGAACGCCATCGTCTCAAGCCTGCTCAGTTCTGCCCGCGGTACCCGCAACCACACGACGACCGGCTGGAAGTTCGGCCGGCCCCGGTTCAGCAGGCTCTCACCCTTGTGCTTGAGGTACGCCCAATCTTCGGCCTGCCCCCTGATCGTGGTCGTGTAGAAGCCGAGTCCGAAATCGGCATCCGCGTGCCCCACTGAATGGCTGATGCCCGACGCCAACATCGCCGTCGCGTCCTTGCGCAGGCAGCCGTGGTAGAGGTTGCTGTAGCGGTGATGGTGCGGATTCCACGCGACCGCGAGGGAACGAGGCGACGGCGCGATCTTCAATGCCATACCCGGGGCCCTTCAGGTCGAGTTCTCTCTCTCAAGACGATCGTCGTGGGCGATCGGCCCGGCGATCTTACTGGATCACCACCTTCGTCCCCTCGAAGTCGAACCGGAACCGCACCTCGCGCAGGCCGGCTTGCAGCAGCGCGTGCCGCAGCTTCGTCTTGTCCTCGGCGTAGAACATGAGGAACCCGCCGCCGCCGGCGCCGATCACCTTGCCGCCGAGCGCGCCGTTCTGCATGGCCAGGCCGTACCACTTGTCGATGTCGGGGTTGCTCATGCCGCCGGAGCGCTTCTTCTTGTGCTCCCAGTGGACGTTCATCAGCTCCCCGAACTTGTGCAGATCGCCCCCCTCCAGCGCCTCCTGGCTCTGGTAGCCGAGTTCCTTCACGAAGTGAAGGTTGTCGGTCATCTCCTTGTCGCTCGACTTGCTCCGTTCGTCCTGGTCCTTCAGGATCGCGCTGGCGCTGCGGCTGTAGCCGGTGAAGAACAGCAGCAGGTTGTCCTCGAGGTTGTAGAGCGTCTCCTGGTCGACCTTCAGCGGCGACGCCTCGACGTGGCCGTTGGGCAGGAACTGGAAGCAGGTGAGCCCGCCGTAGGCGGCGATGTACTGGTCCTGGCTTGCTCATCGGCTCCTTCAGCTTGTCGATCTCGATGCGGGAATACCGCCTGGCCAGGCTTCGGCGCGGGTGCGGACGATGCTCTTCCTGTAGCCAGGCGCGCCTTGAGTACGCGGCGGGTGAATCGATCTGCTCGATCTCAGCCCGTGCCCGACGGGATGTCGGCCATGCTGGCGATCTCGATGCGGTCCTGCACGCCGACGAACTTCGGTGCCCTCGCGGATGATCGGGTGCTGCACGTCGTCGACGGCTCATTCTCGTCGATTGAGTACTTCAGGATCACGCCACCTGGAACGTCTGCGGACGGGTGATGTAGACGCATTTGTCGATCGCGGCGGCGATGAGGCCGCTGTGCCGCCGCTTGTAGCAGCTCGGGAGGTCGGTGCCCTCGCCGCCGAGGCTGATGCGGAGTGGACTGCGGCGTGATGATCATGGTGTTAGGCTCTTCCTTGTCCGTCGGGCGTCTGGGGTCGTTTGCTCCCGTGTGAGTTCTTGCGGAGTTTCCGCATCGAACAGATTCGCGTCTCGTGCGACTCATAGTTAGCTGCGAGGAGTTGCTGGGCTCCTGTCACCCATCCGGACGGGCAACGAGGTGCGAGCCCAGCGGACCTCGTCGTGCGGGTCCGGGGCGAGCCGCACCGAACGCGTCACCTGCAACCCGCGACCCCGCATTCCGCACCGCACTCGGAGCCCTAACGCCCTCACGACCCACCCGTCGCTTAACATCGTCCAACGCCCCTGCTGAACGCCGCTCTTGTCGCCAGGCGTCCGATACGAGTGCCGCGACCGCGTCTTCCAGGTCGCCGCTCGGGCGGGCCTTCTCCGAGATACATTCACAAAATACGCCCACTCGGCGTGCCACGAGCGGTCCTCGCCGCATTCCCAGATCGCCGGCGGCGTTTCCTCCATTTGGGGAAGCATCCCAGAACGCGATGCGCTCCACGCCGCAACTGCCCCTGAGGGCCGTCGATGATCTGCCGGGACCTTGCCGATCTCGAGCGAGTAGCGAGGTTCTTCCACTTGCTGCGGCTCGCGTGGAGCATCGCGGTTCGCCCGCCTGTGCAGCGCAGGAGGGCGAAGCCGTTGTCCTCGACGGGCCAGTCCCAGAAGTCGGTCGAGACGTGGTTGTTGACGTCGGCGAAGTCGCCGAGGAACCAGCGGGCGAGGTCGACGAGGTGGACGCCCTGGTCGAGCATCTCGCCGCCGCCGGCGACCTGCGGGTTGCCGCACATGCATTTCTTCATCCCGGGCCGCTCGCCGTGGCCGTAGCGGCCGCGGACGAATACCACCGGGCCGAGCTCGTTCGCGTCGACGAGTTCGCGGCCTACCGGTGAAAGCGGTGGTTGAAGCCGACCACGACGACGCCGCGCTCGGCCATCGCCCTGCTCGGCGCCTGGCCGCCACCGGCCGCAGTTCTTCCGCTCCGGGCGGCCGGCTTCTCGACGAGCACGTGCTTCCTGCTCTGCACGGCCGCCAGCGTGGCGCGCGGAGCACGTCGTTCGTCGTCGCGACCACGACCACGTGCTCCACGTCCGCCCGCCCCACTACCTCCCGCCAGGTCGGCCGACGCGACGGCCCCGGCGGCGTGGCCGCGAGTTGCTGCGCGCGGCCGAGGTTCGTGTCGGCGACGGCGACGACCTGGTCGTCCCGCCCCCGGGATCGCCTTCGCCCGCTTGTTGCCGATCAGACCACAACCAATGATTGCGACTCGCATCAACACCTGCTGATGAACGCCCGGCGACAAGCGCGTAGGTGACCGTTGGTGGAAGCTCGGAGCCAAGACAAGACGGTCCAGTGAGAGACGCGGAGAGCCGGCGGAGAAGGCAAAGAGAATTAGCCACCGATGGGGCGCAGCATAGCTCCACAGATTGGGGAGCATGCCAGCGGGCCGACGATTCGATCGGGCCATCCACCTTCTTCATCCGTACTATCTGTGGCCCATCGGTGGCTCATCAGTTCTGCATTTCCCCGCGGTTTCCGCGCCTCCGCGTTCATCTTTTCCTGTGCTTTCACCAATCGAGCCCGCGTCCTTCGGGCAGATCCGGCGGGAGTGCGTAGACGTCGCTTTCGCCAGTTCGTCCGCGTGCGACGGGCAGGTTCGCCCAGTCGTCCCACACCGCGTTGATGAGCCGCCCGGTGATGCCGTCACCAGGCGAGGCGAGGAAGACGACCGCCTCGGCCGCTTTCAGGGCGGGGTGCCGCCTTCCTTGCCGCTTCACGGCGGCGTCGCACGCGGCGGGGCGTATGTGCTGGCGGCGAGGAGTTCGTCGAGCATCCGCGCAGTTCAACGCGGCGCGACGGCGTTGACGCCGATCCGGTTTGTTTGGCCTTCGGCGAGCGTCTCGGTGAGGGTACGGTTTTGCCCTCGACGCGGGCGGCGGTGAAGTCGCCCTGCGGGCTGATCGCCGCCGCCAGACAGGTTGATGATCTTCCGCCGCGGCTCGGCGCGCATGGCGGGCACGAGCAGTTGATCGCCGGCCAGCGCGAACAGGTTCACGTCGAACACCGCCTGCCACGGGTGGCGTCTACCGGCGTGGAGCGCCGATCGCGCCCTGCACGCCGGCGTTGCTGACCAGGATGTCGATTCGGCCGAAGTCCTTCAACACCGCTGCCGCCGCCGCGGTCCACCGCACGTCCGGAGAGGTCGGCGGCGTAGTCGCCGAGCATCTGCGCCGCCGCGACGCGCGGCGTCGACGTCCTGCCCAGGCGACGATGTCGCGCGGTCGCCACCATCGCCACGTGCGCCGGCCGCGAATACAGCACGCGTAGGCGATCTCCAGCCCGAGCCCGCGCGACGCCGGTCACCAGGGCCGTGCGTCCCGCGAGCGTCTCGAACACGCCTCGTCGTCACCGTCTCCGACGTCTTTCTCGATCTCGATCTCGATCTCGATCTCGATCTCGATCTCGATCTCGATCCCGAGTCGCACCACGCCGCGGCGCGCGGCGGCGAACGCCTTGTTCAGTGCGGCTTCCGCCTTCGGTGACTCACGCCCGTGATGGGGTCTTCTACGATCACGAGGCCGATTCTCGCGCGTGCCCTCATCCATCGTCGCGCGCGGGCGTCACCACGGGCCCCGTCGTCGTCGCCATCGTCGCCCGACCGATCGGCGTCGTAGAGACGCGTACTTCGCGCCGAGCGCCCGCGACTGGCACCCAGGGCATCGCCTGGTTTCCACCTGCAAAGCGGTCGCGGACGCAGGTTCTTCGCGCCTTGAAGCGGACGATGTCGGCGAACCTTGCACGAACCTGCGGCACCTGCCCGAACCATTGCTCATGCGTTCGAGCGTCTGCGGCTCGAAGTAGCTCACGTGCAGGTCCGGGTGGACGTACGCCCACGACGGTGCCGCCCGCGGAACGGTGCCATGCCGGTCGTGCCGAAGAACAGCCCGCCGGGGCTTTCCAGCCGGCGATGCGGCGGGCGCACTGACCGTCGGGGACAGCTCGATCACCTTGCCGCTGGTCACGACGTCGAACGTGCCATCGAGCGTCGAAGGCGTCCGGCTCGAGGATCGGGATCTCGACGCCCGCGCCGGGCGACGATCCATCCGGCGTCGAAGCCAGCGGCGTCGCACCCG
This sequence comes from Phycisphaerae bacterium, assembly GCA_030448225.1. The sequence continues at coordinate 40,974 of JAUJNJ010000058.1, forward strand.
GCCGCGCGCGGGACGTACGGACGAGGCCGCCATTGCTGCAGCCGTCGAGCCACCGCGGCGGCGTCAACCGGCGTGAGCGACCGCACGGGCCGTCAGCACGTCGCGCCACTGTAGGCGGATCGTGCGGTTGGTTCTCCAGCTCGTAGACGTAGTCGACGAGGTCGAGGCTGCGAGCCGCGGTAGTAGGCCTCGTCGTAGATGCCGGCGTAGTCGGTGTCCGGGTCGGCGACGAACGAGAAGCCGCACGCGTCGCGCGCAAGGCGAACGTCCGCGCGGTGCCCCGCCGCGACGGCAGGCTCGGCGACCGGCTCGTCGGCGCGCGGCACACCGCAGGCGGCGCCCGGGGCGCGCGAGGGCCGCCTCGGCGTTCCGGCGACACGCCGGTAGCGTTTGTCAGCGCACCGGCGGCAGGGCGATTGCTCCGGCCACGCTGCGCACCGGGGCGCAGCGCCGCCGTGGCGTCGGGCGTCGGTGAGACGTTCGATTTTGAGCGGCGTGGCGTTCATCGTCTTGTCAGGGCATTCGACGGCAGCGGTGTCGCCGGGAGCGTAAGTGCTCGCGAGCCGCTGGTCAGGCGTTTCTTCGGTCCGGTCCGCCAGGCGGGGCCGGAGTTCGCCGCGCCAGCACGACCTCGCGGCCGCGGCGTCGCCCGAGGCGCGACGCGTCAATGCTCTGTGCCCCGGGAGCCGGCTCGCGATTCGGCGTGGTTTGCCTTGCCCCGATCAAGGCGGCCGCGCCAGTTGCCAGCCGGAGCCGGTGGCAGCCGCCGCCGCGCCGGTAACGCTATCGGCGATGAAGCGTGTGACGCCTGCCGAACGTCGCCGACGCGCGCGCACGCCGCCGATCGAGCCGCTGCGATCGAGCGTTGCGGCTGCCGTACGCGGCGCGCCGGGCGAAGCGCGCGGGGCACGTCCACGCGCGTCACGTCCGGCGTCAGGTCAGGCGTCGCCCTGGGTGTTGATCTCCTGGTAGCTGCACGTCGCCTGCTCCGGCGACACGCAGGCTGCCGTCGCGCGGACTGGCACCGGGTCGGAGAACGCATGTCGATGCGTCGGCCCGCACGGGGGCAGCGACGTGCGTCCGCGCCGGACGCGGCGTCGGCAGGTGAACGTCGCCGCGCGGCGACGAGTTGCATCCGCGGTAGAAGTCGAAGCCGATGCGGTGCCACTGCTCGACGAACGACGGCCAGCGGCGTGAGTTCGACGCCCGCCAGGGTGCTGGCCGTCCGTGAGCGTGAGCGTGGTCGGGCGCGTCGCGTCGATCGACCAGGCGGTCGTGAGGTCGCCGTCGAACGCGGCGAGCGGCTTGCGCGCGGGGTGTTGAACGCGCGGTCGGCCTCGACCGAGAAGTACGGCGTCGGGTTGTTGGGGTGCGCCCGGCGGCCGTGCAGGTCGGGCCACAGGACCGCCACGCCGAACGCCGCCGCCGCCGCCACGGCCTGCGGCCAGGTCGGGCGTTGTCGGCCGGCACGATCGCCCGTCATGCTGCTGCCGCACCGCCGCCGTGCCCCGCCCCAGATCTACCGACAGCGCGACGCCGACCACGAGCACCAGCGCCCACGACTCCCCTATGACCGCGTCGGCCCACGGGGTGCCACGGTAGCGCCCTCGGAGGAAGTGCGGGCCAGCGTCGAGCCGGAGCGCGACGTACTTGCCGACGTTGCCGTAGTCCGTGACCGGGCGGCCGTTGTCGGTCAGCTCGATCGTGTTCCCCGGGTAGTACAGGATCGGGAGCTGCACGAGCGTCGGCTCCTTCAGCTCGCGCGTCCATCGCGTCCGCTTGCCGAAGCGGGCGGTGGCGCGCGCGTCGTCGAGCGCGATGAACGGCTCGACCGTCGCCCCCGCCGGCGCGCGGAAGAACAACCCGTGGATCGCCAGCTCGCGCAGGGCCGCGGCGGCGCGCGGGTCCGGCGGCGCCGGCAGGGTGAGCTCGATCCGCACGTCCACCGTCTTGCCGGCGGCCGGGCGGAGCGGCGCGGCGATGAGGAACGTGCCGCCGGGCGCCGCCGGCGCCGACGCGAACGTCTCGTCGCCGACGACGGCCGTCACGACCGTGGCGGGCGGGAAGTCGGCCGGCACCACGCCGTTGACCTCGAGCGTCGAGCCCGGCGGCGGCGCGGGGAGGACCATCGCGTCGGGGCGCGGGTAGAGGGGCGTGGGCCGCCGGACGCCGTACTGGAGCTCGGCGAAGTTGATGTCGGGGTGGTTGATGGTCGAGGCGTTGGTCACCTCGGCGCGGAGCAGGTACGCCGTGCCGGCGTTCCCGCCGACGCTCGGCTCCTTCACGATCGCCCGCTCCGACGCCGCGACCCACCGCTCCCGGTACGACGGGTACGTCTGCGTCGCCACGCCCGCCGCCGTGACGAGCAGCAACCCGGCGGCCACGCCGGCGCGGCCGCGCACCGCCTGCCAGCGGCGCGGCACCAGCGGCACGCGCGCCAGCGCGATCGCCAGCAGCGGCACGCCGAAGAGCGTCGTGTACACGAGGAACCGGTACGTGAACTGCACCGCGCCGGCGATCGGCGGCAGGTGGTTCCACGCGTCGCGCACGGGCGACCACGCGGCGACGAAGCAGAGGCCGAACGTCAGCAGCAGCGCCACCGCCAGGCGCCGCCCCCGCGCCGGGCGGGCGCCGGTCAGCAGCGCGAGCGTGGTGCCGGCGGCGCCGAGCAGGATCAGCAGGCCGACCTGCAGGTCGAGGTTGGCGGTCGTCGACCCGATCGGCGTGCGGGCGACGGGCCACAGCAGCACGTGCAGCGGCGTCAGGAGCTCGGCGCCGAGCGGCGGGTCGGTCTCCGACGCGGTGATCCACAGGTCCGGCACGATCCGGGCGGCCGGCACGAGGTACCAGAGGCTCAGCACGATCCCCAGCCCGCACCCCGCCGCCACGCGCGCGACCCGGCGGACGTACGACCACCGCGGCGCGGCGGTCAGCAGCAGGAGCACGCAGACGAACAGCCCGCCGTACAGGACCGTCAGGTTGTGCGAGAGGCAGACCGCGCACCACGCCACGCCGCAGGCGAGCACGTCGCCGAGGCGGCGGCGCGAGAAGCAGCGGAGCGTGTAGAACAGGGCCGGCGCCATCAGGCCCATCGACACGGCCTCGGGGAACGCGGCGCGGGCGTGGACGTCGACGAACATGTACGGCGCGGCCGCGAACGCCGTCCCGGCGACGAGCGACACCCACGGCCGGCGCGTGAGCCAAAGCGACGTGCGGTACGCGTACCACCCGCCGATGACGTACGTCATCAGCAGCACGAGCCGGTAGGCCAGGTAGGGCTTGATGCCGACGCCGAGGCACGTCAGCGCGCCGCCGGCGAGGTAGGGGACGTTGCCGTAGAAGTTGAAGACCGGGAACTGCGCCCAGCGGTGCTCGCGCGGCGCGACGCGGAGCGGGAACATCCCCAGCCGCAGCGCCTCGGCGGCCGCGGCGATGCTGCCGACGTGGGCGCCGAGGTCCTCGGCGGGCGTGTGGAGCATGTGCCGCGGGTGGAACGGCACCATCAGCACGAGCCCGATCAGCAGGAAGTACAGCACCGGCCCGCCCCCGCGCGACAGCCGCCGCCGCGTCCGCGGCGACGGCGCCCAACGGCGCCCCGAGGGCGCGGGGGCGTAGTCGTCGGCGACGTTCAACGCGCCGAGCGGTTCGGGGGCGTAGGTCTTCTGGTGCATCGGCAGAGTGAACCTTTCGTGGTCCTATCACGTGCTGACGGACGGACCGTCCCGACACGAGGCAAATCGAACCACGGATACACGGAGACACGGATAAGAAAATACGAGGCCGATGGAAGCTGGAGGAAGTCGTTGCGGACGGCAGGCCATACGACGTCTTAGTCCATCCTCCATCTTCGCCTCCCTCTTCCCTCCCTGTATACGTGTCTCCCTGACTCCGTGGGTCAAATACTAATC
>JAUJNJ010000255.1 GCA_030448225.1 Phycisphaerae bacterium
GTAGTTGATCAGCACGTCCACCGACTCGCCCACGGCGACCGTGTCGGGCAGTGTGGCGGCGTTGGTGATCCGGAACAGGCCCGAGTCGGCGCCGGCCGTCGTCGAGTCGTCGACGACGCGGATCCCGCCGTCGGGGAACGTGAGCGGGGCCGTCCCGGCGTTGGTGATCCGCACGCGCTGCGTGCCGCCGGGGCCGGACGTGTTCGTCAAATCGCTGAACACGAGCTGGCTCTTGTTCAGCTCGGCGTTCGCGCCCTGGGGGATCGGGCGCAGCAGCGTGAGCCGGCGGGCGCCGCTGTTGCGCTCGCCGTACTCGGAGACGTACACGTAGCCGCTGCTCGGGTCCTCGACGAGGTCGAGCGGGTCCACGAGGTTGCGCAGCCCGGTGATGCCCTTCTGCTGCCTGGTGACGTTGCCGTCGGACCCGCGCGTCAGCACGACGATGTCGTCCGGGCCGCTGTAGCGGGCGACGAGCAGCTTGCCGGCGAGCAACCCGCCGAAGGCGTCGGCGTTCTGATACTCGATGATGCCGTTGGGCGAGACGTTCGTGTCGAAGTCGTGGGCGAAGCCGCGGTAGTTGCGGTCGGGCCGGGTGCCGACCGGGTACTCGGGCACCTCGGCCCGGTCGGGGCTGCTGCTCGGGTTGCCGCCGTTGAGCACGTACTCGTAGCGGCTCGGGTTGGGGTGCCCGTAGTACCCGCCCTGCTGGATGCGGAACAGGTAGTCGTGCTGCGTGTCGTCGACCCGGCTCACGCCCGCGACGGGCGGGTTGGAGTAGTGGCCGTTGGCGGCGTTGGCGTCGTCGTCGCCGTCGATGCGAACCGACCCGGGGATCGGCAGGGTCGGGGTGGCGGGCGTCACGCCGCCCGACGCCGACCCGTTGGTCGGGGCGTACAGCTTGCCGTCCCTCGTCCACACCAGGTCGAACGCGTTGCGCACGCCGCTGGCGTAAATCTTCAGCGGGGCGGCGTCGGCCCAGGGGTTGTACGTGCCGCCGTCCTGCGTCTTGACGTCCAGCACGGTGCCGGCGGGGACCTTCGCCGGGTTGAGGCGGAGGATCGCGCCGCTGAGCAGCCGCTCGGGGCGGTTGCCCCAGCCGACGTCCGGGGCGCCCATGGCGCTGTTGCTGCCTTGGGGGAAATACAGCGCGCCGTCGGGGCCGAAGCTGGGCTGGTTCGTCAGGTGGTCGCGGACCGACCGCGGCAGCCCCTTGACAACGTCGGCGACCGAGCCGGTACCCGTGCCGCCCAGGTTGGTGATCTTGGAGATCTTGCCGGTCCAGTCGTCGGCGTACTTGTTCACCGGGTCAGTGCCGTTCGGGTTCAGACCAAAGCGGTACTGGCCGTGCGTGACCCACAAAATCGGGTTGCTCGCGGTCGAGGCGGGGTCGAACGTGAAGCCGGTCAGCAGCCGCTTGCTGCCGCCGTTCGCCGCCTGAAGTGCGTTCAGCACCTGCGGGGTGCCGAGGGTGCCGTCGGACTGGATCGGGAAGCGGAAGATCCGGCCGTCCACGGTGCCGGCGTACAGCTTGCGATCGGGGCCGACTTTCAGGGCCGTGAACTCCTCGCCGGTGCCGACGGAAAGGCCGACCTTCTCGAAGGAGAAGGACGAGTCGACCTCGCCGCCCGTGGAGCCGGTGGTGAACGACGAGCTGAACGGAGCGAACGCGTTGCCGGCGACGTCCTTCAGGCCGCTGGTGACCTCGAACGTGTAGCCGGTGTTGGCGGCGAGCAGCGCGGCAGGGGACAAAATAATCACGTCGCCGGCCCCACTGGTGCCGATATTGGCGGGGACGACGCTGCGGGTGCCGTCGGCGTTCTTGCGGTACAGGCGGACGGTGGTCGAGGTCAGCGTGTCGGATCGGATGCCGCCGCCGGTGAGGTTGAGCTGGGCGCTGACGAACGCGTCGCGCTCGACGCCGGTGGCGCCGCGGATGGGGCTGACGGACGCGACGCTAGGCTGGCTGACGACCGGCGGGGTGCCGGCGCGGACCTCGAAGCGGTCGAAGCTGGCGGTGATCGCGCCCGTGTTATTCTTGTGGGCCGCGACGAGCCCCGCGCGGGCGGCGGCCGAGAAGAACGCGCTCTTGCGCGTGCCGGACAGTGCCAGCTCTTCGCTGAATTTCTGCATCGCGCCGCCGTTGACCGCGAAGTACCCGCGGACCCTGCCGGTGGCCGGATCGCCCGCGATGCGCAGCTCGAGCGCGTTGACTGACGCGAACGAGCCGATATCGCGCACGCCATTAAAGTCATGGAAGTACGTGCCGCTGCTCAGCCGCTCGTCGACGAACTGGAGCCGCGGGCCCGTCGGCGTGAAAACCGCGACCAGCTTGACGTACTCGTCCTGGCCGGGCCCGAAGCTGATGCCCGCCTGCTCGCTCGGCTCGTTGATGTACGACAGCGGCCCCGTGAGCCGGGCCGTGACCTGGAACGCGCCGGTGGTCGCGTTGAACGTGGTCTCGACGGCATTGGTAAGCGTGTTGTCGCCGTTGTAGCTGCTGCCCGCCGTGGCGGTGCCGGTG
>JAUJNJ010000256.1 GCA_030448225.1 Phycisphaerae bacterium
TGGCGGCGGCGGGGCGAACACGACCCGCCCGCCGTCGCCGAACGTCGGGTCCAGGTTGCCGTCCTCGGTGAAGCCGACGGCGGCGTAGCGCCGGTCGGCGGTCCCGACGGCGATCACCGACCCGCCCGGGCCAAGGGCGACGTCGTAGGCCGTGTCCTGCTCCGAGCCGAGGTCAACCTCGGCCCGCCCGCCGTCGCCGAACGAGCGGTCCAGCGTCCCGCCCTGGTTGTAGCGGACCACCACCAGGTTGCCGTTCTCGATGCCGGCGCAGTAGATGCGGTCGCCGTCGACGACCGTGGCGTAGTACACGCCGTTGGTGCCCTCCTCCCCCAGGATGTCGCCGTCGCCGTCGGGGCCGAAGGACGTATCGCGGGTGCCGTCTGCGTTCAACCGGAAGCACACCGCCCGGGCGGTCATGTCGGCGCGGCTGCCGCGGCGGCCCGACACGACGACCTTGCCGTCCGGCTGCACCGCGCGTGTCGGCGGCGACGAAGTCGGTGACGAACGTGCCGTCCCGCCCGAACGTCGTGTCCAGCACGCCCGAGGCCGGGGTCAGACCGACCGCCGCCTCGAGGCCCTGCACCGCGGGCGTCGCGCCGTCGGCCTGAACGGACGCCATCAGCAGTCGGCCCTCCAGGCATTCCGCCCGCGCGGGGCCATGCACCGCAGACAAGGGACGCTGAACGCAATCCCGCTCCGACCTCGACTGAAACCGCATGCATTCTCCTCGGTTGGGATCATCGTGCTGCACAGACGGATCGCTGGCCTGCCGCGCCGTTTCAGGCCGACGAGCACCTGAAGCTGCCGGGGCCAGCGCCGGACTCGAACTGACGAAAACTCGGCTCTGCGTGGCCCTCAAACACCGTCAACCGTGCTCTGAAACGAATAAAGACTCTGACCGGCGTCTGCTTATTCACTCAAAACTGAGTGGTTCTTTCCGTACTGTGATCGATTAATGCTGTTTCCCTCAATGTTTCTCCCTGTATATAGGCTCAAGAAAAAGCCGTGACTCAACGCCGTTAAGTTAGGCCAAAACCAACCCCGAAGCCCGGAACGGCTTCGGGGTTTTTTATTGCGCGCCACGGGCCCCGCAGCGTCAGGACGCGCATCGCGTTCGCGTTGTTCGTAGCACGGGCGTCTCGCCCGCGTCTTTGGCCGCAGAAACGCGGCGAGACGTCCGCGAGACGCCCGCGCCACCACATGTCAGCACCTCCTTACACCGGCTCAGGCCGGGCCGTGCCCGCACGTGGACGTCGCGTGCCGGGTCGCTGAACACGATTGTGCGTGAGTTCCGCGAACCATACGCGCAACCCACTGTCATCCCGACGCGCAGCGAGGGATCTCGGGACAGGGGACGGTACCCGGATTCCCGAGATCCCTTGGTCGCTTAAGCTCCCCCGGGATGACGACTTGCGCGGAACGGCGAACGCCCTGACGCACAATCGTGTGAAGCGTCCCGGCCGCGCCGAGGGCCGGGTCACTCGGCTTTCCCGGCGCCCGGCGCAGGCGCCTTGGGGTCCGGCTTTTCGTGTTTCTTCTCCCCCGCGCGCTCGATGCGGCCCCAGAGGTGCCCGCCGTGGTCGCCGGCGTCCCAGGTGCCGGCGTAGTGGTCGTCGTAGACCAGCACCCGCGCCGTGTACATGCCCATCCCCGGCACCTTCACCTTTGTCAGGCTGATGACCGGCGTGTCCCCCGCCCACTTCACCGGCAGCGGCAGCGGGACCGGGACCTTCGCTTCCCCGATCCGCGCGACGAACATCCAGCGGTCCTCCCCGATCTTCGTGACCTTCGAGATCACGTACCGCTCCTCGGCCGGCGGCTTGTCGGCGTCACCCTGCCCTTCGACCGTGAACCGCCCGACGAGCGTCGCGCCGGACATCGTCCGCTCGAACTTCTTCTCCAACTCGTTCATCCCGACCGCCGGCCTTTCGGCAGGTTGCTCGGCGGGCGCCTCGGGCGGCTGCCCGGCGGGCGGGTCCTCGGCCCCCACGCGGGCGGCCGTCAGTGCCGTGGCAACGACGAAAAGGGTCAGAAGCGGGCGCATGCGAAGCTCCTCATGGGGTCGTGTAGGTGGCCGGTCCGACAGCAGAAGTGTAGCCCCTCGGCGCCGGGCCGGGAATTGGCGCGCCGCGGCGGCGAAGTCACCGGCCCGAGCCGCGGCTGCTGCTCATCCCCTCGATCAGCGTGGTCAGGGGCATCAGGAGACCCGCGACGGCCAGCGCCACAAAGGCACCGAACAGGAGCGTCACCAGCATGCGCAACCCGCGCCGGCCGGCGGGGCTCATCGGGCCGCTGGCGAAGCCGAGAACCACCGGGATCGGCAGCAACACCACCCACAGGCCGGCGGACATCCCCCGTTGGATCGTCAACAGCAGCCGTGTGGGCATGGAGAGCCTTATGTTGAAGTCCGCGAACACCTCAGCCATGCGCGGCACGACGACGAGCACGAGCGCCAGCCACAGCACGAGCACGGCGGTGCTCCAGCCGAACACGCCCCAGTGGAAGATCGCCGGCACCG
>JAUJNJ010000059.1 GCA_030448225.1 Phycisphaerae bacterium
GGCCACCTCTGCAAGATCGTCGGACCCGCGGCGCGCGACCGCGCGGCCCGGTAGCGGCCGATCGCGGCGTCGATCCGGGCCGCGCGGTATGGTTCGTACGCGGACCACGCCTCGTCCCGCAGACGTTCGAGACTAATCCCGCCGGGGTGCAGGTTGACGCCCACCGGCATCAGTCGGGGGTTGTGGCTGACGTGGCGGAACAGCGCCGGTACTTGAGCGGCGCGCCAGCACCAGCGGTAGGCCCGACGATAGCGAGTGGTTTCCCAGACCGCGCGGGTCGACGTGGCGCAGGAACCTCACGGCGTCGACCTCGTCCTCCTCAGTCTTGCCCTCAGGTGGCCGTGGTGCATGGCGGGCGCGTTTTCGCGCGTTGTACGAGGCGACCGTCAGGTGGGGCTCCGTCAGTTCCTCCCCGACGCTCACGAGTGTCGCGGACGTCCTCCATCTCCACCTCGTCGATCACGTAGCGCGGTCCCTCGGCATGGCGCGGTGACGTCTCCCCGGCTGAGTACAGGATCTGGAACCGGTCGGCGGACTGCATGATGCGGATCAGCGGCTTGACGTGGAACGTCTCGGCCGCCACCGCGAACAGGCCGCACCGGTGCCTGCAGCTGCACGACCCGCAGCCGGCCGGGCCACGCGAAGCACGCAAGTCCGTCCAGCTGGTGGTTCCAGAACCCGAGTCGGTTTCTTCGCCCGCAACGGTTCCAGGAGCGACTGGACTTCGCCGTTGTCGTGGCGCGAAGGAGCGAGCGTCGGCATCCCTTGAGCAGGTTGCGGAAGCGGATTGGGTCCCGCGCCGCGTCCGGTGATGCCGGTGCGTCGGCATGAAAAGCGAGACGCAGGGACGTCCCGAACGTCAAGCAGTTCCTTCAGAAGCTCGTCGGTGAACTGGTGCATTCGTCCGCTCGCTTTCCGCGACGGCACCCGCCGCCGCACTAATCACCTGCGTTCGCGCACGGCAATGCCGCGTTGCCATACACCCGCCGCCTCTCGGCCCGGGGCGCGGCTTACAACGCCCCCCGAGTGGCCCCACCGGCGGCATCAACGTGGGCGTATCCGACCGCTCCGGCACGGTGGTGGCGGCGGTAGCCGGACGGTGCCGCGCGTCACCGAGGAGTGATGCGCCCGACAAGCACGACGACCGCGATGCACGCCCAGAACAAGACCTTCGCCGCCACGGCGATCCTCCGCCTGCCGCTCCCGAGAAGGCAATCGGCGCGCAGGCGACGGCCGCGACGAGGAAGACGAGGCCCCCAAAGTTGCGCGAAGACATTGGTTTCTCCTTTCTTGGAACGTGGGTGAACGCGGGAGCAAGATGGTTTTGCAGACGTACCGCCCGTGCGGGCCGCACCAGGTCGGGGCGCGGCGGGCCGAGCACCCCACGCTCGCGCCCGCCGACGCGCCCGCGAGTCCGTCACCACCGGAACCCGATGCCAACTCCATATACGAACGGCCGTCTGAGAAGTCTCCCTCGTCATTGCTGGCGTCGCGGAAGAAGAGGTCGTGCCCGACCGAACCTGCAGAGGAAGCGTCGTGTCGTTGACGAAGTACTTGACGCCCGCCTCAGGCCCGGCGCTGGTGTCGGCGAACTCGCCGCCGTACGTGTAGCCGAGGCCGACGCCGATGAACGGCCGCCAGCGGTCGAGGGCCGAAGTGGTAGTCCGCCGCGACGCGGGTGGACCCGCTGAAGTTGTCGGTCAGGTCCGTGTACCCGACCGTCTGCCGGAGGGAGAGTTTACCGGTCGTCGATGAAGTAGCCGACCGACCCTTGCACGTTAAACGTGCCCCCATCTGGTGCTCCTCATCGCTGGCGGCGCGCTGAGCGTGAACTCCCGGACCGGGGCGGATGAACGCCGCTGCGCCGCGCTGACGGCGAATGAGGAAGCCGACGGTGAGGCATAAAGTGCTCGATACATTGGGGTGCTCCTCTTCGAAAGGTTCAACGGGAACGACGCGCGGCACCTGCGGCCGCTGCTGGCGAGACCCTGCTGTCCCTTCCTCCCGTCATCTCCCTGCTCTCGGTCGGGGTGGCGGCGAACTCGGGTCTCGCTTCGTTGTCCGTGCAGATCACGTTACGACCGACGCGCGGGTCCCCGACACCCGGGATGCCCCAGCTTTGTGGGGTTCGGGCCACCCATCCCCGCGCGCGGAACACAGATGGACGGCCGACGGCGGGCGGCGATATGGTGGGCAGCCGGGCCACGTCCGAGAGCAACAATGGCAAAGGCAACGAAATCGTCTTCCTGCGCTTCGCGATCCCGGTCCTGACGGTGGGAGCGGGGCCTATGCGCTCACGTTTGCGCTCTGGCCGTTCATGGACGAACCTCTCCCTGCTGTTCATCACTGCCGTGACCGTCTCGGCCCTGCACGGCGGGCTGCTGTCGGGGCTGATCGCCGAGCGCGCGTTGGCGGCATCGCCTCGGCGTTCACCTTCCTGCCCGCCGAAGAACTCGTTCAGCCTCTCGGACGATGATGTGTTCCGCGTTACCGCCTACGTCGTCGTCGCGATCTTCATCAGTTGGCTCAGCGGCGCTCGGCGGCGATTGGAGGAGGGCTTCAGGAAGCCCAGGTCGCCCTTGAACAGCGGGTGCGGGAGCGGACGGCCGCGCTGGAGGCGGCGAACCGAGAGCTACAGAACGAGGTGGCGGAGCGCCCGGGCGTGAAAGCCGCGGATCCTGGCCTACCAGGGACACTCCAGTCGCTGGCGACCGAGCTGTCGCTCACCGAGGAACGCCAGCGGCGAGATCGCCAGCGGGCTCTACGACGCCGTCGGCCACCGACTCGCCGCCGCGGTCATGCACCTCCGCGGCCTGCTCGATGGAGGCGCGACCTACCGCGGGAGGTCACCAAGGCCTCGGAGTTGGTCGAGCAAGCCATCGTACACCTGGTCGCTCACGCTGCAACTGGAGCCCGCCGATCCTTTACGAGCCGGGAGCTGGAGCCCGCGCTGGAGTGGCTGGCGGACCAGATCCAGGAGGAGACGGGGCTGAGCGCCACGGTGGAGTGCGATGGGCGAGACCTGCCGCTCGACGACGCGACGCGCACGCCCTGTTCAGCGCGGTGCCGGAACTGCTGGTCAACGTCGTCAAACACGCGCTGCACGCGCAGGTGTCGGTCAGCCGCGACGACCGGCACGTCCGGATATCGGTGCTCGACGACGGCGTCGGATGCGAGCGCGAGGTCGGCCCCAATGGCGGCGCGCAAAGCTCGGGGTTCGGCCTGTTCAACATCCGCGAGCGGCTCGGCCACCTCGGCGGCCGACTGGACATGGATTCCGACGCGGGCCTTGGTTGCCGCGTCACCCCGACCGTGCCGCTCCCGGCGGCGGCCGAGGCGCTCGCCCGCCCCGACGCCGCCCGCCGGGCCGAACCCGCGGTGGCCGTCGGAAGGAGCGGATGGATGATCGTCAGGATCTGCCAGCGGACGATCACGAGATCTTCCTGGAGGGCGTGCGCGCGCTGCTGGAGAGACACCACGATTTCGAGGTCGTGGGCGAGGCGGGACGGCCGAACAGCGGTCGAAATGTGCGATCAGCTCTCGCCGCACGTCGTGATCATGGGACATCTCGATGCCCCACCTGAACGGCATCGAGGCCACGCGAAAGATCATCGCCGCCGACGCGGGCGTGAAGGTCGTCGCCCTGTCGATGCACTCCACCCGCCGGTTCATGACCGAGGTCGCAAGGCGGGGGCGGCCGGTACCTGCTGGAAGGAGTCGGCCGTCGCCGAACTGATCCCTCGCGATCCGGACGGTGATGTCCCGCGGGCGTACCTGGAGCCCGCGCGCGACGGACGTCGTGCTGGACGACTACGTCCGTCGTGCCGACCGGCAGCAGCGTCGCGTTCGCTGACGGTCCGAGAGCGGGAGGTGCTTCAACTAGTGGCCGAGGGCGGACGACCAAGGAGATCGCCGCCCGGCTCCACGTCAGCGTCAAAACCATTGAAGCGCACCGCTCGCAGGTGATGGACAAGCTGCGCATCCACAGCGTGGCGGGGCCGACGAAGTTCGCGATCACCGAGGGCCTGACCGCCCCCGAGCCTTGACCGTATTCGTTATCAAGAAGTGAGGGTCGCAAGCGCGTGAAGTTGACCGCGATCTGTTACACGAGGCTTGCGAGAAGTGGATTGAGGAGATTGCGCGCCGGGCCGCGCTGACTGAGGCAGACCACGAGGCATGGGCGGTCCGTCCTCTCTTCCTACTGGAAGGGCGGCGACGCAGGCCGCCGTCTCACGGTGGCAGGATTACAAGCCTAAACCGGGCGGCCTCTCCGGTGTGCGGATGTACGGCGGACGTTTGAATTTTTGCTGCCCGCCGATGGCTCGGGGGGCTAACAGCCGCCGCTCAGAACCTGTCGTGAGATCAGTTTTTTTTACGCAGTTACCACGGCGTATCTGTACTGTCTCCAAATCCCGCCTCTGCCGCAGCTTACCTCCGCGTCTGGGCCTGCAAATTTTTACAAGATGTTGTCGAAGAGGTATTTCTATCCGCTACGGGCCGGTTCGTCATCCCGTGCGTACCATTCCCATCTCGGCTTAAAAGGGAGGCACGTATGTCGTTTGACCAGTCCGCTCGCGGAAAGCACGCCCATTCTGATGAGCTCCCAAGGATCTTGGACGCCCGGACGCTCCCGGACGACTCTTTCGACTCCAGTTGGGACGGCATCATTATCGATGTCATGCTGAAGGACCGCCTGCTCAGCAAGCGCTCCTCAACTTTTCGCTGCGGTCGAAGATCGATCGCAGCCGTCTGCTGCTTCACGGCATCATCCCTTGGCGGGTCCGCCAGGCACCGGGGAAAACGTCCTTGGGCCGAGGGCTCCAAGACCGCGTCCCTGCTCAAGACGCCGGCACGCCTTCCAATATCTGGGGTGGAGCCGCACGGGTTGGCGAGCTCGTCACTCGGACGGAGCCAGCAGGCGGTCCTGCGACTCCTCAACAGCGTGATCGCGGAGCGAGCCCAGAACGGTCCGCTGATCGTCCTGCTGGACGAGGTGGAGACGCTGGCGGCGGATCGGTCGGGCGAGCCTGGAGGCGAACCCGGTTGACGTCCATCGCGCGACGGACGCTGTCTTGGCTCAGCTCGACCAGCTCGCCGCCACCTACCCCCACCTGCTGTTCATCGCGACCAGCAACTTCGCGAAGCGCCATCGACTCCGCCTTCCTCTCCCTTGCCGGATCTGATCGCGACCGTGGACCTGCCCGGGCCGGAGGCGTGCGAGAGAAGATCCCGATCGACACGGTCCAGGCACTGGAAGAGGCGATTCCGAACCTGCGTCTGTCCGGCGACCACAAGCTCAAGAAGGCGGCGGCACGGTGCCGCGGAATGGACGGCCGCCGCATCCGCAAAGTCGTGATGTCCGCCCTGTCGTGCGAGAACGCCGTTGCTGGGGATCCCAGCAAGCTGACCGCGGACCATATCGTCCAGGCGGTGGAGCTGGCACGGAATGAGATCGCTGGTTTGAAGGAGGACCGATGAGCACCGTCGTACGTCGCGCCGTGGCCTCGACGCCGCAGCGATCCGCCAGGAAGACATGGGAGAAAATTTCGGAACTCCTCGCCCCTGAGCCAAAGAGCAGCGCGCGCGCAGAACTTGCCAAGGTCTCGGGCGTAGCCTCCGCGTCCATTTCGACCGAGGCGCCGAAGGATGACGCGATCGTCGTCTACGGCGGCGGCGGCCCCCGCGTCCGCGTTTACTGCGTCTACTACGAAGACGCAGTCAGCGGCGATGGCGTGGAAGAGGACGCGCTCGCAAAGTCCGCGACTGAGGGCGACTGGTCGCTGTCGATTCCGGTTCAAAAAGACGACCTCGCCTGGACGCAGAAGGAGCTGAAGCTGCTGTCCACGCGGGTCACCGCCCGCGCCATGGGCGAAGACGTGAAGGAAAACCCTGCGAAGAAAGCTACGGCGTCGGCGGACATCGAGATCAACATGCAGGAGTTCATGAAGCGATGAGTACCGTCAACGTCAGCGTCTAAGATCGGCCTCTGCCTGTCAGCCGCAATGTTGCAGTTTTTGGAGTCGGATCGAGGCGTGCAGGAAGAGTTGATGAAGCGGGTGTACGAAGCGGAGGAGGGGGGGACCACCGGCGAGCTTGTAGCTGCCCTGAAGCAGAAGCAGACGCGCGCGGCGGGGCGAGAGGGTGCCAAGAAGAAATAGTGGTGAATTAGACCGTCATGCCACTGGCGGCTGAGCGCTCGCACTCGTCCGGTGATCAAAGCTCGCGGCGGCACGGCCAGACGAAGCGAACGCGGATTCAGGATTGGCGACGGGACGACTCGCCGAAGTACGCCGACTCAATGATCGCGCACGCCGGCGCCACCATCAGCGGATTTCGCGCGACATAGCAGTCGGTCTTCCCCGACTGTCGGTGGCCCGCGAGAATGCGGGTGAGATGGAATTCGACCCCCTCTGTGCAGGCGGCGGTGTAGGCGCCATCGCGGATGTTGTTGTACTGCACGGATGCATCCACGCCGGCTTTACGTCGTAGGACTGCGAACCGGTCGCGAAAGGCGTTCGTGTTGTAACGTCGCCCGCGCGGGGACTTGAAGATCGCTCCGTCAGTGCGAGGTAGTTTCTTCAAGGCGTCCACGGTACGGTTCCAGAGCACTCCGACGCGCAGGATGCCAGTTTTTGCCCGAATCCCTTTGAACGTGCCGACTTCGAGATCGACGTGTGACCAGTCCACGTCCAGCACCTCGTCTGCATACATGCAGCAGTTGAGCGACAGCAAGATGGCGGCGCGGTCGATGTCTTGGCCGGCTGCCAGCAACTTGTGGAGGTCCGCCGGCAGGATCGGCTTTGGGTCGTACTTCTTTTTCACGTTCGGTCGGTCGAAGACTTCAGCACGGTCAAGCGCGGCACGAATCTGCTCCGCGTCCATTGCACGCTTTTTTCCAAACTTGATAACGCGACGTACGCGGTCGAACCTGTCGCACGCGTAGGCGTCAGAGAAGCCCTGCGACGTAATGGTGTCGCCGTACTTCAGCTATGCCTCCGTCGTCAGGTCTGCGAGTGTCACTGCCTCCGTGATCCCGAGCATCTCGTCCCACGCGGCCGACATCTTCCGCCGTACTTCCTTTTTCACCTTGGCATACTTTTCAAAGGCTTTCCAGAGGGCCGAGAGCAGGATCGAGGCGGTCGGCAGGGACGTGTCCCGAAAGTTTTCGAGCTTCGGCAGGCCGGTATGCTTGGCGACGTACTCCGGCTTTAGAAGTAGCATCTTCCGCACGTAGGCCCAAATTGCCCGCTCGGGAACGTTGATGGCGATGGTGTCGTTGTAGCCCACCAACTCGCCGTTGCGGTAGTCGAGACTGAACAGGATCGTTCCCTCGCCGGTCGTGATCCGGCGAAGTTCATCCGCCCGCGCAAACTCACTATCGAACTGGATCGGAAGCAGGACTCGACTGACCTGCTTCTGCTGCTGCCACTCCCTGAAGCGGTCCAGGGCCGTTCGCTCGTCCGCCTCGCTGAAGCGTTCGCCGGTTGCCACGATCCGCCACCGGCCGTCTTTGTCCCGGTGGAGACCATGTACCTCGGTGCCGTCGTAAGACGTGCGGTAGGGGCGGGAGGGGCGACCCCGCTTCTTTCCCGTCAGGGGCGAAACGCGCTTCACTTTCGGGTTGTTGAACGCGACCATCTCCGCGTTGTGCAGAACGTGAGCGGCGCCCGCAAGACCTTTTTTGCCGGATTTTTTGCCGCCTGCCGGCTTGAGAGGAGTGGGCTGAGCGATCCGTGTTCAGCCGAGAGGTCCACGGCACCTTTTTTATGCGCCAAGTTCGCGATCAGTCGCGACGTGTCCCCTTCATCCATCGTCATTGATCTCGCAGTAACCACTCCGCGTGATGTCCCTTCGGACCGTCACTTAGAGAAACCCTCAGTGCAGACGTTCGGTCCCCGGCAATGTTCGCCGCCGGCGGGTTTCAAGCTGCGCCTCATCCGGCCGTGCGATATCATCTCGGCGTGCAGGGGACCCTACTGGCGTGGTCGGCGTTGTGCGGTTCCGCGCTACTCCTTTTGATCGCGGCGGTGGCGATGCGCTGGGCTGTGCGGGGGCCGACATACCCGCAGCCGTCGCACGTCAGCGTGATCTCACCGTTCTCCCGTCGCCCGCTCAGCTCCTCCTCCTCGCCGCACGCCGGACATCGGACGTCGCGAGCACTGACGACCGGCACCGGCGGCGCGCGGGCGGCGGCTGGGGCCGACGCCCGCTCTGCAGCAGGCGGCGGCTGGAAGCGAGNGACCTGTTCGGGACCCCCGTCGCGGCCGAGCGCTGCGGCGAGTGCGGCGCGGATCTGGCCTCGCCGGGCGCGCGGGTGACGGGCGAGCGGCAACGCAATCGCCCGCTGCTGGCGCTGGCGGCGGTGCTTGCGCTCGTGGGCGGCGGGCTCCTCGCGGCGTCGGCGCCGTCCACGCTCGGGCGTGTCGATTGGCAGCGGGTGAAGCCGGCGTGGACGCTGCGGCGGGAGGTCGGATCGACGCACCAGAAGCGGGCCGTCGCGGCCGCGAACGAGTTGCGCCGCCGGTTCCAGGCCGGCGGGCTGGACGACGGGCAGGTCGTCACCGCGGTGGAAGCCGTTCTGCGGCGCCAGGCCGACCCGGCCGCGGCGTGGGACACCGCGTTCGGCGATCTCGTCGAAGCGGCGCGGCAGCGGCGACGGGTCCCGGACCCGCTCTGGAAGCGCTACGCCCGCCACGCGCCGCGCGTCACGATCGAGTCGCGCCCAATCGTGCGTCGGAGCGATTCGTTACCCTACGACGCGACCCAGCAGCCGAGCCGCGTCGGGTCCGGCAGGTACGCGCCGGAACTTCTCCTGTCGCACCGGCTCGTCGGCGTTCGGGTCGACGGCGGCCCGGTCCATCGGACCTACAACAGTTACGACCCCCTTTCCGGTTTGTCCGAATTGAACAGTAGCCCGTACCGGCTCGGCCGAGATCGACCGGTGAACCTGCCCGACCTTCCACCCGGAACGTACCGCCTCACGTTCGTGTTCGACGTCGGCGTGAAACGGCTCTTCCGATGGGCTCCTGACGACGGACCGGCGATCGCCGCGTGGCAGGAGACGGTCGACGCGCCGCTGACGGTGGTGCCGGCGGGCACCGAATCGGTCGCGGTCGTGACCGACCCGGCGGTCGGCGCGGCGGTCGCGCGGGCGGTCTCGATCGGAGCCACGCGGCGGGATTCGTGGAGCCCGCGACGGGCGATCGTCGGCGCCGGACGGGGCAGTCCGGTGAGCATGACGATCGACATCGCCCGCCTCCCGGTCGGCCTCGCGTGCGACGTGTTCCTCCGCGACGTTTACGGAACCGAGATCGAGGTAGGCGAGGTCACGGGACGGGCCGGGGAACCGCGGGCGAAGGGCGTCGAGTTTCAGGAGCCGGTGCTCTACTGGCTGCAGGGTGACCGGCTCGACGTCGTGCTGCGGCCGGCCCCCGACGTCGCGCGGCGGACGACGGCGATCGCCTCCATCTGGGGCGGCGAGGTCGTGCTGCGGGACGTGCCGGTCGTGTGGGTCACCCCGCCCCGCAACCCGGCGGCCGCCGGCGCCGGGGGAGGGGGCGCGAAGTACCTCCAGCCGGAAAGTTCTGACGACCGGTCCGGCGTCGGCTCTCGTTCGCGGTAGCGCTTCGCGCGACGTCGTCAGGCGCCTCGTCAGTCCAGGTAACTGTGGGAGCTTGCTCCCCCGGCGGTCGATGAGCCTTCACGCTCGCCGCGGTACTGTCGAGCGTTCAGAGGTGGCCGATGCGTGCCGATCGCGCGAAACTTCGGCGGTTCAACTCAACGTTCGACGCGGTAGAACCATCGGTCGGCGTCGTCCCTCGTCAGCACGACTTCCACGCCGGTGTCGAGAAGGGCCACGAACTTGGCCTCGGCGATTTGGATCATCTCGCACCGCCCGCTCGCCACACGGCGGACGGCGCCGCGGGCGTCGGAGATCGGCCCTTCGAAGTCGAGGTACGCTTGGCGGTGGTCCGGCAGGCGGCTGAGCACGTCGCCCGCGCCTGGCGGCCACGCCGGCGATCGCCAGGTGGCGAGGGGGGAGCCGGGGGCGGTCTCGAACATGAGGTCGTAGTGGGGCTCGGGGACGCCGGTGTGGTGGAGCACGACGTAGCGGAGCGGGAGCGCGTTCGTCATGGCCATCCGTGACATTTCGCGATGCGCGGCGTGACGTCGCTTTCAGCGCATCGCGATGCTGATCGGCCAGCGTTTCGGAACGCCGGGGGGAGCTTGCTCCCACGGTTACCCGCGGGTGGGGGTCACTACGCGGTCCCGCGTCCGATACGCGCGATCGCGATCGCCTACAGCGGGCCCTTTTCGGACCTGCGGCGAAACGGGGCGTCCGGGTTGTTCGGACGGCTCTACCTCGGCAGATCGCGACGCCCCTACGCGATCAGCACCGGCGGGGGGACGTACCCGCTGCGGACGCGGCCGCTGGGGTCCGTGCTGCTCTTGAGGTCGCACGGGTGCGCGTCGTCGCCCAGGCCGAAGTCGCGCGCGTAGTCGACGGCGAGCTGCGTCAGTTCCTCGCGCGACAAGTTCGGCTTCTCGACCGCCTCGCACGCCTCGCGCACCTCGTGCTCGTTCAGCAGCGTGGCGGTGATCGACGTCATGCCCGGCTGCTGGAGCAGCCACTTGCACGCGAGCTGGTGCACGGTCATGGCGTGGTCGGTCGCGTAGTGGCGGACGAGCTCGAGCTTCTTCAGGCCCTGCACCTTCCAGTGATGGTCGCGGAACTTGCGGTGGTCGTTCTCGCCGATCTCGGTGTCGATCTTGACGACGTCCTTCAGGATGCTGCTGTTGTCGTGGACGCGGGCGACGACGCCGCCGCGCGTGGCGACGGCCGTCTCGCAGAACTCGCGGCCGGGGTTCTGCTCGAACAGGTTGTAGACGGTCTGCACGGCCTTGGCGCCGTGATCGAGCATCGCCTTCACGCCCTCCTCGCGCCACCCGATGGCCGGGCCGAGGCTCACGCCCCACACCTTGATCTTCCCCTCGTCCTTCACCTTCTCCAACTCGGCCCACAAGTCGTCGCGGAACTGCGGCAGCTTGATGTTGTGGGCCATGTACAGGTCGACGTGGTCGGTCTTGAGCCGCCGCAGCGACTTCTCGAGGCTCGACCGCATGAATTGGGGGGAGAAGTCCTGCCTGCGCTCGCGGTGGGAGCCGGCCTCGCCGGGGTCGGAGTAGAAGTCGTAGCCGAACTTCGAGCCGATCTCGACGCTGGAGCGGTCGACCTTAGCCGTTTGCATCCAGTTGCCGAAGAGTTCCTCGGCCCGGCCGTTGCCGTAGGCGTCGCCGTTGTCGAAGAACGTGACGCCGAGGTCGCGGCTGAGGCTGCACATCGCGTCGCAGTCGGCCTGGGTGCGGTGCCCCCACCAATCGACGCCGAAGATCCAGCAGCCGAGGCTGATGGGCGACACTTCCAGACCGGTATCTCCGAACGGACGGCGCTGCATGAGGCTCCTCGCGGTTGGGAACGGGCCCGCCCGGGTGCACGTCCCGCGGCCGGCGTCTGCTGCGCATTTTAGGGCACCCGGCGGGCGGGCGGAAGCGGCCTCGCGCCTTGTGCCGCGTGCGGCGGGGGCGCACACTCGCGGGCGTGACGCAGCCGCAACCCGTCCTGCCGTACCGCTCGCCACCGCCGGCCGAGCCGCCGCCGCTGCCGGGGCAGCGGCGCAAGCGTCCCGGAATGCTCCACCCGTGGACGATCATCCCGGTGCTGCTCTTCGCGGCGGCGGAGGTGATCTGGGGGTACCCGCAGGCCCGCGTCAAGGCGTCGGCGCCCGACCCGTCGGTCGCCGTACCGTACGCGGTCGGCCGCATGGTCGGCGGGATGATCCTCCCGCTCGCGATCGCCGCCGCCGTCTGGTTCCCGAGCAGGTCGCGGCTGGCATCGTCGCTCGTGTTCGCCTGCGCCCTGCTGATGGTGGCGGCGTTCACGGTCGTCCGCGCGCCCCTCGTCCAGCGGCGCGCCACGGCGAAGCCGGTGACGGACGTCGCCGCGACGATCCGCCAGAAGACCGCCGCGGCCGACGCCGCCCGGAACGCCGTGATCGCCAGCGGGACGCTCGACCGGATCGAGGAACTGACGTCGGTCGACGAGATCGAGCGGCGGCTGCGGCTGCTCGAGGCGGGGCGGCAGGCGACGCGGGAACTGATCGCCGCCGGCGACAACGTCGGCGCCACGCTCCGCGACGCGATGGCGGGCGCCGGCGTCGGCTCACGGGTGGCGGGTCAGCAGGCGTCGTCGTTCGAGGCGGGGTTCGACTGGCCGTCGAAGCGGCCGCACTCGAACGAACGCGTCGCCGCCGCAAGCCGCCGCGTGCTGCGTCGAAACGGCCGCTGGATCGAGCGCTCCGCAAGGTCGTGTTCGAGGACGACCGCCAGGTGATTGCGTTCCGTCGAACGGGGCGCTGGGACCGAGTTGGAGGCCCAGGCCGCCCGCCGCGCCGCGGGCCGCCGCACCCGTTCGACTGCACCGTCCAGCGCGACCGCTCGCGGCCGAACGGGGCGTGGGACCGGCATTCGTCGTCCAGCGACCCTCCGATTCGTCGTGGCGGCTTGCCGCGCGCAATCCACACCGTCCCCGCATGGCCGAGGAAGAAGAACGCGTCGCCGCCGCCGCCGCGACGGCCTGTCTCGCCGCGTGGACGGTCGCGGCGTTCGCGCTGGCGATCGTGATCGGGGTGGCGGCGTTCCAAGTGTCGCGCTGGTCGCTGCAACGCCCAAACCCGCCCGCCGACGTCTCGTCGACGGCGGCCCAGCGCTCGACCCGCACCGCCGGCGGGTGGAGTCGGCGATGGGAAACTGCGCGAGGCGAACTTCCTCGACTTCCGCGACGTCAGCCGGGCCGACGTCGACCGGCGACTGGCGCCGTCGGGTGACGCGGTCGCCGCGAACGACGCGTTCGCCGCCGAGGCCGCCCGGCTCGACCCGCGTCGATCCGCCGGAGATCCGCGAACTCGTCGACGCCTACGCGGCCCGCGTCGACGTCCTGCAGCCGGGGCGGCGGACGCTCGAATTCCTCCGCGACCACTACGGCCGGTGGGAGTACGACACGGCTGGCCGAAGTTCGCCGACGACGTGCTCGTGCAACAGTTCGCCGTCATCCAGCAAGACCTCCAGAACGCCGCCCGCCGCCACGAGGCCGCCGCGACCGGCAAGCCGGCGACGACGCGGGCGGCGACGCGATCCACGACACCGGCGACGAGACCGGCTCCGACCGCCGGCGCCCCTGGCCACGGGAGCGGCTCGCTAGGTCTCGTGTCAACATCGCGACGGGGCAGTCCCCCCTTTTTCGGTGAAGGGGGCACGGGACGAAGCAGGCGTCACACGCCGTAGGCGACCACCGATCCCGCGTGGTGACGCCCGTCACGGGGGATCGCGTGAACGAGGAAGTGCGGACCGCCGCTTGCGTCTGCGCGATCGAATCGCGACGACGCGAGTTGACCCCCTACGCCTGGCGACGCTGACACGTTCTACCTTCGTCACCCCTTCACCCCTTCACCCCTTCACCCCTTCACCCCTTCACCCCTTCACCTTCTCCGCTTCCCTTCCCGCTCAGTGCCCTGGATCTCGATGCGGTTCCCGTCCGGGTCCCGCGTGAAGAAGCGGTCGACGCCCGCGATCTTGTGCCGGCTGTTCCACAACATCTCGCACCCCATCCCCCGCACGCGCCGGCCGGCGGCGTACACATCGGTCACCCAGAGGCAGAAGTGCGCGGGTGTCCAGGCGGCGGCTCGGCCTCGACGAGCAGGTGAAGCGTGCCGAAGCCGAGGCGGCACCACAGGCCGGGGAAGTCGAAGCTCGCCGGCCGCGGCACCTGCGTCAGGCCCAGCACGCCCCCGTAGAAGGCGTCGGCGCGGGCCAGGTCCGTGACGTAGATCGCGACGTGGTCGTACCGCTCGACGTGGATCGTCCATATGGCTCAGCCCAAGATGCGGGCGAGGGATGACAAGGAGAGCGGGTGAGGGTGGGCCGAAGGGGTGAGGGTGAAGAGGCGAGGGGTGAGCGGGTGAGCGGGTGAGGGTGAAGGGGTGAAGGGGTGAAGAGGTGAGCGGGTGAGGGCGAGAGACGGGCTCGGGCCGACTTCACCGGGGCACCCCCTCACCTTGTCACCCCTTCACCTTGTCACCCCTTCACCTCGTCACCCCTTCACCTTGTCCCCCGTCGGTCCCTCGCCTTGCCAACCCCGCGAGTGTGCAGACTTTCGGCGATACACATGGCCAGCAACGAACCCACCACCAATAAGGTCATCTACTCGATGACCGGCGTCACCAAGTCCTTCGACAAGAAGGTCGTCCTGAAGGACATCTACCTGTCCTACTCTACGGCGAAGATCGGCGTGCTCGGCCTCAATGGCCTGGGCAAGAGCTCGCTGCTGAGCATCCTGGCCGGCGTCGACAAGAACTACCAGGGGGCAGATATCCCTCTCGCCCGGCTACACGGTCGGCTACCTCGAGCAGGAGCCGAAGCTCGACGAGACCAAGACCGTCCGGCAGGTGGTGGAAGAGGGCGGCCGAGAAGGTGAAGCTCGTCACCGACTTCAACGCGATCAGCGACAAGCTCGGCGATCCCGACCTCGACCCCCGACGAGATGGAAAAGCTGCTGGCCGCCAGGCGCGTTGCAGGGAGCAGATCGACCACCAAGGCTGTGGGACCTCGACTCGCAATTAGAGATGGCGATGGACGCGGCGTTGCCCGCCGCCCGACGCGCCGTGCTGGCGCGTTGTCGGGCGGCGAGAAGCCGCCGCGTCGCGCCTGCCGCCTGCTGCTGCAGCCGGACGTGCTGATCCTCGACGAGCCGACGAACCACCTCGACGCCGAGAGCATCGCGTGGCTCGAGCAGCACACCAGCGGCCACGCGGGGACAGTCCATCGCCGTCACCACGACCGTTACTTCCTCGACAACGTCGCCGGCCGATCTGGAAGCTCGACCGCGGCGAGGCATCCCGTGGAAGGGGAACTACCAACTGGCTGGAGGCGGCGGTCGCGCCTCCAGGTGGAAGAGAAGAAGGAGTCCGCCCTCAGAAGACGCTCGCCCGCGAACTCGAATGGGTGCGCCAGTCGCCACGGCCGCCAGGCGAAGAGCAAGGTGGTTGCAGGCTTACGAGTCGCTGCTGGCGCAGGACCAGCGCAGAAGGAACAGGAGATCGAGATCTTCATCCCGCGGGCCCGCGGCTCGGCGAGCGCGTGATCGTGGCCGACAAGGTCGCCAAGGGGTACGGCGACCGCCTGCTGTTCCAGGACGTGAACTTCAGCCTCCCGCCCGGCGGCATCGTGGGGATCATCGGCCCCAACAGCGCGGGCAAGACCACGCTGTTCCGCATGATCACCGGCGGCGAGCAACCTGACGCGAAGCTGTCGATCGGCGAGCGTGAAGCTGACGTACGTCGAGCAGTCGCGCGACGTGCTGACCGACGACCAGCAGGTCACGGCAGGCCGTGGCCGACGGGCAGGAGACGTTCATGCTCGGGCCGACGCGGCTCAACAGCCGGGCCTACATCAGCCGCTTCGGCTTCACCGGGCAGGACCAGCAGCAGCGCGTCGGCACGCTGTCGGGCGGTCAGCGCAACCGCCTGCACCTGGCGCGGATGCTCAAGAGCGCGCGAACGTGATCCTGCTCGACGAGCCGACGAACGACCTCGACGTCAACACGATCCGCGCCGAAGAAGCGATGGAGAACTTCGCCGGGTGCGTCGTCTGCATCAGCCACGACCGCTGGTTCCTCGACCGCGTCGCCACGCACATCATGTAGTTCGAGGGGACAGCCAGGTCGTCTGGTTCGACGGCAACTACAGCGCCTACGAGGCCGACCGCAAGCGCGCCTCGGCCTCGACGCCGACCAGCCGCACCGGATCAAGTACCGCAAGCTGACGAAGTCGGCGTGACGCGCGCAAGGGGGGTCGGCGGTCGGAATCCGTGCGGGACGCGAGGAAGCGTCGTCGCCCGCAAGGCGGGGACGTCGCGAGGTCATCACGTCGCGACGTCCACGCAAAAACGCCCGGGAGCCGAGGGTCGCACTTGATGGCCTCGGGCGGAAGTCCACCGGTTTCAGAGATCACCCGCGGCGACTCCGCGGTCGCAATTCGCCCTTCGCGCCCCGGTTCAATGTCGCCGGCTGGTGGCCTTGCGGAGCTCGCGGTCCATCTCGCGCTTGCGGATCGCGTCGCGCTTGTCGTGGTGCTTGCGCCCCTTGCCGACGGCCAGTTCCAGTTTGGCCCGACCGTTGACGAAGTAGATCGACAGCGGGATCAGGGCCGTGCCCTGCTCGCGGATCTCGTCGGCGAGCTTCTTGATCTCTCGCTTGTGGACGAGCAACTTGCGCTCGCGGAGCGGCTCGTGGTTGAGGATGTTCGCGTTGGCGTACAGGTCGATGTGCAGGCCGTGCAGGACGAGCTGGCCGTCCTCGATGCGGGCGAACGCCTCCTGGAGCTGGGCCTTGCCCGCCCGCAGGCTCTTGACCTCGCTGCCCATCAGGGCGATGCCGCACTCGAGTTTGGCGGTGATCGAGTACTCGTGCAGCGCCCGGCGGTTGTTGATCCGCGGCGACTCGTTCTTCTTGTCCTTCTTGCCCGCCATACCCGACATGCTAAGCACGCGGTGCGCGGCGGGGAAGGGAGGATGGGGCGCGGAGGGTCCAATGACCAAGCCTCAATGACCAACAAATGGCAATGACCAAGTCCCCAACGAAGACGTCGCGACAGCACCACGCGGCGAGCGATCAGCAATGCCGGGCCCGACGTCGGTGGACGTTGCGGCTTCTTTAGTCATTGAGGCTTCCCGCCTGCCTCTTGACACCCGGCGGCCCTCCAATAAAATTGCCCGTTCGCCGCGGGTGTGGCGGAATTGGCAGACGCGCTAGATTCAGGTTCTAGTGTCCACAAGACGTGCAGGTTCAACTCCTGTCACCCGCATCAATGGAACGCCGCTGACCCGAGGGTCGGCGGCGTTTTCTGTTAGAGGCGCAGGTGGCGCGCGGGCGGCTTCGGCCCACTTCGGAGCCGCCACCGCTCAACGGATATCGGGAGGTCACGGCGTGGCGGACGACACCGACAAACCCGCGGACGCGCTGCTCCGCCACGAACTGCGCAACAGCCTCAACGCGATCTCGCTCTCGGTCGCGGTGCTCAGCCGCGGCGGGATCGGCGACGTCGCGGAGGAACTCGAGTGGGTCGACGCGATCCTCTCCGCGGCCGACAAGGCGATCGACGTGCTGGATCGCGTGCGATGGGATTGACGCGCACGCATCCCGCCGGCGATCGGCTTAGGGCGCGATAGAAAAACACCGTTGCGTCCACGCCTCAAGCCCACGACGACGCCGCGCGACATCGCCTGCGTTCGTTCGCGTCGACGTCGTCGCCGTCGGCGCGGTGCTGACGATGGCGCACGACGAGCCACCTACTACCGCGTCTCGCCAAGGCCCTGTCGGCCCGCGTCTCCCCCGTCAAACGCCGAGCGCGAAGCGGGACGAGACGCGGCTCGTTGTCGCCGCTCGATGCCGCCGCCGGACTGGCACCCGTGGCGCCTCGGCTGTGGACCCCGTGCCGATCCGAGCCCGGTCAGCCCCATCAACCGCGACGACCTGACGCGCGACCCGCACCTGCCATCGCCGGCGCACGCGAGATCTCTGCGCCGCGCTTCGCCATCCATTGATACCAAGCCGCGGCTTCGTGCCGGCGGGCCCGTCGTAGTGCGTGGGCGGCCACGGCCGGCGCGGCGGTTCGGGTGAAGGTAGATTTCAGAAATAAGCGGGACGGGCCGGTGGTTCGACACGGCGGAACCCGACGCGCCCTCGCTGCCGTGCCACTTCGTGCGGCGGCGAGGGCGGGCCGGTTCGATTTGCCAAGGAGCCAACCCCGTGTCTGACGCAATCAACGATCTGAAGACGTTCGCCAGCAACCGCCGCCGCTTCCTGACCGGCACCGTCGCCGCCGGCGCCGCCGCCTTCGCCGCCGGCACGTTCGGCGTCACGAGCCCCGCCGCGGCGGCGCGGCCGGTGCGGTTCGGCCGGGCGCGGTGAAGGACAGCGACATCCTGAACTTCGCGCTGAACCTGGAGTACCTCGAGGCCGAGTACTACCTCCGCGCCGCGTTCGGCCGCGGCCTGGCCGACGCCGACGTGACCGGCAGCGGCATCGCGGGCGGCGTCACCGGGGGACGGCAGGTCACCTTCGCCAACCCGGTCATCCGCCAGTACGCCGAGGAGATTGCCCGGGACGAGGAGCGCACGTGAAGCTCCTCCGCGCCGCGCTGGCGGGCGGCGCGGTGCGCGGCCGGCGATCGACCTCGAGGCGAGCTTCAACGCCGCCGCCCAGGCCGCGGGCCTCGGCGTCGTTCGACCCGTTCGCCGACGAGAACAGCTTCCTGCTCGGCGCGTTCGTGTTCGAGGACGTCGGCGTCACCGCCTACAAGGGCGCCGCCCCGCTCCCGCGCAGCCCCGACATCCTCGAGGCGGCCGCCGGCCTGCTGGCGGTCGAGGCGTACCACGCGGGCGAGGTGCGCACGGTGCTGTTCGGCCGCGGGCAGGAGGGCGCCGGAGTTGATCAAGCCGCCAACGCGATCTCCGCCCTTCGCGACGCCGCCGACGGCGAGGGCGACACGGACCAGGGCATCACCGAGGGCGACGCCGACGACGGCACGGCCAACATCGTCCCGACCGACGCGAACGGCCTGGCGTTCAGCCGCACGTTCCAGCAGGTGCTGAACATCGTCTACCTCGGTGGACCGACGCCCGGCGGGTTCTTCCCCGTGGGCCTGAACGGCGTCATCCGCTGAGCGACGCACCCGTCCCGGTCGATCATCCTGGCCCCCGTAATGCCATCGTGCATTGCGGGGGTTTTCGCGTCCGAGGGACTGATCGGCTGAGGTGATCGGGGGGCGCATGAGCCGGGCGGATGACGTGCAACGCGGGTGCGTGTCATGCGTGCCTTGCCGCTACCAAGGGGTGTGCACGCGCGTGCCGCTCCCCTCGCCGGCGACTGCGATCGTCGTCGGGAAACCCGGTGGCGTCTCAGATTTTTCCGTTCCGCGAACCTGTTCCGGCCGCCGGCGTAGTGAGCGGGGGACGAGGGCGTCAAATCGTCGGGCGGCAAGTGGGCGGGCAAGGGTGTGGGTATGACCGTTCGTGCGTCGAAGGGCTGTAGCATTCTCGTGGTCGAGGACCATCCGGCCAGCGCGGAGGTGATGGCGAAGCTGTTGCGGATCTGCGGCCACGAGGCCGTCACCGCCACCAGCCGCCAAGGCCGCCGTGGAGCGGGCCGCCGAGCGGCGGTTCGACCTGCTCGTCTGCGACGTCGGCCTGCCCGACGGCGACGGGTGCGACGTGTTCCGCGCCGTCAACGCGATGTACCCCGTGAAGGGGATCGCCGTCACCGGCTACGGCCCCGACGAGAACCTCGCCCAATGCATGACGGCCGGCTTCTCGGCACACCTCGTCAAACCCGTCGCGTTCGAGAAGGTCAAGGCGGTGCTGGAACAACTCTGCACCCCGGCCGACGCGGCCTGAAACGCCCGTGCGGCGGCCGCCGCACGCGGTTCTCCGAGACTCCGTGGTCTAATTCCTGACCTCTGCGTCCGTCTCCGCGTCTCCGCGGTTGCTTTGATCGAACGGCAGGAACGAGAACGGCCGCCCGCATGATCTGCGGGCGGCCGTTCTGGTTTAAGTCGCGAGCTGCCGGCGGCGATCAGCCGAGGTTGTCGAGCCGCTTCCTTGAAGTCGCGGCTCCTGGCGGAGGCCGACGAACTTCTGGGCGACCTGCCCGTCCTTGAACAGGATCACAGTCGGGATCGCGCTGATGTTGTACTTGATCGAGATGTCGCGGTTCACGTCGGTGTCGACCTTGCCCACCCGCACCTTGCCGACGTAGTCGTTGGCGATCTTCTCGATCGTCGGCGCGAGCATCCGGCAGGGGCCGCACCACTCGGCCCAGAAGTCGACGAGCACCGGCTCGCCGCTCTTCAACACCTCGGCCTCGAAGTTCTGGTCGGTGAATTCTTTGACGTTTTGGCCTGCCATCGCTGCTCCTTCGTTCCGGGAAAGGACGTCCCGCCCTGATCGGCGGGGTGCGCTCCCCGAACCGATCATAGAAGTCGCCGAAACCGCTTGTCAACGCGGGAACGCCCGCCGCGCCCGGCGGCGGGTCACGCCGGCGGGGTCTGGGGCGCGGCGTCGTCCTCCGGTTGTTCGTCCGCCGGCTTCATCAGGTTGCGCAACTGGAACGCGCTCAGGACGCCCATCGTCACGACGGCCAGTCCGACGAGGACGAGGATCGCGGCTGAGCCAGATCGGCTTCAGCACCAGCAGGGCCGCCTCTTCGTCGATCGCGAACCGCAGCAGCGGGATGAGCATCAGCATCAGGCCGACGGTCAGGAGGATCGGGATCGTCGTCCGGCGGACGTCGATCCGCCGCTGGCGCGCCTCCTGTTCGGCCCGGTTCCGCCGCCGCGTCAAAGCCGGCGGCGGCGCGCCGTCGGTGTCCATCGCGGGGATGGCGACGGCGTCGTCCTCCTCGGCCGCCACGCCGGCGTCGTCGGCCGGGTCGTCGTAGCCGGTGAGGTCGACGATGTCCTCGACTTCGTCGCCGCCCGTGTCGGCGGGCGCGGCCGGTTCGTGCGGAACGGGCGGGCCGGCGGGCCGGGGGGGCGCGGGGCGGGGGCGGCTGACGCGGGCCGGCCTTCGGCGCGCCGGCGCGCGGCGGCGGGCGGACGTGCCGCGCCAGGGCCGGCCGGACCGGCAGCGCCGGCGGCGGGCGGCCGGGCGGCGTTCCCGGCGGGCTGCGGCGGGGTGGGGGCCGCGGGGCGGGCGCGCGGGGGGCGGGAGGGCGGCGTTCCCGGCGCGGCCGAACGTTGCGGACGAGGCGCGGGCGGGGCGGCCGCGTCACCCCCCGGGGCGGCGGGTCGCTGCGGCCGCGCGCCGGGGGCGACGCGCCTGCGGGCGCGCCCCCGCGGCGCGCGGGGCGGGGCACGCGCGCGGGCGCGCCGGTCGAGCCGCCGGCTGGCGCCCCGCGCGACGGCGAGCCCGGGGCCGCGGGCCGCCCGGGCCGCTGTGCCGGCGGCGGGGGCGGCGCGCGCGCGCCGGGAAGCGCGGCCGGGGCGGCGCCGGCGGGGCGCGCGCCGCCGGTCGGGCGGGGGCGACATCCGCGGGACGGCCACCCGGCGCGGCCGCCGGTCGTGGCGGGGCGCCGGCGGGTCGCGGCGGCGGGCGCCGGCGGCGGGCTTCGTCGCGGCGGGATTCCGTGGCGACGCGACGGGCCTCGGGGCGCGACCGGCTTGGGCGTGGCCGCGGGCCGCGCGCCACCGGCCGGCGCGGGCGGCGGTCGCCGCACCGGGGCCGCGGGCGACGGCGGCGGGGCGGCGCGCCGAGGTCGGCGTGGCCGTGCGGGTCGTGCTCGTCGTGCCCGTCCTCGTCCGGCGGCTCCACGTGGTCGCCGGCCGAGAGCCGGCTCCTGCCGCGTCGGCCAGGTCATCGTGGTTCTGGTTCGTCATCGGCGTCCCGCCTCACCCCTTCTGCTCGGCTCCCCCTGCGATCCCCTTACGTTCCCGCGCGCGGTACGTTCTACCGTTCGCGGACGAGCGCGTCCGACCGGCATCGCGTGCGCCTCCCGCAAGTCGACACGCGCCCCCTCGCGCGTGCGTCGCGTCCCCCGCGCATTCGTGAGGCCTCCGCACGTCCGCGCGTCCTTCGCCCGCGGCGGGCAAACTCGCCGGCTAAATGGAGGCATCACGCCGGGCCGCTGCGTTTCCCCGCCCGCTCCCGGCACGCCCGGAGGCGGCGCGGGTGAGGGTGCAACTGCGGCAAGGCACGAGCGTCGATTGAGGAGGGCGGGAAGCTTCGGTGCGGTCTCCCGCCTCATCCTCCCGCCGTCCATCGCTTCGCCTCGCGAACGTCACCCGCCTCCGGCGCCGCACCCGGAGAGGCGACGCCCTTCGTCACGCTCCGCCGAGGCGTGACTCGACTCTGTTGAATGAATGCCACACGCGCCGTCTTCGGCCCGCGCTTGTCGTGGACACAAGCGCCCAAGAGTCGCCGCACGGCCAGCGTCTATCGTTCCCGACGTCGCGGCGGCGGCGGGGGCGCGCGCGCGCCGCGGATTTCCGCGATGCCCGCTGCCGCACGCGTCATACATCGCGGTTCCCCGGAGGCGTCGCCTCGCTCCCGGCGGATCGCACCGTACGAGAGGCGGCGGCGGGGCGGCTGCGTTCCTCGAGATCACGCGCGATCCGCGGCCGCGTCGCCACGTCTTGCCCCGCCGCCGCGTCGCGCGCAGCACGGCGTGTCGTGGTCGGTTCGGGCGGGCCGCAATCGCGTGCGGCGGCGACTTCACTTCCGGCGCATCTTACCCGTTTGCAACTCCCGACGGAAAATCGACGTGCAGTTCCTCCAAAAGGGGTGTCTGCGAGTCGGGCGGTCGCCTTATAGTGCGACGCGTGCACGGGCCACCGCCCGAGACGCGTTCGGTCCGCCCGCCGGCCGTCGCGGGGACGTTTTACCCCGCCGACGCCGGCGCTGTCTCGGTCTGGTCCGGCAGTTCTTCGACGCCGCCGCCGCCGACAACGCCGCGGCTACGACGGCGGGTGCGGATCGGCGGTGGATCGGGCGGCTCGTGCCGCACGCGGGGTGGATCTGTAGCGGCGCGATCGCGGCCGAGACGATCGCCGCGACCGCCGCCGCGATGGCGTCGGCGAAGCCGCCGGACGTGGTGGTGGTGTTCGGCGCGGTGCACGCCTTCGGCGACGTCGACTTCGCCGCGCTCGACGCGCACGCCCGCTGGGCCGTGCCCGGCGGCGAGAGCGAGGTCGCCGCCGACCTCGGCGACGCGCGTCGTCCGCGGCCGGGCGGCGGGGTTGTTCGCGGTCGAGCCCCGGCTGCACGCCCGCGAGCACGCGATCGAGGTCGAACTGCCGCTCGTGCGGCACGCGTGGCCGGGCGTCACGATCCTCCCGGTCGAGGTGCCGCCGATCGACGCCGCCGCCGACATCGGCCGGGCCACGGCCGCGGCAATCCGGGCGGCGGGGCGGACGGCGGCGTACTTCGCCAGCAGCGACCTGACGCACTACGGCCCCGCCTACCGGTTCGCGCCCGGCGGCGTCGGCCTGGGCGGCCTGCGGTGGGCGAAGGCCAACGACCGCCGCCTGCTCGACGCGGTCGAGGCGTTCGCCGTCGAGCGGATCGTCGGCGAGACGCGGGCGCACGCCAACGCCTGCGGCGGCGGCGCGATCGCCGCGATGATGGCCGCCTGCCAGGCCGAGGGGGCGACGACCGCCCGGGTCCTGCGGCACGCGAGCAGCTTCGAGACGCTCGCCGACGTCCACCCGCAGCCGCCGACGAACGCGGTGGGGTACGCGGCGGTCGTGGTGGGTTAGCGGTAGTCGCGGGCGGATGTCCGCGGGATGAAACATCAGTTACGCGCGAGCGCGTGAACAGGTCGCGCCCGCCGACACGAATCGCCACGTCGACCCGGGGAAATCCGGCGAACACGACGACCGACCGCTCGCGCACGACGCGGGGCGGCAACGAACGGAACAAGCAGGCGCGCGCGCCCTCGCAAGGCCGGCAACTTCGCCCGGGGGGCTTGACGCCCCGCGGCGGACGGGCGCGGCTCGCGCCGCGGCCGTCACGACGGATCGGCTCGCCCCGCACGGACGGGGAGCATGCCCGGGAAGGGGCGGATCGACGAAAGGGAAGCGGTTTCATACATGAACGAACACGAGTTCCAGTCCAAGCTCGCCGAACTGATGGGGGAGATCAGCACGCTGCCGGTCACCGAACGCCAGAAGCTCGAGAAGCTCGCCGACGAGACCCGCCAGCGCCACGAGCGCCTGCGCCAGACGGTCGGCAGCCTCCAGGAGAGCCTCGACTACCTGCGGCTGAGCATCAAGTATCTCGTCTTCGACCTCGAGGCCACCCGCCGCGAGAACGGCTACCTCCGGCGGATCCTGGAGGAGACCCACGGCAACGACGGGGCGCACGAGATCTGACGCGCGACGGGACGGGTCGCGGCGATCGGCCCGTCATGTGATACGCATCGAGCAATTCGACCGCGCCGGCTGCGCTCGCAGCCGGCGCGGTCGTGTTAGGACGATCGAAGCTTTCGTGGTCCCGCTCCCTCGCTGCGCTCGGGATGACGGTTACCGGTGAGCGGGGGTCTGGGAGCAGCCTCCAGGGCGGGCGCGAAGGGTCGTGGGGGGAGCCG
The DNA here is from genome assembly GCA_030448225.1 of Phycisphaerae bacterium. The sequence continues at coordinate 24,194 of JAUJNJ010000059.1, forward strand.
CGCGTTCCGCTGATCCAAATCTTCCGTTCACCTCCCGCCATATGCCCGGGCGGATGCGACACACCCACTTCGCTCAACCGGCCGTTTTCGATTGCTGGTACGAAAGGAACCCGGCGGCCATTTCGCGGAGGGTTGCCGATCGTGTCGCATCGGTCGCGATCGCGTCCAGTAGCCCCACGAGCGCGGTGCCGCCGACGTCGGCCCGTCCGCCGTTGATGAGGCGGTTCACCATCATCAGCGAGAATTCGCCGGGCGCTCGCAGCACGGATTGCACGAGTTGCGGCTCGTACGCCGGGGACATGGTTTCGAGGAGGTGGACGATCCCCCACGTCACGCCGTTGCCGTCGTCGTGGGGAAAACGCTCGAACACGCCGAGGAGTGAATTGATCGCCCGTTCCCGATCGGGCCGGGCACCCAGTTCCCGCACCGCGGCGTCCAGCGCGTCGAGCGTCGCCGGGTCGTCCAGCGATCGGACGCCCTCGATGCGGGCGATAATGGCGCCGGTGTCGGTCATCAAGAGTCCGAGAGGTCGACCGCGCCTCGTGTTCGCAGTGTCGTCTCTGCGCCCGAGTGCGACGGCCGGGAGCGCCATCACTGCGTTGCCAGGATGCACACGGTCGCCGGCTTGACCTTCGCGGCGATCTCCTCGGCCGAGAGGGAGGTGGTGCCGGGGTCGGCGGCCTCGACGGTCACCTTGTTCTTCAGGAGGAACTTGCGGACGTTGCCGGCGCTGATGCCTAGGCCGTAGCTGTCCTCCAGGGCGGTGGCGATGCTCTTCATGCTGACGATCGCCATGACGTTTCCGTGCTTGTCGAGGATCGGCCCGCCGGAGTTGCCGGGGTTGACCTTCGCGTCGAGCACGACGTCCGGGCCGGACGCGCGGGCGGCGCCGCTGCTGACGATGCCGCGGGTGATCTTGATGTTCGCGCCGAGGCGGTCGATGAGCGGGAAGCCCATGACGGTGCACTCGGCCCCGTCGGCCGGCGCGGCGGCGGCGGCGAGGCGCACGACGGGGAACACCTTCTTCTCGTCGTTCTTCACGCGCACCAGCGCCAGGTCCTGCGCGTCGTCGAGCACGACGACGTCGGCCGACCGCTGCGTGCCGTCGTTGAGCATGACCATGAACGTCTTGCCCTTGTCGACGACGTGGCGGTTGGTCAGGATCAGCCCGTCGGCGTTGATGAGGAACCCGGTGCCGCTGGACATCACGCCGGCCATCGCGTCGGTGCGGTCGCTCTTGGCGTCCTCCTCGTGCAGGCCGACGATCACGAACTGCCGCCCGCCGGGCGCGACGCCGTACTTGCCGGCCAGCAGGGTGGCGGCGGCGAGGGCGGGCTTGACGGTCGCGTTGTTGCGGACCTGCCGCGGGGCGACGGAGATCGCGGCGCAGAGGTTGGTGACGATCTCCTTGCTGTCGCGCCCCTGGGCGGCCTTGTGGAGCATCTGGATCGCCCGCGCGTGCTGCCGCTTGTTGACCTGGAGCAGCGCGAGGTTCGACAGCGTCTCGGGCGAGTCGGGCTTGAGCTTCAGGGCCGCGTCGAAGAACTTCTGGGCCTCGGGGGCCTTGTGCTGGAGCATGTTGAGGTAGCCCAGCAGGAACGTGGCGCGGAACGAGTTGGGGTACTCGGCGACGGCCTGCTCGAACTTCGTGATCGCCTGGAGCGTCTGATTGCCCTTCATCAGGTCCCAACCCTCGCGGTTGAGCGTGTTGGCCTTCTCCAGGATCGCCTTGCGCTCCTCGCCGGCCACCCACCGGCCCTTGATCTTCTCGGCCTCCCCCTTGGTCAGTTCCTGCCACTTGGCCATCTCGGCCTTGGCGGCGGCGAGTTCGGCGGCGGCGGGTTTGGTGTCGAGGAACTCCTGCCAGATCGCGACGGCGGCGATCGGCTTGGTCACCGCGTTGGCGCGGGCGGTGGCGGCGTCGAACGTCAGCGGCACCTTCTTGCGCACGCCGGTGGCGGTCGTGCCGGCGGTGGCGGGCGCCGTGGGGGTACCGGCGCCGGCGCGCGGCGGGGTGGCGCCGACGCGCGGGCGGGCGGCGGCCGGCGAGTCCGAGCGGACGCCCTTCTGCACCGACTTCACCGAGTCCTTCGGGATCGTCCGCGTCTCGCCCGCCTCGGTCTTCACCCAGTAATCGCTGCGCGCGCGAGATGGCGGTGCCGAAGACGACGGTGCCGTCGACGAGCGTGATCTTGTCGGCGCGCCCTCGCCGGCCAGCGCGAGCAGAGCGATCGCGGCCAAAACGCAGCAGGCACCGGGACGGCGGACGAGGACGGCGACGGACATAGACGATCCCCTTTGGGTGACGTGGTCGGGCCGGCCGCCGGCGACGCGCACACATCCGTCGCGCCGGCCCGGCCGGGCCGGTAAAATCGTACGGTCCCGCCGCGATGGTCACAACAGAAAAGCGGGTGTTCCGGGAGGGTAGAGGGAGAGGGTAGAGGGTAGAGGGTAGAGGGTAGAAGGTGGAGGGTGGAGGAAGACGGGACGCGAAGATCGCGCGGCGGTGTTTTCCTCGACCCTCCCCTCTACCCTCTAACCTCCACCCTCTAACCTACCCTCTAACCTCCACCCTCTAACTCGCTTCCTCCCCACGCCCCGCGCGACTTGCCACCCGAACCCTTAGCTTATACTGCCCCGCTTTCGATTCTGCTCATGAGGCGGCGGTCTGGGATCGAACTCTTTTGCTCCGCCCGAGTTGTAGACTTGCAAGGACACGGGAATGCCGACGATCAACCAGCTCATCAAGAACCCGCGGCGCGCGTTGCCCCGGAACAACAAGGTCAAGGACCTTCAGGCCAGCCCGCAGAAGCGGGGCGTCTGCCTGCAGGTCAAGACGATGACCCCAAGAAGCCCAACTCGGCGTTGCGCAAGATCGCCCGCGTGCGCTGAGCAACGGCAAGGAAGTCACCGCCTACATCCCCGGCGAGGAGCACAACCTCCAGGAGCACAGCATCGTGCTCGTCCGCGGCGGCCGCGCGCGACCTGCCGGGCGTGCGGTACCACGTGGTCCGCGGCACGCTCGACGCCCTCGGCGTCGAGGGCCGCAAGCGCAGCCGGTCGAAGTACGGCGCGAAGAAGGGCAAGTAGGCCGAAGGATGAAGTCAGAAGGATGAAGGATGAAGAGGCGATTCGCCTCGCGTCCCGATTCATCCTTCCGCCTTCATCCTTCATCCTTTGATTGACCGGAGTATTCCCGCGTCCGGTCCGGAACCGTTCCGGCGGTGATCACGGGGAGAAACACCTAGCGGAAACGGAGCGTTTCGAGATGGCGTTCAAGAAGTTCACGGCCAGCGAAGAGATGCTGAAGCCGGACCCCCGGTACAACAGCAAGCTCATCAGCAAGTTCATCAACTGCCTGATGTGGGACGGCAAGAAGACGGTCGCGCAGAAGATCTTCTACGACGCGATGGACACCGTCACCAAGAAGGTGAAGGACGTGCCGCCGGTCGAGCTGTTCGAGACCGCGATCAACAACATCAAGCCGTACGTTGAGGTCCGCTCCAAGCGGGTCGGCGGCGCCAACTACCAGGTGCCGATGCAGGTCAACAAGCGCCGCCAGCAGAGCCTGGCGTTCCGCTGGATCCTCAACGCCTGCCGCGAGCAGGGCGGCCGCCCGATGTCAGCGCCTCGCCGACGAGCTGGCGGCGGCCTACCGCAAGGAAGGCATCGCGATGAAGAAGCGCGAGGACACCCACCGCATGGCCGACGCGAACAAGGCGTTCGCACTTCGCCTGGTAAGGCGGCCCCGGAGACGGAAAACATGCGACGGGGCGAGCCAGTCCGGCTCGCCCCGTTTCTTTGGCGGGCGTGTGGTTGTTTCTAATAGGATCGCCATGAAGCTGAGGTTCCGCATCGAATGACCAATGACCAAGCCACAATGACCAACAAATGACCCATGCTCCAATGACCAAGGAGGGACGGCACCTTGTACTGCAGAGCGGCCGATGTCACCGGCGGTATCGCGCTGATGCCATCCGCGGCCCTACACGGCGATGCACCATTCACCCCAGCTGTCTTTGGGCATTGGGGTTTGGTCATTGGTCATTGTTGTTGGTGATTCGGGCTTGGTCATTGGAGCTCGGCGATCGCCCTCCCCGCCCCCACAAACGAAGAACGCCACGACCCTCGGCCGTGGCGTCCTCCGTTATTCAGTTGTCGGCCGAGTCCGCGGTTACCGCGACTTGCGGGCGTAGCGCGCGAGCGCGCAGGGTGCGCCGGCGGCGTCGAGTTGCGTGCTCATCTTGCCGAAACTCGCGCGCGCGAGCGGCTGACGAGGACCTGGCGGCGGCTGACGGACACGCGGGCCGCCACACGATTCTGCAGCTTCTGCATCAAGAAACTCCTTTCGGGTACGAAGCCGTGCGGAAGAATACGCATCGGCCGCCACCGAACAGATTCCTTATGTTTTTCGCGACAGACCGATAAATGCGGGGTCGACCGCAGAGCGCGAAGGGCGCGGAGGACGGGCGGAGAGGAGTGTGATCTAGCCACCGATGGGGCACCGATGGACACCGATAAAAGCCTCAAACAAGCCGGCAGCAGATTGAACCACGGAGTTACGGAGACACGGAGGAAGACCTTGAGAAGAACTGTTTCGCCGTGCCTCGTGGTTCAAATTGGTTTCATTCCGTACGACGCCTAGACGTGAAGCAGGACTCACCCGCGTCCGCATTTATCGGTGCTCATCGGTGCCCCATCGGTGGCTAGAACTTTTTTCTTCCCATCTCCGCGCTCCTCCGCGTCTCCCTGGTCAAACCGCCTTCACTTCCCCGCTGCCTGCTGCTGCGGCTTTCGGACGTGGATCATCACCGGCCGTCCGGTGGGGCCGCCGGCTTCGCGGGCCTTGGCGTAGCAGAGGCGGTCGGTTTCCTGCACCCACAGGCGCACTTCAGGAAGACCTGGCGGCGCTGGGTTTCCTTCTCGGGGATCAGCACGCCGTTGAGGCCGATGTCGGAGACGATGACGCCGTGGGGGAGGTTCTCGATGTCGAACGACACGAGGCCGTCGTGGCCGTTGTGCTCGAGGCGCAGCCAGACGGGCACCTCCTGCCCCGGCGCGCGATCGTGATCTGCGGCGACGGTCCGTCGAGCGTGTACGTCGCCGGCCCCGTCGGCTTCTGCGGCTGAAGGTCCACGAACACCGGCGGCTCGGCGGCGACCATCGGCGGGGCGGGCCACGCCACGGGCTTCGTGACCTCCTTGCCGTTCACCGTCGCCGTCGCGGTCACCGCCATGCTCGGCGGCGCGCTTGACGCAATAGGCTTATCCTTCGCGTCCTTCGCGTCCTTCGCGTCCTTCGCGTCCTTCGCGGTTTTCACCTCCGCGGCCGACTTCGCCCGATCTCCTTCGCGTCGACGGCGGCGAACAGCGTCGCCCGCGCTCGACGTGGCCGGCCTCGATGGTCACGGGGCTCGACACGGTGAACCCCGGCGGCAGGCCCTTCAGGTCGACGCGGATCGGGCCGTCGTAGCCGTCGGCGCGGTCGGCCTTCAGCGTGAACGCCCGGCCGCTGCCGGCGGGCACGTTGGCGTCGAGCCCTTCTACGCGCACCTCGAAGTCGTGCACGGCCGGGCGGACGATCAGGCGATAGGCGAAGCGGTCGCCGGATAAGCCGCGGGCGTCGGTGACGCGGGCGAGGTAGGCGCCGTCCTCCGGCGCGACGAAGTTCACGCGCTGAGTCGGCGCGCCGAGCCGCCGGTCGGCGTCGTCGTCGTTCGCGTAGTGCAGCGTGAACGTCGGCAGCCCGTTCGGCGGCAATGACGTCCCCGGCGGGTGCGGCTCGACGACGTAGCACGTCTCGTCGAGCCGCGTGGCCGGTGGCGGTCGTGTCGAAGTAGCACCGCCGCTTGCCGTTGATCGCGTAGAAGTCGAACTCCGAGTCGGGCCCGCGCGGGTAGAGGAACAGCTTCGCCACCTCGCCCTGGAAGTAGACGTACTCGTTGAGCTCCATCTCCTCCCAGTGCCAGAGTCGTGCGCGCGCACGTTCGCGTCGATCGGGCGGAACGTGATCCACGAGTCGCGCACCGCCCGCAGCAGTACGCGCTCGACCGGCCTGCCGTCGGCGGCGTGCAGGATCTCGACCCGCGTGTCGATCGGCGAGCCGCGGCCGTCGGCGAGCGTCTCGATGATGAGGTTCTGCCCGGCCTTGGCCTCGAAGCGGAACAGGTCGGCGTCCTCGCCGCCGGCGCTGCTGGCCGCGATGCGCCCTCGCCCGCGCCGGGCACCGCCAGCGGCGTGGCGGCGGCGGGGCGGTCGTTCGGCTCGGCCTCGACCGTCGCCGGCAGCGGCGAGACGGGCACCTTCAGCGCGGCGCGCGGGCGGAACTTCGCCGCATCGAGCGGCACGTCCGCCTCGCCGCCGGCGCCGGCCTTCACCCGCGCCGTCGCGCCCGCGGGCAGGTTGTAGCCGAGGAGGTTCACCGCCGTCTCCGCGCTCGGCGGCACCGCCAGCGGCGAGGTGCCGGTGACGACGCCGAAGCTACCGATCGACAGCCGATAAAAATGGTCGGCCGACGCGTTCGCCTGCAGTTCGCTCACCCGCACGCCGTAGCGGCCGTCGGCACCTGGCGTGAAGACGACGAGCGGGTCGAGGTCGCCGTCGGTGTCGTTCACGTGCGCGAGCACCCGGCCGGTCGCGTCGGTGACGGTGAGCACGACGTCGGCCTTGGCGCCGAGACGTTTGGCCGCGCCGTCCAGCACGATCGCCTGGCCCGCCTTGGCGTCGAACGTGAACGCGTCCGTATCCCCCCGGCGGTCGAACGTGCCCCAGACGTTCGCCGGCAGCGCCGGCAAGTTCGCGGCCGACTCGTCCTTCGGCTCTGCGTCGGTCGTTTGCGGCAAATCGTCGACGTGAATCGCAACCTTCGCGCTCTCGCCGCCGGGGCCTTTCAGCGACACTTCGTACGCGCCGGGCGCGAGCGCCGCGTCGGCCGTCAGCATGACCGCCGCGCCCGCCGCCGACCGGCCGTCCGCCGCGAGTTCGGCCTTCAGCTTCGGATGGTGCGGGATGACCGCCGTTACGTCGTCGAGGTTCTTGCCGCTAAGCTTCACCCGCGTCGCCACGCCGCGCTGCACGCCGCGCGGCTCGGCGGCGGTCAACTCCGGCTTGGCCGGTGGCGGCGGGGGGCTGACGTTGCCGCTGGCGAGGTCGTAGAACTCGACCGACCCGTCGAGCCGGCCGACGATCGCGGCCTTGTCGCCCGGCGCGAACGCCAGCGCGGTCGGCCAGTCCGGTTGCGGCGGCAGCGCCCGCACGGGCGAGACGTCGGCGGCGTTCCAGAGCTTCACCGTCTTGTCGTCGGCCGACGAAATGATCGTCTTGCCGTCGGCGGAGAACGCGAGGCGGAGGATCGACCCCTCGTGGGCGAACTGCGACGTGGCGAGCTTGTTCGTCCCCTCCTTCGCCGTCGGGCTCACGGCCCACACGCGAATGCGGTTGTCGACGCCGCCCGCGATCACGCGCGAGCCGTCCGGCGTCCAGGCGACGGCGTGAAGCTCCTTCGTCGATTCCGACAGCGTGTCGAGCCGCGCGCCCGTGGCGACGTCCCACAGCTTCACGGTGCGGTCGGCGCTGGCGCTGGCGAGCGTCTTGCCGTCGGGGCGGAACGCGAGGTCGAAGACGCCGCCGTTGTGCCCCTCGAGCGTGCGAAGTTCGTTGCCCGTCTTGAGGTCCCACAGCTTGATCTTCTGATCGTAGCTGCCGGTGGCGAGCGTGGCGCCGTCGGGCGAGATCGCCAGCGTGTAGACGGCGTCGGCGTGCCCGGCGATCGTGCGGACGGGGACGGCGCCCTTGGTCTTGAAGATCCGCACCTCGCCCGCCACGCTGGGCGACCCCGAGGCCGCCGCGAGGAGCGCGCCGTCGGCGGAGAAGACGAGGTCGTTCACGTTGCCGCGCAGCCCCTCGATCGTGCGGACGATCGAGCGCCGGTCCGCCGTCCGCAACTCGATCCGGCCGTACCCCGCGACCGCGTAGCGGTTGCCCTTGGAAGCCGCCGCGATGGCGTTCGCCGGCTGGCGGGCCGGGCCCTTCGGCGCGATCTTCGGTAACTCGACCGGCTTCGTCGTCGGCGACGACGCCCCGAGCGGGGTCGGCCCCGGCTTCGCGCCCGCGTCGATCCACGCCCGCACGAGCGCGATCTCCACGTCCGACAGCTTCGCCCCCTTCTTCGGCGGCGGCATGAACGGCTTCGTCCGGTGCTCGATCATCGCCACGAGCGGGCTATCCGCCGCCTTCCCCGCGAGGATGGCGGGCCCGCTCTCGCCCCCCTTCATGAGGAGGTCGAACCGCTCCATCACGAACTCCCCCTCGGCCTCCTTCGCGTCGTGGCACCCCATGCAGTGCTTGGCGAAGACGGCGTGCACCGCCGCGTAATCCGGCGGCGCGGCCGCGACGGCGGCGAGCGGGGCGGCGGCGATCAGCAGCAGGGCGGAGAGGATGTATCGCGCGAAGGGCATGTTTATTTCAGCGGTAGAACAACTTCACTCCCTCGCCCGATACGCCGGAGACGGCGGGGGCGAGGGTGCATTTCCGTTCGACCTTCGGAGACGGTTGCGGGCCCCTCGGTTCGACAGGGGCGTCCCGAACGGTCGACGCAGGACACGCGACGCTAAAGCGGCCTGCATCACCACGTGGCGTTCCCCGGGACACATGTCATCCTGATCGCAGCGAAGGATCTCACGTGGTTCTCGCAAGACCTGCGGGAGATCCTTCGCTGCGCTCAGGATGACAGGAACGGGCGCCGCTACGCGGAGCTCTGCAACCCGCTCTAGTAAGTAACGCGGCCGTGCCCGGCCGATCAACGACTAACCCGCGCCAAGCGACTTCGACTCTGCCGGAACGCTCGCCGCGAGTTCCGACGGTGCAGCAGCTCACTCATCTTCCTGCGGTCCGCCGCAGCGACCAGCCGTCCGTGTTGCCCAGATCGGCGTCGGCCCAGTCAACACTGTACGCGATCCAGGTTGCCGCGACCGATGCGACGGCCGCACCCGTCCCAGCCTCTCCCACGTCGGTGTCTCCGTCGATCTCGAGAATGGCGATCTGGAAATAGTCTGGGTCGACGCGGTGGCGCGCAAAACGAGCGGCCGGACCATGCACCCGCGCCGGCTGCAGAGTACTTGTGCGCTTTGATGCACCGGATGTAGCTCTTGCGAGCATCGCTCGGGCGATCAACGGCGACGCGTACTTCGATGACGCGTTTGCGCCCGCCAATCATCTTTTCGGCCATGGCTGAGGCATGTCGCATGGGCACGTACCTCGGGCGGTTCCTAGCGGACGATAGGTCGATCGACGGCCTCGGCCCGCGATCATCGGTTGAACAAAAACTCCTTGCTGCTCAGCAGGCTCCAGTACAAATCCTCCACGACCTCCCGTTTCTCCGCCGGCTTCGCCTCCGCCAGCACCGCCAGGATCGCCTTCGACTCCTCCGCCGTGGGCTTGCGGCTGAGGGCGGCGACGTAGGCCTGTTCCACGAGCTGGTCGTCCGGCGTCTTGGCGGCGAGCGCGCTCGACGACGCTGCCCTTGGCCCGCAGTTTCTGGTTCACCGTGTCGCCGTTGGCGATGTGGAGCACCTGGGCCATGCTCGGCTCTTTCGTCCGCTCGCACTCGCACGTGGCCTCGCGCACCGGGCGGCCGAAGGAGGCGAGGAAGTAGGACTCGACGTTCGTGTCGGGCAGTTGCGTCGCGCGCGCCAGCCGGCGGGGTAGTTCTTGAACTCGGTGGGGACGCCGGTGACCTGGCTGAACGCGTCGAGCAGCGTCTCGGCCATCATGCGGCGGGGGTAGTAGCGGCTGTAGAACCGGCGGTCGCCGGCGTTGCCGGGCAGGGGCTTGCTCGAGCGCTGATAGGTCTCGGACTGAAGGATGAGCCGCATGAGCGCCTTCAGGTCGAACTTCTGTTCCACGACGTGGGCGGCGAGGGCCGCCATGAGCTTCTCGTTGCTCGGCGGGTTCGTCTCGCGCATGTCGTCGACCGACTCGACGAGGCCGACGCCCATGAAGTTCGCCCACACGCGGTTGGCGATCGAGCGGGCGAAGGCGGGATTCTTCGGCGAGCAGAGCCAGTCGGCGAGGTACTCGCGACGGTCGCGCGTGGCGTCGGCGGGCACGGCGTCGCCCTCGAGCGGGCGGGGGGGCTGGGGCTTGCCGGTCAGCGGCTGGACGAGGTCACCCTCGTCGGCGGCGAAGACGACGCGCCCTGGCCGCCCTTCTTGCCGGTGCCGCCGTCGCCCTTGGTGCGGACGCGGGCGAAGAGGTTGGCCATGCCGTAGTACTGGTCGTTCGTCCACTTCTCCATCGGGTGGTTGTGGCACTTGGGCGCAGTTGATGCTCTGGCCGAGGAACGTGAGCGTGACCGTCTCGCTCATCTCGCGCGCGGGTCGTCGTGCAGCGCGAAGAAGCTGGCCGCGCCGTTCTCCGACGTGCTGCCGCGGGCGGTGATCACCTCGCGGGCCAGGGTGTCCCACGGCACGTTCCGGGCGACGCGGTCGCACCCAGTTGGAGTAGGCCCACATCGTGCCGGGCTTGGCCGCGACGCTGCTGACGAGAAGCAGGTCGGACCACTTGTACGTCCAGTAGTCGACGAACTCCGGCCGTTGCAGGAGCGCCTCGATCAGTGCGTCACGCTTGGCGCCCGAGGCGTCGGCGACGAAGGCCCGCGTCTCGTCCGGCGTCGGCAGCACGCCGATCGTGTCGAGGAACGCGCGGCGGACGAACTCCTCGTCGGCGCACCGCGGCGACGGCGGGAGGTTCAGGTCCTTCAGCTTGTCCAGCACGAGGTCGTCGACGAGGTTCCGCCGGGGGGCGGCGGCGAACGTCTCCGGCGGCACCGGCGTCGCGTAGGGCGAGGCGACGGTGGCGATGGCGATCTTGCTGAGGTACCACGCCGTGATCGCGCCCTCGCCGTGGCCGACGACGCTCACCTTGCCGGTTGCGTCTTCGACGGTCGCCACACTCGTGTCGGCGGCGGTGTACTTCGCCCATCGGGTGACGTCCTGCGCGGAGCCGTCGTCGAAGTGGGCGCGGACGACGATCTGCTGCGCGTCGCCCGGCTTGAGGATCACGTGGTTCGGCAGGATCTCGATGCGCTGCACGCGCGCGTCGTCCGCCTTCGGCCCCGGCGCGCCGGCGGCGATCCACTCGCCGAGGACGCGGTACTCGCGCGAGTCGGGCGCGAACCGCACGCCCCCCTTGTGCGGGACGGCGCCGGTCGCCTTCGTCACCAGCAGGCTGCTCGACGGATCGGCCGGCACGATCCGCCGGCCCAGCGCGTGGCGGGTGAGGCTCCGCCAGTCCCCCTCGTCGTCGTACCCGCGGAGCGAGAGGCGGAACCCGTTCTGCCCCGCGGCCGCCCCGTGGCAGGCGCCGCTGCTGCAGCCGAACTTCGCCAGCACCGGCTGCACGTGATTGCGGAAACTCCACTCGAACGCCTCGCCCATTCCCGCGACGGTGACCTCCGCGACCGCGGTCGCACCATGCGATTGAACTGAGATGTGAGCGCGTCCGTTCGCGACCGGCACGGCGACGCCGGCCTCGATCTTCACGACCGCCGGGTCGCTCGACGAGAGGGCTAAGCCCTCCGTCACCTGCCCGAGCAGGCGAGAACCGTCGACGCGCTGCACGAGGAGCGTCTGCCGCGCCGCGGGGCCGTCGAGCGTGATCTCGGCCGGCAGCAGGGCGACGCCGGGTGCGGCGTGGGCGACGGACGTCCACGTCGTCAGAAGGATGATCGAGCAGAGCGTCAGGAACGGCTTCTTCATGGTCGTCGTCTCGAACGTGCTTGAGCGAGCCGGGCTACCGCGGCGCGATCGGTGCGGGTCTTCGCGCCGCAATTGTCGTGTGGCGTACGGCCGACGAGTCACGTCGCCGCGCTCGCCACGCCTGAAGACATGTACGCTCACCGCATCCCCTCGCCGGCGCACCGGGAGGGTTTTTGTGAGTCGCCGCCGTCGCAGTCACGTCGCGCGGCGTCACGCGAACGCGTCAGAACAGTTCCTCGATCGCCTTCGTCCCGAAGTCCGCCACGGGGAACGGCCGGCCGGCGGGGCCGGGGAGTTCCTCGGTGAGGTCGACGCCGAGGCTGCGGTAGATCGTGGCGACGATCTCCGCCGGGGTGACCGGGCGCTCGGTCGGGTAGGCGCCCTTGTCGTCGCTGCGGCCCACCACGCGCCCGCCCTGCACGCCGCCGCCGGCGAAGTAGACCGTCCAGCACTGCGGCCAGTGATCGCGCCCGCCGGCGGGGTTGACGCGGGGCGTGCGGCCGAACTCGGCGAGGTTGCAGACCATCGTGTTGCCAAGCAAGCCGCGTCGGTCGAGGTCCTCGATCAGGGCGCTGTAGCCCTGGTCGTACATCGGGCAGACGATCTCCTTCATCCCGGTGATCGACGTGAACGGGTTCGACCCGTGCACGTCCCAGGTGATCTCGTTGAAGACGGTGATGAACGTGTTGACCGTCACGAACCGCACGCCCGCCTCGACGAGCCGCCGGGCGAGGAGGCACGACTGGCCGAAGCGCGTCATGCCGTAGCGCTCGCGGACGCTGTCGGGCTCCTTCGTGAGGTCGAACGCGTCGCGGGCGCGGGGGCTGGTCATCAGCTTGAACGCCGACGCGAAGTTCGCGTCCATCAGGGCCGCGTTCTCGCTCGACTCGAACCCCTTGACGGCGCCCTCGACGATGTCGCGCAGCTTCTTGCGCCGCGCCACGCGCGCCTCGCCGATCTCGCTCGGCGGGAGCAGGTCGGGGACCTTGAACCCCTTCTGAGACGGGTCGGCGTTCAGCACGAACGGGTCGAACCGCTTGCCGAGGAACCCCGCGTCCTGCCCGTGCGGCATGTTGCCGCCGGTCGGGCCCATCGCCTGCGGCAGGATTACGTGGGCGGGCAATTCGTTGCGGCGGCCCTTGAGAAACTCCATCGCGCAGCCGACGTGCGGCGTGTTCACGCCGCCGCTGAACAGCCGGCCCGTCTGCATCATCTGGTGGCCCGTGTCATGCACGGCGGCCGCGGTGTGGTAGCAGCTGCGCACGAGCGAGAACTTGTCGGCGATTTTCGCGTGCAGCGGCAGCAGCTCGGTGAGCTGGATGTCCTTCACGTTCGTGCGGATCGTCTTGAACGGACCGCGGATTTCCTCCGGCGCGTCGGGCTTGGGGTCGAAGAGGTCAATCTGGCTCGGCGCGCCGAGGTTGAAGATCATGATGACCGACCGCTCGTCGTGGCCCTGCTTCACCGCGCCCGCCGCCTGCATCGCCATGAGGTGGGGGAGCGACAGGCCGAGCGCGCCCAGCGCGCCGACTTGCAGGAAGTCGCGGCGGGTCGTGCCGTCGCAGGTCTGGGTGGATCCCCGGCCGGTGAACTTGATCATCGCCGCGTGCCCTCGTTTCCGCCGGTTGCAGAGACTCGCGGGCGGCCGAACGCATCGGAGGTCGGGCCGCCGGCTGACGTGATGCCGTGAGGCCCGCAACTTACCCCGTCGGGCCCGCCGCCTCCACCAAAATCGACTAAATCCGGCCGACGGCGGCAGCGGGGAACCGGTCACGACCGATAACGATCCGGCACGGCGGCCACGCGCCGAGTCCGAGCGGACGCTCCCGAAAGCGGGGTGATCCGTTTCCACGAATTCGGCCGGATTTGCGCTAACACGCCTATTGACACTATTGCCGACCCCGCCTCATATACCCACCTTGATGCAGCTTGAGCCGCCGAAAACGCCCGTTCTGACGACGTTGACAGGAGCCGGGTTCCATCTCTCCGGCAGTCGAGCACGCCGCAGGCGCGCCGCGGGCGGCAGTGTCTTTACGATCCGTGTCGGACCGTCCGACGCGCGTGGGCTGCCGAGGCCTGGGCGCCCGGGGCCGCGCGGTCAGCCGCACCGAACAACACGTCACCCATCCAAGACAAGAGAGGCACGCGACACACGTCCCCACGTGGGGGAGCAGGCCGCGTCCGCCAGACAGTGAGAAGGAGTTCACGCACATGAGCCGATCCACACCGCGCCCGAGCAAGACCCGCCTCCAACGCGCCGCCGCGACCGCCGTCGAGCGGCTGGAATGCCGCCGCCTGTTCGCCACGTTCGTCTGGGACGGCGGGGCGGGCGCCGATGACAACTGGACCACGCCGGCCAACTGGGTCGGCGAGGTCGCGCCGACGGGCGCCGCGGACGACATCCTGCAGTTCCCCGAGGACGCCGCCCGCAAGACCAACACGAACAACTTCCCCGACAACACGACGTTCGGGCAGATCCAGTTCACTGGCACCGGCGGCGGCTACGCCCTCGGCGGCGCGCCGATCACGCTCGGCGGCAACATCGCCTCGTCGAGCACCGGCGCGCTCGCGAACATCGTTGACCTCGGCGTAACGCTCGGCGCCCCGCTCGCGTTCACGCAGGCCACCGGCGGCACGCTCCGCGTCTCGGGCGACGTTAACCTCGGCACGAACCTGCTGGAGACGACCCAGGGCGGCACGATCGAGCTCGAGGGCGTCGTCTCCGGGACCGGCACCGGCGCGACCGGCGGGATCGCCCGCCGCGGCGGCGGCGGCACCACGCTCATCGAGGGCGACAACACCTACACCGGCACGACGACCGTCGCCAGCGGCGGCACGCTCACCGTCAACGACCCCGCCGGCGGCACGTTCGCCACGGGCCTGAGCAACGTCTCCGTCTCCGGCTCGCTCCGCGGCAATGGCAGCGTCGGCGACCTCCGCCAAGTCACCTCGACCGGCCGCATCCTGCCGGGCGTCGTCTCCGGCGGCACCGGCGTGATCGCCACCGAGGACATCGAGACCGGCACCGGCGCGCAGTACACCGTCAACATCAACGGCGCTGACCCCGGCACCGGCTACGACCAGCTCAGCACGACCGGCGCGGTCGACGTCAGCGGCGTCACACTCGAGGTGGACACGTTCGGCTCCGGCTTCACGCCGACGACCAATCAGCAGTTCATCATCGTCAGCAACGACGGCACCGACCCGGTTAGCGGCACGTTCACCGGCGTCGCCGAGGGCGGGACGGTCACGGTCGGCGACGGCCCCGGCACGTTGACGGTCTCCTACGTCGGCGGCGACGGCAACGACGTGGTGCTGACCAACGGCACCGGCGGCGGCGGCGGCGGCGACGCCGGCGACCCGCCGGTCAACATCGTGCCCACCGCCGCCCAGACCGTCGCCGCCGGCGCGACGCTCACGTTCAACCAGGCCAACAACAACCGCATCACCGTCGCCGACGCCGACGCGGGCACCAGCCCGATTCAAGTCACGCTCACCGCGACCGGCGGCACGATCGCGCTCGGCAGCGAGACGGGCCTGACGGTCACCGACGCCGACGGCGACGCCACCACCGCGTTCACCGGCACGGTCGACGCCGTCAACGCGGCCCTGGCCGGCTTGACCTACACCGCCGGCGCGACCGCCGGCAGCGGCAGCCTCCAGATCGCCACGAGCGACCAGGGCGCGACCGGCACCGGCGGCGTGCAGACCGACACCGACACGGTCCCGATCACGATCACCACCGGTGGCGGCGGCGGCGAGGAGAACGACGCGCCGGTCATCACCGTCCCCGGCGCCCAGACCGCGTCGCAGAACACCCCGCTGGTCTTCTCCACCGCCAACGGTAACGTGGTCTCCGTCGCCGACACCGACGCCGCCGCCGGCGACGTCGCCGTCACGCTCGCCGCGACCAACGGCACGATCAACCTCGGCTCCACCACCGGCCTGACGTTCACGACCGGCGACGGGACGGGCGACGCCAACGCCGCGTTCACCGGCACGCTGGCCGAGGTCAACGCGGCCCTCAACGGGCTCTCGTTCCAGCCGACGACCGGGTTCGTCGGCGCCGGCGGCCTGCAGGTCACGGTCAGCGACCAGGGCGCGACCGGCACCGGCGGCGCCAAGACCGACACCGAGAACGTGGCGATCACGATCGGCTCGGCCGGGAACATCGCGTTCAGCGCGGCCAACTTCGACGTCGACGAGAACGCCGGCGTCGCCACCGTCACCGTCACGCGCACGGACACCGCCGGCGCCGCCACCGTCGACGTCACCACGTCGGCGGGCACCGCGACCGAGGGCGACGACTACGCCGAGGGCACCGGCACCGTCTCGTTCGCCGACGGCGCCGGGACCGCGACGTTCAACGTCACGATCGTTGACGACATCGTCGACGAGGACAACGAGACGGTCACCGTCACGCTCAGCAACCCGACCGGCGCCGTCTCGCTCGGCGCGCAGACGGTCTCCACCGTCACGATCGTCGACGACGACCCGACGCCGACGCTCACGATCAACAACGTGACCGTCGCCGAGGGCGAGAGCGAGACGGCCGACGCGTCGTTCACCGTCCTGCTCTCGGCCGCCAGCGCCCGCGAGGTGACCGTGACCTACGCGGCCGGCGGCGGCACGGCCGTCGTCGTCCAGGACTACACCGCGACCACCGGCACGCTCACGTTCGCGCCCGGCGAGACGCAGCAGGTCATCAGCGTCCCCGTGGTCGGCGACACGTTCGACGAGGAGGACGAGACGTTCGAGGTCACGCTCACCGCGCCGACCAACGCGACGCTCGACGACGCGACCGGCACCGGCACGATCGTCAACGACGACGCGGACGGCCCGATCGGCGTGTTCATCAACGACGTGATCGTCGAGGAGGGCGACGAGGGCTCGTCCGACGCGACGTTCAACGTCGAACTGTCCCGCGCGCTGCCCGAGGGCATCACCGCCACGGTCGACTACGCCACCGACAACGGCAACGCGACCGCGGGCGAGGACTACGGCGCCCGCACGGGCACGCTGTCGTTCAGCGGCACGACGACGAGCCAGAACGTCGCCGTCCCGATCACGGCCGACACGGTTGACGAGCCGAACGAGACGTTCACCGTCAGGCTCACCGCGCCGGTCAACGTCGCGCTGGCCGACGCGACCGCAACGGGCACGATCGTCGACGACGACGTGCCGGTCGGCGTCACGATCGACGACGTGACGATCACCGAGGGCGAGAGCGGCACGTCCGACGCGACGTTCACCGTCACGCTCACCGCCGCCAGCACGCAGCCGGTCAGCGTGCGGTACGCGACGGCGGACAACACCGCCATCCGCCTGCTCGACTACACCGAGTCCACCGGCACGCTGTCGTTCGCGCCGGGCGAGACGACCAAGGAGGTCGTGGTCCCGGTCGTCGGCGACGCCAGCGCGGAGCCGACCGAGACGTTCTTCGTCAACCTGTCGAACCCCCAGAACGTGACGCTGACCGACGCGCAGGGCGTCGGCACGATCGAGGACGCCGACGCGGGCGCAGGGCCCGAGGCCGTCGACGACCAGGTCACCCGCCCGACCGGCGCCGCGCCGGTCGTGATCACCGTGCTGGCCAACGACGCGGCCTTTGCCGGCCAGACCGTGACCGTCACGCTGACCGAGGAGCCGACCAACGGCACGGCGGTCGTGAACCCGGACAACACGATCACCTACACGCCGGGCACCGGCTCGACGGCCAGCGCGCCCGACTTCCTCACCTACCGCGTGAGCGGGCCCGACGGCGACGCCGAAGGCGACGTCAGCATCTACGTGACCGGCGTCACCGCCGGCCCCAACCCGTCGAACCCGCAGCAGACGGCGCTGTTCATCGCCGGCGACACCGGGGCAAACCGGATCACGGTCGGCCGCCGCCGCACGCAGCTCAGCATCCGCATCGACCGCAACGCGCCGCAGCTGTTCGACATCCCGACCGGGCAGGTCATCATCGTCGGCGGCGACGGCGACGACCGCATCACCCCCGGCGGGTTCCGCGGGCCGGTCCGCATCTTCGGCGGCAACGGCAACGACCGGATCAGCGGCGGGCGGTTCAGCGACGTGCTGATCGGCGGCGCGGGCGACGACCGCATCGCGGGCGGGCTCGGCCGGAACATCATGATCGGCGGCGCCGGCGCCGACCGCATCAACGGCGGCCGCGAGGACGACATCCTCATCTCGGGCCAGAGCGACTTCGACGTCGACAGCCCCGACAACCGCACCGCGCTGGCGGCGATCTTCAACGAGTGGGTCGGCGCCGGGCCGTACGCGACCCGCGTCACCAACATCACCGGCACCGCCGGCGTCGGCGAGAGCGGCGCCGGGTTCAACGCCACGTCCACGCTCGACGACGCCAGCGAGGATCGCCTCGTCGGCGGCGGCGGAACCGACCTGTTCCTGGCCAACCAGCAGGGCGGGACGATCGTCGACCGCGTGACCCTCCAGCGCCGCCCGGCGCCGGAGACCCTTGTCGACCTCACCAACGAGTAACCGCCGACGAGAATCCCCACGCAACGCACCCTCAACCCACCCCCGGCGCCGCAAGGCGCCGGGGGTGCTTTTTTCGACCCCACGATCGCCCCGCAGCGTCCCGACTTCAGCGGGGACGCGAACGACACGAGCGACGCGACACAAGCTTCACATGGCGGGAACCACCCGTTGCGTCGTCCATCTCACCGTCGAAAACGACGTCCAAAAAACCGTCGGGTCGCGGAAAATTTCCTCGATCCCTCCGCTCCACCCGGCGTATGATTGGAGCGTCCGACACGGTGAAACGGGTCGGACGCGAAAGCGGCCTTCAGATGCGGATCTGGAAGGTCGCCTTGGTGCCCGGCAAGGCGTTGCCGGGCGGTATAGCCCGGAGGCGGGCAGTAGAGGGCCACACTAAGGCCGGAGTCCCAGGATCGACGTGAGTCGATGCCC